>NZ_QURO01000004.1:1200000-1535000 GCF_003426945.1 Thermus sediminis
CCTGGGAGGCTTCCTCGTGGGGTTTTTCCTGGCCCTAGCCCTCTGGGCGGGATTTCCTTGGGAAGCGGTGGGGGCCACCCTGCGCTACCCCTCGGTGAACCTCCCCACCCCCGTCTACCAAGGGGTGAGCGAAAGCCCTTTCGCCCGGGAGGTCTTCCGCTTGGCCTGGCAGACCCCCTGGCTCCGGAAGGCCCTCGCCCTAGAGGGCCAGCACCCGCGATAGGGAGAGGAGGGCCCGCTTGATATCCTTCCTGCGCTCCACAGCCTCCTCGAGGGGGGTGAACTCCACCTCCCCCTCCACCTCTCCCACCATCACCCCGCTGGTCCCCCCGGCCAGGGCCTCCACCGCCGCCGCCCCCAGGCGGCTCGCCAGGATGCGGTCCTTGGCCGTGGGGCTTCCTCCCCGCTGGATGTGGCCCAGGACCGTGACCCTGGCCTCCACCCTTACGTGCTCCTGAATGGCGGAAAGGAGGCCTGCTGCCCCGCCGGGATAGGCCCCTTCCGCCACCACCACGATGGAGCTGGTCTTCCCCCGCTTCTGGGACTCCAAAAGCCCCTGGGCGATGGCCCTGGGGTCCACGGGCTCCTCGGGCACGGCGATCACCTCCGCACCCCCCGCCAGGCCCACGTCCAGGGCGATGAAGCCCGCGTGCCGCCCCATGACCTCGATGAAGAAGACCCGCTCGTGGCTCGCCGCGGTGTCCCGGATGCGGTCAATGGCCTCCAAGGCGGTGTTCACCGCGGTGTCAAAGCCAATGGTGTGGTCGGTGCCAAAGAGGTCGTTGTCAATGGTGCCCGGCACCCCCACCACCGGCACCCTGTGCTCCTCCACAAGGCGCATGGCCCCGCGGAAAGTGCCGTCCCCACCGATGGCCACCAGGCCCCCTATGCCTGCGGCCTTCAGCTTAGCCACCGCCTTGGCCCGCCCCTCCTCCGTGAAGAACTCCTGGCTCCGGGCGGTGAGGAGGAGGGTACCCCCCCGCTGCAGGATGTTGGCCACGTCCCGCACCCCCAGGGGGACCATCTCCCCCTGAATCATGCCCGCGTAGCCCCGGCGAATGCCCACGACCTCAATCCCCAGGGCGTAGGCCTGGCGCACCACGGCCCGGATGGCCGCGTTCATGCCAGGGGCATCGCCCCCGCTGGTGAAAACCCCAATACGCTTCATCTATCCTCCACGCTTAGGCGGTAGGCCTCGTTCCGGGGCACCCCCGCCGCCACCAGGGCGCGGAAGAGGGCCTTCCCGGAAAGGCCTTGGGCCTTGAGCGCCTCATGGAGCCTTCTGGCGTCCGGGGCCGGGGCCTCCTTGGGCCCCAGGACCAGGACGAACTCCCCCTTGGGCTCGGCGAAACGCCCCAGCGCCTCCCCCAGGCTTCCCCGGAAGACCTCCTCGTGGACCTTGCTGATCTCCCGGGCCACGGCCGCGGGGTGGGCTTCCCCGTAGACTTCTATGAGGTCCTGAAGGGTTTTCCTAAGGCGGTGGGGGCTTTCGTAGAGCACCGCGGTCCTCCCTTCCTGGGCCAGGGCCTGAAGCCTTTCCTTGCGCTCCTTTCCCCCCTTGGGGAGGAAGCCCTCAAAGGTGAAGCGGTGGGTGGGCAGGCCCGAGGCCACCAGGGCGGGGATGAGGGCAGTGGGACCAGGAAGGGCTTCCACCCGCCAGCCCCATTCTAAGGCCAGGCGCACCAGCTCCGCCCCAGGGTCCGAGATCCCCGGGGTACCCGCGTCCGTGGCGTAGGCCACGTAGGCGTAGGGGGCGAGGAGGTCCTTGGCCCGGCCCACGGTGTGCCCGTCCAGGCGCAAGGTGGGGGTGGGGATGCCGTAGTGGCGGAGGAGAAGCCCCGTGCGCCGGGTGTCCTCGCAGGCCACCACCTCCGCCTCCTGCAGCACCCGGAGGGCCCTTAGGGTGATGTCCTCCAGGTTGCCGATGGGGGTGGGGACCAGAACCAAGCGCATGGGGCTAGAGGAGCACGGGCCTAAGCGCCGCCAGAACCTGGCGGAAGGGGAGCTCGTAGAGGGAGCCCGAGGGCAGGGTGAACTCCAAAAGGTCCCTGGCCCCGGGGAAGAGGATCCGCCGCAGGACGAGGGGGCCCTGGTCGGTCCCCACGTGAACGGTCAGGTAGTCGGGCTCCAGGTTGGGCTCGTCCTCCGCCTCCCTGGGAGGCTCCCCGCCCACCCCCTCCTCCAGCCGCCCCAGGGCCTCTAGAAGCTCGGCCTTGAGGAGGCGCACCTCCTCTAAGGTCCCCCCGGAGAAGCGGAGAACCACCTCCTCCCCCTTCCCAAAGGCCTCGAGGCCCCAAAGGGGCTCCTTTTCCTCCCCAGGCACCTCCACCACCTCCAAGGTGCCGTCGGAAAGGAGGTGGAGGACCGCACCGCAGGCCTCGCAGTCCAAGAGATCCCCTGCCTCGTACCCCTCCAGGTCCAGGGGCTCGCCGCAAACCGGGCACACCATGAACCACCTCCCAGGAGGATCCTGCCCCCCAAAGGGGGAGAGGCTCCTCAGCCCGCGTGGCGAGCGATGCAGGCCCGGACCTCTTCCAAGGCCGCCTCCCGGCCCCGCCAGCCCGTCACCTTCACCCACTTGCCCTTCTTGGCCTCGAGGGCCTTGTAGGTTTCAAAGAAGTGCTGGATCTCCTGCTTTATGCCCTCAGGTATGTCCCCGATGTCCTGGATGTGGTCCAGGCGTTGGTCCTCAGCTGCCACCCCGATGATCTTGGCATCGTTTCCCTTTTCGTCCTCCATGAGGAGGAGGCCCACGGGGCGTACCTCCACCACCACCCCGGGCAGAAGGGGGTAGGTGGAGAGGACGAGCCCGTCCAGGGGGTCCCCGTCCTCCGCTAGGGTGGAGGGGATGAAGCCGTAGTCCCCGGGGTAGAACTGGGCTCCGGGGAGCACCCTATCCAGCTTGATCACCCCCAGCTCGGGGTCGTACTCGTACTTGTTGCCTGAGCCCCGGGGGACCTCGATGACCATGTGGACCACCTCGGGAGCACCCTTGCCCACGGGAAGGCTCTTCAGGTTCGCCATAGCCCCTCCATTATACGAGGGCCTCTGGAATGTCCGTGACCAGGGCGTCCACTCCCCACGCCGCGAGGGCTCCGGCCCGGGAGCGATCGTTCACCGTCCAGGCCAGGACCCGGTAGCGGCCCTTGAGCCGGCGCACCTCCTCCTCGGTGAGCAGGGCCTCCCAGGGGTGGACCCAATCCACACCCAGGCAGGGGGCGAGCTCCAAGGCCTCGGGCTTCTGGTAGAGGAAGCCCAGAGGCCGTACCCCCAGGCGCCCAAGGCGCACCAGGGCCAGGGGGTCAAAGGAGCTCACCCAAAGGCGCTCCGAGGGGTAGCGGGCGAGGAGGTGGGCCAGGGCCTCCTCCCTGCCGTCGGTCTCGGGGGGGAGGCTCTTCAGCTCCACGTTGATCCAGATCTGGGGAAAGGCCTGCAAGACGGCCTCGAGGGTGGGCACGTAGGGGGGGAGTTCCTTCAGGACGAGGCTGGCGATGGGAACCCCCTTCAGGGTGAAGTCGTGGTGGACCACCAAGACCCCGTCTCGGGTCTGGTGCACGTCCAACTCAAAGCCGTCCAGGCCTAACTCCAGGGCTTTCCTGAAAGCCTCCAGGGTGTTCTCCCTCACCCCCAGGGCAAGGCCGCGGTGACCTAGGCGGAGAGGCATGAGAGGGAGTATACAATGGGGCCATGGGCAAGTACGAGGAAGCCTTTTCCCGCCTGGCAGAGCGGGCCCTGGCACGCTTGGAGGGGCCCGGGGGGTTCCTGGCCGTGACGGAAACCCACCTGGTGTTGGTGGACGAGACCGGGGTAAAGAGGATGGCGCTTTCCCGCATCCGCCGGGTGGGCCGCGGCGAGGGAGGGAACCTGGTGGTCCAGGGGGAGGAGGAGACCCTTACCATCCCCCTGAGGGTCTTTCCCCTGGAGGAGCTCAAGGCCTTCCTGGAGGGCCTTAGGCCCCACGTGGCCCGGGCCCGGAAGGCCACCGCCGCCCCGCCGCCAAGCCCCCAGGCCTCCCCTCTCCCCAGCCCCGAACCCGCTTCCCACGCCCCAAGCGGGGAGGGCCAGAGGGTCCCCATTTGGGAAGAGGAGGCCCCGCCCAAGCCCGCCTCGGTGGAGCTAGCCCCGGAGCCCAAGGCGGCGGAAGCCCCAGCCGACACCCCCAGACCCAAGGGGGGTGGAAGCCCTTTGGCCCTTCCCCTAAAGGCCCTCGCCCTCCTCACCCTGGCCTACACCGTGGCCTTCGTGGCCCTGAACCCCGGGGCCGATCCCTGGGCCCTGGCCGGGGTGGTTTTGGGCGGGCTTGGGCTGGCCTTGACGGAGTGGTCCTTGGCTACCTCCTCGCGGTAGCCCTTCTCGGCCTCCTTAGCCTCTGGCCCAAGATCTCCCCCAGGCCTCACCCCGTGCGGGTGGAGACGCTTGTGGAGGCCGCCTTCACCCCGCCAGCCCCGGAGCCCGTGAGCCTGAACCGGGCCAGCCTCGAGGACCTAGAGGCCCTCCCCGGGATAGGCCCCGTCCTAGCGAGGCGCATCCTAGAGGGGAGGCCCTACGAAACGGTGGAGGATCTCCTCAAAGTGAAGGGCATCGGCCCGGCCACCCTGGAGAAGCTCCGGCCTTACGTGGTGCCGTGAGGATGCACCTCGTTTCCCCTGGGGTAGGCTTGGGCCTAGGGGGTCTCCTGGGAGCCTGGGTTCTCCTCTACCCTCTGGCCCTGGTCCTGGTCCCCTTCCTCCTTTTCTGGCAACGGCTGCCCCTCCTCCTGGGTTTCCTCCTGGTCCTCGGGCGGGGGCTCCTCTTCCCCGTCCCGGAACCCCCTTACGGCCTGCGGATAGAGGGCACCTTCACCGTCCGGGAGGGGTTTACCGAATGGCAGGGGCACCGCCTGCGCCTGCGGCGCTTTCCGCCCCTGGAGGACGGGGTTTACCACCTACGGGGGTACCTGGCTCCTCCCGAGCCCCGGCGCAACCCCGGGGGGTTTGACGAGCGGGCCTGGCTCCTGGCCCAAGGCGTAAAGGGGGTGTTTCACGTGGAACGGGCCCAGCTCCTCTCCCCCCTCCCCAATCCGCGAGCCCCTTTACGGGAAAGGCTGGCCGCGGGCCTCTCCCCGCCCACCAAGGAGGTTTTGGAGGGCCTGGTCCTGGGCGAGAAGCTGGGCCTCGAGGAGGCCTACAGCCTCTTTCAAAGGGCGGGCCTGGCCCACCTCCTGGCGGTCTCCGGCCTCCACGTGGGCTTCCTCGTGGGAAGCGCCCTCCTTCTCCCCTTGGGCCGCTGGCGCTACCTCTTGGCCCTGGGCCTCCTCCCCCTCTACCTCTTCCTGGCGGGCCCCAGCCCCTCCCTGGTACGGGCCAGCCTCATGGCGGGCCTCTCCCTCCTCGGCCTCTTCCTGGGCCTAGGGGCCGCGGGGGTGGTCCAGGCCCTGGGGGTGGCCCTTTTCCTCCAGCTCCTCCTGAGGCCCGAGGCCCTCCTCAGCCTGGGCTTTCAGCTCTCCTACCTGGCCGTCTTGGGCCTGGCCCTGGTCCTCCCCTCCCTAAAGCTCCCCCCTGGGTTCCGGGGTTACCTCCTCGGGGGGCTCGCCGCTAGCCTAGCGGTCCAGGCCTTCCTGGCCCCCCTTCTCCTCCACCGCTTCCACTTCCTCCCCCTCCTCGCTCCCCTCAGCAACCTCCTGGCCCTCCCCCTGGCGGCCCTTCTGGTGCCCCTGGGCTTCCTCAAGCTCCTCCTGGGAGGGGCCTTGGCCTTCCCCGTGGAGCCTCTGGCCCAGGCCCTCCTGGCCCTGGCGGAACAGGCCTCCCAGGCTCCCCTCTTGTGGTGGGGAGAGATCTCCCCATGGGGCTTCGCCCTTTACTACCTAGGCCTGCTTCCCCCCCTTTTGGCCCTCCACCGGGTCCTCCCCTGGCGGAAAGCCCTCCTCCTCGCCACCCTGCCCGTGCTGGCGAGCCTAGCGGCGGGTCTCCCCAAACCCCTGGACCTGTGGCTTTTGGACGTGGGCCAGGGGGATGCCCTCCTGGCCCGGATGGGCAGGGCCGAGGTGCTGGTGGACGGGGGGAGGCCTTGGCAAGGGGAGAGGGTGGTGCGGGCCCTGAGGGCCTTGGGGGTGGAGGCCCTCGAGGTCGTGGTGGCCACCCACCCCGACGCCGACCACTACGGGGGGCTTCTCAAGGTGGTGGAGGAGGTCCCGGTGGGCCTCGCCCTCCTCTCCCCCGCCTTCCCCAAGGACCACCCCCTGGTCCGGGCGCTGGAGGCTAAAGGGGTCGCCACCCTCTACCCCGGGGCGGGCACGGAGATCCGGGTGGGGAAGGGGTGGCTTCGGGTCCTCTGGCCCGCCTTCTTGAGCGGGGACGACAACTGGGATGGCCTCGCCCTCCTCTTGGAGTTTGGCCCCGCCAGAGCCCTCCTCCTAGCGGACCTGCCGAAGGAGGTGGAGGCTAGGCTTTCCGTGGAGGCCCTGGAGGTCCTCAAGGTCAGCCACCACGGCTCCCGCACGGGAACCTCCGAGGCCCTCCTGGCCAGGACCAGGCCGGGAATCGCCCTCATCGGGGTGGGGAGGAACCCCTACGGCCACCCCCACCCCGAGGTCCTGGGGCGCCTCGAGGCCCACGGGGCAAAGGTCTACCGCACGGACCGGATGGGGGCGGTCCGGGTGAGCTTCGGCTACGCGTGGTAGCCCAGGCGCTCCAGAAGGGCCGAGAGTTCCTCAGGGGAGCGGTAGTGGATGACCAGGCGGCCCCGCCTCCCCCCCACCACCTTCACAGGAAGGCCCAGGTGCCGGGAGAGCTCCAAGGAAAGGGGGGAGGGCTCCTTGGGCCTCCGCTCCTTGCCTAGGCGCTCCCTTAAGGCCTCAGCCTGGCGCACGGAAAGCCCCTTCTCCAGAATTTCCCCCAGGCCCCAGAGCCGGTCCTCGGGCTCCAGCATGAGGAGGGCCCGGGCGTGCCCCGCCGTGATCTCCCCCACCTCCAAAGCCTCCAGGACCTCCTCGGGCAACTGGAGGAGCCTCAGGGCATTGGCCACCGTGGAGCGGGCCTTGCCCACCCGCCGGGCCACCTCCTCCTGCGTCAAGCCCATGGAAAGAAGGGCCTGGTACCCCCGGGCCTCCTCCACGGGGGAAAGGTCCTCCCGCTGGAGGTTTTCCACCAGGGCCAGTTCCAGGGCCTCCCGGTCCGTGAGGTCCCGCACCAGGGCGGGCACCTCGGAAAGCCCCGCCATTTGGGCGGCCCTAAAGCGCCTTTCCCCGGCTACCAGCTCGTACCCTTCCCCCTTGGGGCGCACCAGGAGGGGCTGGAGGAGGCCCTTCTCCCGGATGGAGGCGGCGAGCTCCTCCAGGCTCTCCGGGGAAAACCGCCGCCGGGGCTGGGCGGGGCTAGGGCGGATGGCCGAAAGGGGAAGGCGCACCACCCCGCCGGTCCCCTTGGGCAGGAGGGCCTCAAGGCCCCTTCCTAGACCGCTAACCCTCTTGGACACGGGCCATCACCTCCTCGGCCAGGCGCCGGTAGGCGTGGGCTCCCGGGGAGGTGGGGGCGTGCTGGGCGATGGTGCGGCCAAAGCCAGGGGCCTCCGCCAGACGCACGTTTCTGGGGACCACCGTCCAGAAGACCCTCTCCCCAAAGTGGGCCCTGAGCTCCCCCTCCACCTGCTGGGAAAGCAAGGTGCGGCCATCGTACATGGTGATGAGGATGCCAAGAAGCCTCAAGGCGGTGTTGAGGCGGCCCCGCACCTCGTCTAGGGTAGCGAGGAGCCCCACCACCCCCTCGAGGGCGTAGTACTCGGCCTGCACCGGCACCACCACCCCTTGGGCCGCCCCCAGGGCGTTTAGCGTCAGGGGGGAGAGGCTGGGGGGAACATCCAGAAGGGTGAAGTCGTAGCCTTCGTCCCGCAGGGCTTGGGCCAGGGCCAGGGGGTTGTCCGCCAGCTCCACCATGGCCCCCACGAGATCTGGGGTAGCGGGAAGGAGATGGAACCCGTCCACGGGGTGGACCAACTCCTCCAGGGGCTCCCCCTGCAAGAGCTGGTACACCCCCTTCCTCGGGCGCAATCCTAGGCCGCTGGTGGCGTTCATCTGGGGGTCCAGGTCCACCAGCAGGACCCGCTTACCCATGCGGCCCAGATAGGCGGCCAGGTTGATGGCGGTCGTGGTCTTGCCCACCCCTCCTTTCTGGTTGACCAGGGCGATGCGGCGCACCTCGCCCACTAGCATAAAGGTTTTTTCTCGGGAACCCCCGGGCGGCGGGGGTAGGCGGAGGGCGTGGGGGCCTCCTTGGCTAGGACCACCAGGGCCCGCTCCTCCTCCAAAAAGGGGGGGCGGAAAGAGCGCACCTCCCCCAAGGAACCCCCCAAGGGGCCCAGGGCCTTGGGCAGAAGGGAGAGCTCCTCCCTTACCTTGGGCCCCTTCTGAGCCACCATATGCCCGCCCCGCCGGAGGAAGGGAAGCCCTAGCTCCGCCAGGACGCAGAGGTGGGCCACGGCCCGGGCCGTCACCCGATGGTAGGCCTCCCGGTGCTCCGGCAAGTGGGCCACCTCTTCCGCCCGGCCCCAGAGGGGGTAGGCCCCCTCGAGCCCCAGGGCCGCCACCGCCTCCTCCAGGAAGGCCACCTTCTTCCGGGTAGCGTCCAGGAGGACCACCTCCAGCTCCGGGCGCACGATCTTCAGGGGAAGACCGGGAAACCCAGCCCCTGTGCCCAGGTCCAAGACCCTGAGGGGTCCTTTCCAGAGGGGAAAGAGAAGGAGGGTGAGGGAGTCCAGGAAGTGCTTGGCCACCACCTCCCGCTCCGTGCGCAGAGCGGTGAGGTTGGCCTTGCGGTTGCCCTCCATGAGGAGGTCGTAGAGGCGGGAAAATGCCTCTAGGTGGGGCCTTAGGTCCAGCCCCAAAGCCTTTCCCCCCTCCAGAAGAAGCCCCCTGCCCTCCGGGCTCAGGCCCACGTCCCCTCCTGTTTCCCGTGAAACACTACCCTTCCCGCCTGAGGTGGACCAAAAGGGCGGTGAGGTCCGAGTCGCGAATCCCGGGGACGCGGGCGGCCTCAGCTAGGGTGCGGGGCTGGAAGCGGGAAAGCTTCTCCACCGCCTCCCGGGAGAGGCCCGGCACCCTGGGGTAGTCCAGGCCCTCAGGGAGGCGGAGGGCCTCCAGGTCCCGCATCCTCTCCCGAAGCCTTTCCTGCCGCTCTATGTAACCCGCATACTTGGCCCGGATCTCCACTTGCTCCCGCTCCTCCTGGGAAAGGGGGGTTGGGGTAGGGAAGCGTTCCAGGAGGGCCTCGTAGGTGTTCCCGGGGCGCCTCAGCCACTGGAGGCCGCTCACCCCTTCCACCCTGAGGGCCTGCAGGCGCCTGAGCTCCGCCTCCACCCTCTCGTACTTGGCCCGCACCCGCTCCAGGTCCTCCCTAGGCCTCAAGCCCCAGGCCACCGCCAGGGGCACCAGGCGCTCGTCGGCGTTGTCAGCCCGGCAGAGGAGGCGGAGCTCCACCCGGCCCGTCATCATGCGGTAGGGCTCGTCCGTGCCCCGCCCCACCAGGTCGTCCACCAGGACCCCGATGTAGCCCGTCTCCCGGCCCAGGTGCACCTTGGGAAGCCCCAAGGCGTAGCGGGCGGCGTTCAGCCCCGCCAAGAGCCCCTGGGCGGCAGCCTCCTCGTACCCCGAGGTCCCGTTTACCTGCCCGGCGCTGAAAAGCCCGGGCAGGAGGCGGGACTCGAGGCCCCGGGTGAGCTCCGTGGGGTCCAGGCTGTCGTACTCCACCGCGTAGGCGTAGCGCTGGACCACCGCCCGGGAGAAGCCCGGGAGGCTTCGCACCATCTTCTCCTGGAGCTCCGGAGGAAGGCTTGAGGAGAAGCCCTGGAGGTAGACCTCGCTGGTGGAAAGGCCATCGGGCTCCACGAAGAGGAGGTGGCTCTCCTTGTCGGCGAAGCGCACCACCTTGTCCTCTATGGAGGGGCAGTACCGGGGTCCGATCCCCCGGATGTCCCCGGCGTAGAGCGGGGAGAGGTGGAGGTTGTCCAGGATGAGCCGGTGGGTCCTCTCCGTGGTGCGGGTCTGCCAGGTGGGGAGCCGCTGGGCGTAGGGCCCGGGGTTTCCCGTGAAACTCCCCGGGGGCACCTCGGGGGGGACCGCCTCCAGTTCCCCAAAGTCCACGGAGTCCGCCCGGATCCTAGGCGGGGTCCCGGTCTTGAAGCGGCGCAGGGTGTGGCCCACCTCCCTTAGGCTTTGGGAGAGGAAGCGGGCCGGGGGCTCCCCCTGCCTTCCCGCGGGTCGGGACCTCCTTCCGTACCAGACCACCCCGGAGAGGAAAGTGCCCCCCGCCACCACCACTGCCTTGGCGGGGATGCCCCGGCCGTCCACGGTCCTCACCCCCACGAGCCTCCCCCCCTCCACCCAGAGGGCGGCCACCTCACCCCGGAGCACGGAGATGGGCCTTTCCAAGAGGATCTCCTGGGCCTTCAGGGCGTAGAGGTCCCGGTCCACCTGGACCCTAAGGCTCTGCACCGCAGGGCCCTTGGAGCGGTTCAGGACCCGGGTGTGGATAGCGGCGGCGTCCGCCGCCCGGCCCATGAGCCCCCCCAAGGCCACCAGCTCCGCCACCAGCTGGCTCTTGCCCGGCCCTCCCACCGCCGGGTTGCAGGGCATCATGCCCATCCGCTCCGGGTTCACCGTGATCAGGGCCACCCGCACCCCCAAGGCGGCCGCAGCCCAGGCGGCCTCGAGGCCCGCGTGGCCCCCGCCCACCACCACCACCTCGTACCCCATCCTGCTTTTCACTTTACCAAGCCCCTAGCGTAGAATGTTCCCTCGGACGGTGGGGGTGACCTTGACGCACGAGGCGGTCTGGCAACACGTTCTGGAGCACATCCGCCGCAACATCACCGAGGTGGAGTACCACACCTGGTTTGAGAGGATTCGCCCCTTGGGCATCCAGGAGGGGGTCTTGGAGCTAGCGGTGCCCACCTCCTTTGCCCTGGACTGGATAAGGCGGCACTACGCCGAGCTGATCCAGGAGGCCTTGGGCCTCCTAGGGGCCCAGGTTCCCCGCTTTGAGCTACGGGTGATCCCCAACGCCCCGGTCCAGGAGGACATCTTCCAGGCCGCTCCCAAGGCCGAACCCGCCCCGCCCAAACTCAACCCCAAGTACACCTTTGAGAACTTCGTGGTGGGGCCCAACAACTCCATGGCCCACGCAGCGGCGGTGGCCGTGGCCGAGTCCCCGGGGCGGGCGTACAACCCCCTTTTCATCTACGGGGGCGTGGGTCTGGGCAAGACCCACCTCATGCACGCAGTAGGCCACTCCGTGGCCAAGCGCTTCCCCCACCTGAGGATCGAGTACGTTTCCACGGAAACCTTCACCAACGAACTCATCAACGCCATCCGCGAGGACCGCATGGCGGAGTTCCGCGAGCGCTACCGCTCCATGGACCTCCTCCTGGTGGACGACATCCAGTTCATCGCCGGAAAAGAGCGGACCCAGGAGGAGTTCTTCCACACCTTCAACGCCCTTTACGAAGCCCACAAGCAGATCATCCTCTCCTCTGACCGACCCCCCAAGGACATCCTGACCCTCGAGGCCCGCCTGAGGAGCCGCTTTGAGTGGGGCCTCATCACCGATATCCAGCCCCCTGACCTGGAAACCCGCATCGCCATCCTGAAGATGAACGCGGAGCAACGAGGCCTCCGCATCGGCGAGGACGTTCTGGAGTACATCGCCCGCCAGGTCACCTCCAACATCCGCGAGCTGGAAGGAGCCCTGATGCGAACCGTGGCCTACGCCTCCTTAAACGGGGTGGAGCTCACCCGCCAGGTGGCCGCCAAGGCGCTTTCCGACATCTTCGCCCCCCGGGAGGTGGAGGTGGAACCCCAGGAAATCGTGCGGGTGGTGGCGGAGCACTTCGCCCTCCGCCTGGAGGACCTGGTGGGAGGTGGGCGGCGGAAGGAAGTGGTCTTGCCCCGGCAGATCGCCATGTTCCTGGTGCGGGACCTCACCCGCTCCTCCTTGCCCGAGATCGGCCAGCTCTTCGGCGGCCGGGATCACACCACAGTGCTCTACGCCATCCAAAAGGTCCAGGAGCTTTCTGAGAGCGACCGGGAGGTGCAAAGCTTGCTCCGCTCCCTCCGGGAGAAGCTGGGATGAGGGCTGTGGATAACCTGTGGATAACCCTGTGGATAACCCGGCCTCACCTGTGGATAACCCTGTGGATAACCTGTGGAAAACCTGGGGGGGCTTGGGGCCTGTGGATAACCCGCGGGTTATCCACACCTTATCCACAGGCAAAGCCCACTTTTCCACAAGAGTTATCCACAACCCCTTTTGCGTCTAGGAGGGCTCTTTCTACCCTTTATCCACATATCCACAGGCCCTACTACTACGGCTACTAATCTTTTTAAGATTTATAAAAGAGTCTTAGTAGTAGTTAAGAGGAGGACAGCAATGAATGTAATCCTTCCCAAGACCCTATTAGCCGAGCGGATCGCCTTTTTGGAAAGGGTGATCCCCTCGCGCAGCTCCAACCCTCTCCTAACCTACCTGGGCCTGGCGGCCGAACGGGAAGCCTTGGTCCTTTTTGGCAGCAACGGGGAGGTAGACCTGGAGGTCCGCTTCTCCGCGCAGGTGGCGGGCGAAGGGCAGTACCTGGTGCCTTCCCAGCCCTTCTTTCAGCTGGTGCGGAGCCTTCCCGGGGAGACGGTGGAGCTCAACCTAGGAACGGAGCTTCTTCTCTCCTCGGGGAGGTTCAGCACCCGGCTCGGCTTGGCCTCTCCGGAGGGGTACCCCGAGCTCCTCTTCCCGGATCCGGAAACCTCAGGGAGCGGGATCTTTACCCAACAGGCGGACCTTTCCGCAGAGGAGCTGCAGCGGGCTCTGGTCCACGTGCGCTACGCCGCCAGCAGCGAGGAGTACCGGGCGATCTTTCGCGGGGTGCAACTGGAGTTCTCGGAAAGGGGCCTAAGGGCCGTGGCTTCAGACGGCTACCGGTTGGCCCTCTTTGACCTCCCAAGGCCCCAGCCCTTCACCAAGAAGGTGGTGGTCCCCGCCCGCAGCGTGGACGAGGTGGTGCGGGTCCTAAAGGGTGCGGGGGTAGGGGAGGCGGTGCTGGCCCTGGGGCCTGGGACCCTAGGCCTGGCGGTCCGTCAGGGCGGGCAGGGGGTTTTGCGCCTGGCGGTACGCCTTATGGAGGGGGAGTTCCCCGACTACGAGCGGGTCATTCCCAAGGAGTTCCCCCTGAAGGCGGTCTTGGAGGTGGAGCCCTTTCGGGAGGCCCTGAAGCGGGTGAGCGTCTTGGCGGACAAGCAAAACCATCGGGTGGACCTCCTATTTCAGGAAGGGCGGGCCCTCCTCTCCGCAGAGGGGGACTATGGCAAGGGGCAGGAGGAGGTTCCTGTGAACCTCGAGGGCACCCCCATGGGCTTGGCCTACAACGCCCGCTACCTCCTCGAGGCCCTAGCTCCCCTCTCGGGACAGGTGGGTCAGCCCCAGGAGGGCCACGTTCAACTCCTCTTCTCTGGGCCCAGCAGCCCCACCCTGATCCGCCCCCTGGGGGAAGGGGGCTACCGGGCGGTGGTGGTGCCCCTCAGGGTGTAAGCTTAGAGATGGATGGGGTAGGAAGCGCTTCCACGCGCTTCCCGCCCAGGAGGATCCCATGACGGCGATCGTCAGTGTGAAGGCGCGGGAGGTGTTGGACTCCCGGGGCTTCCCCACGGTGGAGGCCGAGGTGGAGCTGGAAGGGGGCGCAAGGGGCCGGGCCATGGTCCCCTCTGGGGCCTCCACGGGGACCCACGAGGCCCTGGAGCTAAGGGACGGGGGTAAGCGCTACCTGGGCAAGGGGGTGCGGCGGGCAGTAGAGAACGTGTTGGAGCGTATCGCCCCCGAGCTCATCGGCCGGGACGCCCTGGACCAGGAGGGGGTGGACCGGGCCATGCGGGAGCTGGACGGCACCCCCAACAAGGCGAACCTGGGGGCCAACGCCATCCTGGCGGTCTCCCTGGCCACGGCCCGGGCGGCGGCGGAGGCCCTAGGGCTTCCCCTCTACCGCTACCTAGGGGGGGTGCAGGGGGTAACCCTGCCGGTTCCCCTCATGAACGTCATCAATGGGGGCAAGCACGCGGACAACCGCCTGGACTTCCAGGAGTTCATGCTGGTGCCCGCGGGGGCGGAGAGCTTCGCCGAGGCCCTGAGGGTCGGGGCCGAGGTCTTCCACCAACTGAAGGGGGTGCTGAAGGAAAAGGGCCACAGCACCAACGTGGGGGACGAGGGGGGCTTCGCCTCGGATCTGAAGAGCAACGAGGAGGCGGTGGAGCTCCTCCTCCTCGCCATCGAGCGGGCGGGGTACACCCCGGGGCAGGAGGTTTCCCTGGCCCTGGACCCCGCCATGAGCGAGCTCTATCGGGACGGGAGGTATCACTTGGAGGGGGAGGGGAAGGTACTCACCTCCGAGGAGATGGTGGCCTTTTGGGAGGCTTGGGTGGGGAAGTACCCCATCCGCTCCATAGAGGACGGCCTGGCCGAGGACGACTGGGAGGGGTGGCGGCTCCTCACCGAGCGCCTTGGGGGCAAGGCGCAGCTCGTGGGGGACGACCTCTTCGTCACCAACCCGGAGAGGCTGAAGCGGGGAATTGAGGCCGGGGTGGCCAACGCCATCCTGGTGAAGGTGAACCAGATCGGCACCCTCTCCGAGGCCCTCGAGGCCGTCCGCCTGGCCCAGCGGGCCGGATACCGGGTGGTGATCAGCCACCGCTCTGGGGAGACCGAGGACAGCTTCATCGCCGACCTTTCGGTGGCGGTGAACGCAGGCCAGATCAAGACGGGCTCCCTCTCCCGCTCCGACCGCCTGGCCAAGTACAACCAGCTCCTGCGCATAGAGGAAGAGCTGGGGCAGGCGGCCCGTTTCCTAGGCTATGGGGCCTTTTAAGCGCACCAAGATCGTGGCCACCCTGGGCCCGGCCACGGACTCCCTGGAGGCCATCCGCGCCCTGGCGCAAGCTGGGGTGGACGTCTTCCGCCTGAACTTCAGCCACGGCACCCCCGAGGACCACGGGAGGCGGGCAGCGTGGGTGCGCCAGGCCTCTGAAGAGCTAGGCCGGACCCTGGCCCTCCTTCAGGACCTCCAGGGGCCAAAGATCCGCATCGGCCGCTTCAAGGAGGGCCGGGTGGAGCTCAGGCCTGGCCAGCCCTTCGTTCTGACCCCGGTTCCCGTGGAGGGGGATGAGGGGCGGGTTTCCGTAACCTACCGGGGCCTGCCCGAGGATGTGGGGCCCGGCCAGCTCCTCCTCTTGGACGACGGGCGGATCCGCCTCCGGGTGGAGAGGGTGGTAGGGGACGAGATCCACACCGTGGTGGAGGTGGGAGGGATTCTTTCCGACCGCAAGGGCATCAACGTTCCCGGGGCCGACCTCTCCATCCCCGCCCTATCCGAGAAGGACATCCAGGACCTGGCCCTGGGGGCGGAGATCGGGGTGGACTGGGTGGCGATCTCCTTCGTGCGTACCCGGGACGACCTTCTCCTCGCCCGCCACTACCTGGCCCGCTCCGGCTCCCAAGCCCGGCTCATGGCCAAAATAGAGAGGCCCTCAGCGGTGGCCCGGTTTGAGGAGATCCTCGAGGAGGCGGACGGCGTCATGGTGGCCCGGGGGGACCTGGGGGTGGAGATGCCCCCGGAGGAGGTGCCCATCGTGCAAAAGCGCATCATCCTCCGGTGCATCGCCGCGGGGAAGCCCGTGGTCACCGCCACCCAGATGCTAGAGTCCATGGTGCAAAACCCAAGCCCCACCCGGGCCGAGGCCTCGGACGTGGCCAACGCCATCTTCGACGGCACCGACGCGGTGATGCTTTCCGCCGAAACCGCAGTCGGGCGGCATCCCGTAGAGGCCGTAGCCATGATGGCTAGGATCGCCAGGGCGGTGGAGGCCTCTCCGGAGTTTTTGCAGGAGTTGAGCGTCTTGAGGCCTGCCCCTACCCCTACCACCCAAGACGCCATCGCCCATGCGGCGGACGACATCGTGGAGGCGGTGGGGGCCCGGGCCATCGTGGTCTTCACCGCCACCGGGGGTTCCGCCCGCCGCATCGCCCGCACAAGGCCCCAGGTGCCCGTTCTGGCCCTGACCCCGAACCCCGAGGTGCGGAACCAGCTGGCCCTGGTCTGGGGGGTCCTGCCCCACCTGGCCCCCGATCCCCAGGACACCGACGACATGGTACGGATCGCTCTTCAGGCGGTGAAGGCCCAGGGCTTAGCCCAGGTGGGGGATCGGGTGGTCATCGCGGCGGGGGTGCCCTTCGGCGTGCGGGGCACCACCAACCTCCTCCGGGTGGAGCGGGTGGCCTAGGGGGTTCCGGAGGAGGGGAGAGGCTGGCCTGCCTGACCGGGGAGGGGGCCAGGGAGCCGCCTCCCGTGGGCAGGAGGATGGGCTTGGGGGTGTGGGTGGAAAGCTCCTGGAGGAGCCCGAGCCCCTCTTCCGTGGAGAGCTTCCCGGGAAAGGGGTCAGGCTCGGCGGAGGCCGGGCAGTGGAGGCGGGCCAGGGCCGTCTCCCAGGCCGCCAGGAGGGGAAAGGGGTGGGGGTCTGGCTTCATACCTCCACCTTGTCCAAAGGGGGTGGGGCGGATGTCCCTAGCGGGGCCGGGTGAGGTGGTAGACGAAGCTCCGGGCCTCCTTGGGTTCTATCCTGGCCTCGAGCCGGTACCCCTCGGGGAGGAGGGTGGCCCCAGGGAAGTCCAGGCGGAAGGGGTGGGGGAAGGACTCCGAGAGGAGGAGGACCACGGGGTAGGGGTAGGGGTTCTCCAGGCGGGTCTCCACCCTATAGGTGGCCTCCTCCTTGGTTTCGCCCACCTTCTCCACCCTCCGGGAAAGCCTGGCCTCCAGGTCCCGCCCCAGCCAGACCTCGGCCCCCTCCCCCTTGGGCGTGGGGGGCATCCTCCCCTGGCCCAGGAGGAAGCCTCCTTCGCTCACCTCCAGGACCCCGGGGGCCAGGGGGAAGGGGGCCTGGAAGCGGTAGCCCCTTTCTAGAGGGAGGAGCCTGTCTGTGCGGAAAGGGGCTTGGTAGCGGAGGAGGCGTTCTGGGGCCACCTCCGCCTTCAGGAAGGGTATCTCGGTGATGCCGGGCGAAAGCCTTGTTGCCCCCAGCTCGTAGCGGAAGAGGCCCAAGGGGGTGTCTCCCGGGGCTTCCTCCAGGGTGCGGAAGGCCATCTGGGGCGCGGCCCTCCCGGGCGGGCTCAGGAGGGGGGCTTCCCCCGCGAGGAGGGTGAGCCTTCGGGCCTCCAGGGCCTCCCCCTCGAGGCGGAGCCGGGCCCAGGCGGTGAGGCGGCCCTCCAAAAGGGTGTAGAAGACCTCCCCGGAAAGCCCCGTGTAGAGGTAGCGCAGGGTGGCCCCTCCCTCCCCCCGGTAGCGGAAGAGGACGGCGCCCCCCTGGTAGACCCTTTCCACCTCCTCCACCCCGAGGAGGCGCAAGGAGCCCTGGGGGATGCGGGAGAGCTTATCCCCCGCCAGGTAGACCCAGGTGGAGGGGGGGAGGACCACGGGCTCCTTGATCTCGGCGAACCCTGGGTAGACCACTACCTCTTGGGCCAGGGCCAGGCTCAGGAAAAGGAGGGCAAGGCTTTTTCTCACACCCCCAGTCTACGGGCTAGGGCCTCCACCGCTTCCCGGTCCAGGGGCCCCCCGTGGCCCAGGTAGACCCGGCGCACCCCCAGGTCCAAGATCCTGCGCACCGTGCGCCTTGCCAGCCCGTGGTCCTCGTTGATCCACCTAGGGGGAAGGCCCTTCCCCCGAAGGGCGTCCCCCGCCAGAAGGACCCCCTCCTTTAGGAGGCCCACCTGGCCCAGGGTGTGGCCGGGGAGGGCCACCACCCGCCAGCCGAAGACCTCCTCTCCCTCCTCTATGGGCCATAGGGCCTCCTTGGGCAGGAGCGGGGCCAGGTTGGCGAGCTTTCTTCCCAAAAGGGGGATGGGAAGGGGCGGGCGGGCCCTTTCCCCGGTGAGGTAGGGCCACTCCTCTGGGTGGGCCAGGACGGGGAGGCCAAAGCGCTCCCAAAGGGCCCTGGCTCCCCCCGAGTGGTCCAGGTGGTGGTGGGTGAGGAAGAGGAGTTTGGGTGGGGCCGTGAGGAGCGCGAGAAGCCGCTTGGCCTCCCAGGGGAGGCCCGCGTCCACCAAAAAGTAGCCCTCCTCCGCCGGGACGCGGTAGAGGTTGGCGGCGAAGCCCAGGGCCTCAGGCCCGCTCACAGACGACGCTTATGCCCATCTCCCTCAGGGCCTTCCGGATGCCCTCGGGGTCTATCCCCGCCTGGCGGTGGAGGCTGGGGATGGTGCCATGCTCAAAGAAACGGTCTGGCAAGCCCAGGACCCGCACCTCGGGCCTCAGGCCCATCTCGTTCAGGGCCTCCAGGACTGCGCTCCCGAAGCCGCCCATCCTCTGGTGGTCCTCCACGGTGAGGAGCTTATACCGGGAAAGCCCCCTCAGGGTCTCCAGGTCTAGAGGCTTGAGGAAGCGGGCGTTCACCACCCCTACCCTGGGGTCCTCCCCGGCGGCCTCGAGGGCGTAGCGGAGCGTCTTGCCGAAGGCCAGGATGTAGGCCTCCGTCCCCTCCTTGAGGACCTCCCACCTGCCCCAGGCGATCTCCGGCCAGAGGCCCTCCTCCACCCTTTCCACGTTGTCCCGAGGGTAGCGGATGGCCACCGGCCCCCCCACTTCCAGGGCCTTCCTCAGCATGGCCCTAAGCTCCCGAGCATCCTTGGGGGCGGCGATCTGAAAGTTGGGGATGGTCCTCAGGTAGGCGATGTCAAAGACCCCGTGGTGGGTGGCCCCGTCCGCCCCCACGATCCCCGCCCGGTCAATGGCGAAGACCACGGGGAGGTTCTCTATGGCCACATCGTGGATGGCCTGGTCGTAGGCCCGCTGGAGGAAGGTGGAGTAGATGGCCACGATGGGCTTCATCCCCTTCAGGGCCAGGCCCGCCGCCGTGGTCACGGCCACGTCCTCGCAGATGCCCACGTCCAGGTAGCGCTCGGGGTGCTCCAGGGAGTAGCGCACCAGGCCCGAGCCCTCCCGCATGGCGGGGGTGAGGACGAAGAGCCTGGGCTCCTGGTAGGCGAGCTCCGTGACCGCATCCCCGAAGGCCTGGCTCCAGCCGTAGCCCTTGGAGACCTTCTCCGGCTTCTCCGGGTTGAAGCCGGGGGGGCCGTGCCAGTAGATGGGGTCGGCCTCGGCCACCTTGTAGCCCTTGCCCTTCTGGGTGACCACGTGGAGGAGGGTAGGGCCCTCCAGCTCCTTGAGGTGTTCCAGGATGTGGATGAGGCCCTTGAGGTCGTGCCCGTCCACGGGGCCCACGTAGCGGATCCCCCAGGCGTAAAAGGGGTTTTCCTGGTTTAGGAGGAGCTTGGCCGCCTCCTTGGCCCGGTCCACCAGGTCAAAAAGCTGGGGGGAGATGCGCTCCAGGATCTGCTTGCCCAGCTTCTCCGCATCCTGGAACCACTTCCTTATCTGAAGCTCTTTGAAGTACTTGTTGAGGGCCCCCACGTTCTCGGAGATGCTCATCTCGTTGTCGTTCAGGATGATGAGCATCCTCTTCTGGAGCTCTCCGATCTTGTTGAGGGCTGCCAGGGCCATCCCCCCCGTGAGGGCCCCGTCCCCGATCACCGCCACCACGTGGTGGTCCTCCCCCATAAGGTCCCGGGCAAGGGCCATGCCCAGGGCGTTGGCCAAGGAGGTGGAGGCGTGCCCCACGGTGATGGCGTCGTGGGGGGACTCGGAGACCTTGGTGAAGCCGGAGAGGCCGCCCTCCTGGCGCAGGGTGTGGAAACGGTCCTTGCGCCCGGTGACCAGCTTGTGGGCATAGGCCTGGTGCCCCACGTCAAAGAGGATCCTGTCCTTGGGGGAGTGGAAGACCCGGTGAAGGGCCAGGATCAGCTCCACCGCCCCCAGGGAGCTGGCGAGATGCCCGCCGTTTTGCGCCGTGACCCGGATGATCTCGCTCCGGATCTCCTCCGCCAGCTTCAAGAGCTCTTCCAGACTTAGCCTCTTCAGATCCTCGGGCCTATTTACCTTGTCCAGAACCATGCTCCACCTCTAGCGGAAGTTGCGCTCCACCAGGATGCGCCCCTCCCGAGTGCGCACCTCGCCCACCCGGGGGGCAAGCCAGACCTCCCGCACGTCCTGGCTGCGGCTATCTTGGAAGGTCTGGCGGATCCGGTAGATGCGGAAGGGCCCCGCCGGCACCCGCACCTCCCGCTCCTCCAGGACCTCCATCCCGTAGTTCAAGGGGCCCTGGGCGAGGGGTTCCCGCCCCGAGGGGGTGAGGAGCTCCACCCGCACGGTGGTGGTGCCGCCCCAGCGGTAGCCGGGGGCGAGAAGGGCCTCGGGGGGGTATTCCAGGAGCGGGGGGATGAAGACCACCCGGGCCGAGGGTTCCTGGAAGCCCAAGAGCCTCACCCCAAAGGGGCCCACCTGCCGGAAGTAGACCCGGTCCTCCCCCCGGCCGAAGACGCGGAAGCGGAGGGCCTCCTGGCCTTCAAAGGCCGTTGGGCCTTCCACCCGCATCCGGTAAGGGGGGGAGGCCAGGGACTCCCCCTCGGGGACGTAGACCCACTCCAGCCCTGTGCTAGCGGGGTAGAAGCCCCTCTCCTCCAGGAGGGGGCGGGCCTCCGGGGTTTGGGTCACCTGGGGGGCGCAGGCGGCGACGGTTAGGGTAAGGGCCATGAGGTACGGCCTCATGCTACGGAGTTTACCCCTTGGTTCCCCGTAAGCTGGCCGACATTTTCCGGAGGTCCGAGGGGGGTCTTCCTACGCAAAGACGAACCCCCGGAGGGGCTAGCGGCCCCATGGGCCTTGCCATCCCTCTCCCCGCATCCTTCCCTCCAGGCTGGTCTTAAGCTCCCCTAGCCGGGTATCCTGCTCCACAGTGGGGTGGATGCGCAAGGGGACAGCCGGGGGGATGGTGTGTGTGGAGCCACTTGGAGAGGGTGGACCTGCCGGTGGTCTGGCCTTACCCTCTGACCTTGGCCCTCTTCCGGGTCTAGCCCTCTTCTCAGCCTCGGCCTGCTTCCAAGGGTAGGTAAGGGTATGAACAGGCTGGTTTGGCTTCTCTTCTTTTTGGTTCCAATTCTGGCCCAGGGCCGCCTCGAGGCCGGGGCCTACCTCCAGGGCGGGGTCCACCCCACCCTCGAGGCCGCCTTGGCCCTAGAGGAGGGGGAGGTCCTCCTCCGCCTCCAGCCCGGGCGGGGGGCTTTGGGCTACCTGGGAAGCCTGGCCCTGGGGCCCCTGGGCTTCCTGGCCTACGGGGTTCAGGGGGAGGTGGGGGAGGGGGGGGTCGGCCTCGCCCTCTTCCTAGAAGGGGGGGCGGGGCCCTTGGCCCTGGAAGGGAGGCTTTCCTACCGCCCCCAAGGGGCGCTTCCCCTTTTCCCCGAGGAGGGGCTTTACGGTAGGCTTTTCTTCCGCTACCGCTTGGGCCCTAGGGAGGTGGTGGGCCTGCTCCTGGAGAGGGGGCGGGCCGAGGCCACCTACGCCCTCAGGGAAGGGGCCACCTACACCTTGGGGGTGGGGGCGGAGGGGCCTCCCTACCTGGTCCTGGGCCTCCGGGGGGAGGTGGGGGAGGGAGGGGAGGTCTTGGACCTCGCCCTGCGCCTGGGGGGACTCAACCGCCTTGAGGGCGGCCTTTACTTAGGGCAGGCTAGCCTTCTTTTCATCCTCTCCCATCCTCCAGCGGGTAGCCTCACCCTGTGGCTTGGGGACCTGGGCCTCGAGGCGGGCTTCCGCCAAGCCCCCTACGCCTGGGTCCGCTACGCCTGGAGGTGGCCGTGAAGCGAGTCTGGAAGGGCGGTTTTCTCGGGCTTTTGCTGATCTCCAACCTAGCTCTGGCCCAGTCTGCAGCGGAGATCCTGGACCGCGTGGAGAGAAACCTCGCCACCCCCTGGCAGGCGCTGGTTCAGGGCACCTTCCAGGGCCCTTTGGGCCAGGAGGAGCTGCAGGCCAGGGTCTACGCCATCCCCCAGGAGCGTCTTTTCCGCATAGAGTTCCTAAAGTCCGCCTCCTTGGAGGGCAACTTCACCGTGATCACCGAAAGGGAGGTCTGGAACTACCTCTACCTCACCAACCAGCTGGTCATCTCCCCTCGGGAGAGGGCTCAGGTGCAGGGGCTCGGCCTCACTGCCCAGGCCTTTGGGGACCTTAGGGCCTTGGCCCAGGAGGCCGAACTCCGCCTCGTGGGGGAGGAGCGCCTGCCCGAGGGGCCGGCCTGGAGGCTTCTGGGCCAGGCCAGGGGGGGCCAGGGCTTCGCCCAGGTGGAGGTCTACGTCCTCAAGGCCGACCCCCGCCCCGTGCGCTTCCTCTTCCGGGACCAAGGGGGGAGGAGCCTGGCGGACCTGAGGGTAGCGGAGTTCCGGCGGGCTAACCTGGCCCCCGCGGGGCTCAAGCGCTACCCCAGGGACGCCCAGGTGCTCCGCCGCTAGGGCTCGGCGTAAAGGGGGGTGGAGAGGTACTTCCACCCCCCGTCGGGGCTGATGCAGGCCACCCGCCTCCCGGGGCCCAGCTCCCGGGCCACCTGGAGCGCCGCCCAGACGATGCCCCCTGAGCTCATCCCTAAGAAGAGCCCCTCCTCCCGGGCGAGCCTCCGGGCCAGGGGGAAGGCGTCCTCCTCCCACACCTGGATGACCCTGTCCAGGAGGGTCAGGTCCAGGTTCTCGGGGATGAAGCCGGGCCCCATGCCCTGGAAGCCGTGCTGCCCCATCTTGCCCCCGGAGAGGACGTTGGAGCGGGCGGGCTCCACGGCGATGACCCTCACCCCCGGGAGGCGCTCCTTGAGGTACCGCCCCACCCCGGTGATGGTCCCCCCGGTGCCTGAGCCGTAGACGAAGGCGTCCACACGGCCCTCGAGGGCCTCGTAGAGCTCCGGCCCCGTGGTCTCGTAGTGGGCCCGGACGTTGGCGGGGTTAGCGAACTGGTCGGGCATGAAGGCCCCAAGCTCCTCCTTGAGGCGGAGGGCCTCCTCCCTTGCGGCCAGCATGCGCCTCTCTGGGTCGGTGAGGACCAGCTCAACCCCGAAGGCCCTCAGGACCCGCTTCCTTTCCTCGGACATCTGGGCGGGCATGGCGAGGATGAGGCGGTAGCCGCGGCTCGCCGCGACCATGGCCAGGCCGATGCCCGTGTTGCCGCTCGTGGGCTCCACGATGACCTGGCCGGAGCCCGGGCGCAGGAGGCCCCTTTCTTCCGCATCCCGGATCATGTACCAGGCGGGGCGGTCCTTGATGGAGCCCCCGGGGTTCAGCCCCTCCAGCTTCACCCAGACCTCGGCCATGCCTGGCTCCACCACCCTTTCCAGCCGGACCACCGGGGTCTTCCCGATCACCCCTTCCACCCGCATACCCCTAACTATAGGGCTGGGTGGGTTAGGGTAAAAGGCTTGGGGTAAAGGGGAGTCCCCCTTCCCCCTTTTCCCAGGTGGGGGGTCTGGTAGACTGGGAGGGGCAAGCCCTTAGCTTGCGGAAAGGCGAACATGAAGGTTGAACAGGACAAGGTAGTGACCATCCGCTACACCCTCCAGGTGGAGGGGGAGGTCTTGGACCGGGGGGAGCTTTCCTACCTGCACGGGCACGGCCACCTGATCCGGGGCCTCGAGGAGGAGCTAGAAGGCCGCCAGGAGGGCGAGCGCTTCCAGGCCCACGTACCCGCGGAGAAGGCCTATGGCCCCCGCGATCCCGAGGGGGTGCAGGTGGTGCCCCTTTCCGCCTTCCCTGAGGACGCGGAGGTGGCCCCCGGGGCCCAGTTCTACGCCCAGGACATGGAGGGGAACCCCATACCCCTCACCGTGGTGGAGGTCCAGGGGGAGGAGGTCACCGTTGACTTCAACCATCCCTTGGCGGGGAGGGACCTGGAGTTTGAGGTGCAGGTGTTGAAGGTGCGCGAGGCCACCCCGGAGGAGATCCTCCACGGCCACGTGCACGAGGGTGGCTCCGCCCACTAGGCGGGCCAGAGCGGCGAGGGCGCCCAGGCCCAAGGGGTCCGCCGCTCCCGGGGTTTGCCTGGCCGAGGAGAGGGTCCCTCGAGGAGCCCTTTTCCCTTAGGCTTGAGGCATGCGCATCCTGGTCGCCAACGACGACGGCATCTTCTCTCCCGGCATCAAGGCCCTAGGCCTGGCCATGCGGGCCCTGGGGGAGGTCTACGTGGTGGCCCCAGACGTGGAGCAGTCGGCGGTAGGCCACGGGATCACCGTGCGCCGCCCCTTGCGCTTCAAGCACACCGCTAGCGCCGGCTTCGGGGAGATCCCCGCCTACCGGGTGGACGGCACCCCCGCGGACTGCGTGGTCCTGGGGGTCCACCTCCTGGGGCGGCCGGACCTTTTGGTCTCCGGCATCAACATCGGGGTGAACCTGGGCCTGGACCTCACCCACTCGGGCACCGTGGCCGCGGCCCTCGAGGGCACCTCCTTGGGCATCCCCTCCCTGGCCTTCAGCCTGGACACCTCCCGCGAGGACCTGGACTTCGCCCAGGCCGCCCTTTGGGCCACACGCCTGGCCCGGTTGGTGGCGGAGAGAGGGCTTCCCAAAGGGGTCCTCCTCAATGTGAACTTCCCCGCGGGCACCCCCAAGGGCGCCTTGGTTACCCGCCTCTCCACCCACCGCATTGAGGACACCGTGGTGGAGCGCCTGGACCCTGAGGGCAGGCCCTACTACTGGATCGCGGGCGTCCCGGTGGGGGAGGAGGAGGAGGGCACGGACCTTTGGGCCGTGCGCCGGGGCTACATCTCCGTGACCCCGGTGAGCCTGGACTTCACCGCCACCGCTTTTTTACCGGAGGTGGCCCGCTGGCTTCAGGAGCTTTAGAGGAGGCGGACGGGCATCCCCTCCCGAAGGCCCAGGGCCTCCCGGGCGCTTCCCCGGTTGATGGCGATTTCCAGAAGGCCGGCGCTCCCCAAGTAGGCCAGGGCTTCCCCCTCTTGGGCCTCCCCAAAGGTGCGGAGGACCCTAAGCCGCCTCCCCGCCACCTCCACCCACCCCCCCAGGGGGGCGGCGAGGAGGGTGGTGACGGCGTTGCCGAAGCGGTCAAAGGTGAGGACCTCCCCCAAAGGCCCGGGGCTCAGGACGAGGGGAAGGCGGTTTAGGGTTTCCCCCGGGACCTCGGGGCCCAGGGCCTCCGGGGGTAGGCCCAGGGCCAGGTGGGCCGCGGCGGGGGCGAAAAGGTCGCGGCCGTGGAAGGTGTGCGCCCCAGGGCGCCAGCCGGGAAGGGGCTTTACCCCCTGGGGCTTGGGAGGGGCGGGATTTTCCAGAAGAAAGGCCCTTTCTGGCGGGTCCAGGAGCCAGGCCAGGGTGAAGAGGCCGTTGTCGGGGCCCACGTAGAGGCGCCTTCCCCAGGCGGCGATGGCCCGCCTCGCCGTGCCCGCCCCGGGATCCACCACCGCCAGGAGGACCGCCCCCTCGGGCAGATAGGGGATCGCTTGGAAGAGGGCGTAGGCGGCCCGGCGCAGGTCCCCCGGGGGCAGGCCGTGGGCCAGGTGAACCACCCGCAACCCAGGGGCCCGGGCCTCCAGGACGGCCTGGACTATGGTGGCGTAGGGGTCCTCCAGGCCGAAGTCCGAAAGGAAATAGACGGGGCGCATGGCCTAAAGGAGGCGGAGCCAGGGGGCAGGCAGAAGGGAGAGCACCACCCCTGCCACCACCCAGCCCAGAGAAAGCCCCAGGACGCCTCCCATCCGCTCCTTGACCAGGAGGAGCCCTGCTCCCAGGAGGAAGAGGAGGAGCGTGGGCCCGGGGACGGCCAGGGCGAAGAGGAGGGGGACGAGGTAGGGGGCCAGGTCCCGGTAGCGCTCGCGGAGGACGAGAGGGGCCAAGCCCCGGAAGAAGGGCTCCATGAGGGCCAGGCCCAGGAAGGCTAAGAGGTTCAGGGGAAGGGTGGGGAGGCTCACGGAATCCCGCGCTGCCCCGTAGGCGAAGAGGAGGAGGACCAGGGCGGGCCCTACCCAGAACCCTTCCACAAAGCCCTCGAGGGGGCCCAGGACCTGGGGAAGCCGCCTCCTTTGCCAAAGGAGAAGCCCCAGGAAGAGGAGGAGACCATAGGCGAGGTAGAAGCTGGGCAGGATCTGGTCCCGCTGGTAAGGGGTGACGAGGGCCAGGGCGTTGGCGAAGAGGGTCTGGCCCAGGAAGGCAGCGAAGCCCAGGGCCAGGAGGAGGGCGAGGAGGAGGAAGAGGTAGAGGCTCCCCGGCCCCGGCATCGGGTTATCCACCAACTCCACGGTGCGCAGGGGTTCGATGCGGCTTTCTCCCAAAAGGCTCAGGACCAGAAAGGCCAACAAGGCCAGGAGCCAGGGCCAAGCGTAGGAGAGGAGGAGGCCCGGGAGGTTTTCCAGTCCCGAAAGCTGGGCCAAGGCTGCCCGCCCCCGGGCCAGGTCCCCCTGGCCCAGGTAGGCCAGGACCAGGGTGGAGAGGGCTTGGCGCTGGAGCTCGGGCCTAGTGGCCAACTGAGGGAGGAGGTCTTCCAAAAGGGCCGCCGTCTCCTGGGGCCTCCCCGTGAGGAAGAGGAGGCGGCCCCGCTCCAGCTGTTCCTCTAGGGTGAAGCCCAAGGCAACGAGGCCCAACTCGGGGTTTCCCAAGGCCAGATGGAGCCGGGAGAGGAGGAGCCGGACCTCGGGGGTGGGGGGCAGGCCTTGGGCCTCCCCCAGGGCCTCCTCGTAGCGCCTTAGGGCCTCGAGGGCCCTAGCCCTAAGCAGCCTTCCCTCCGGGGACTGGGTCAAGGGAAGCTTGAGCACCTCCCCGGGCCTTCCTCTTACGAGGAGGAGCCTGGCTTGCAAAAGCGGGGCCTCCGGGTCCTCCCCCAGCCGCTCCAGGTAGCCCTCCGCCCGGGCGGCCTCCCCTTTTTCTAGATGGATCCGGGCAAGGAGGCGGAGGCTAGGCCTGTGGGTGGGGTCGCTCACCAGGGCCAGCTCGCAGGTGGCCTGGGCGCTCTCCAGAGCTCCTTGCGCATACAGGCGCGCGCAGCGGGCATAGTAATCCTCGGCCCCCTGGGCCAGGCTCAGGAGGCCCAAGAGAAACCCCAACCCCCAGATAAGCCTCATGCGTTCTAGTCTACTCCGGCCCCCTGCCCTGGACCCGGTGCAATCCCAACGGTCAGGGTCCACGGCAGGCCCAGATCCGAGCCCCCAGCCGGATCGGGACCTCAACCCTCCAGGAGCACCACCGCCCGGGCCTGGACGTGCCTGGGGGCTAGGCCCTCCGAGGTCTTGAAGGTGAGGCCCACCCGGTCCTCGGGGAGGTTCAGGAGGTGGGATAGGTTTTCTCTTAGGCCCTGGCGGTGGGGGGAGAGCTTGGGCTGGTCCAGGGTGATGACGAGGCTCACCTGGATGAGGCGTCCTCCCCGGGCGGCCACCAGGCTTAGGGCCTCCTCTAGGAAGACCGCGCTCCGCACCCCCCGCCACCTGGGGTCGGTGTCGGGGAAGAGGAGGCCGATGTCCCCGAGGCCAAAGGCGGAGAGCAAGGCGTCCGTGAGGGCGTGGAGGGCGGCGTCCCCGTCGGAGTGGGCCTTGGCCCCTAGGGGGCTTGGCAGGAGGAGGCCGCAGAGGTAAAGGGGCCGCCCCTCCTCAAGAAGATGGCTATCCTCGCCGTAGCCCAGGCGCATGGCTATACTCTAGGGCATGCCGAGCTTCCAGGAAGCCCTGGCCCTCATGGAGGCCTGGACGGAAAGCGACTCCCTTAGGCGGCACATGCGGGCGGTGGAGGTGGCCATGCGGGCCTACGCCCGCCGCTACGGTGAGGACGAGGAGCTTTGGGCCATGGCCGGGGTCCTCCACGACATGGACTACGAGAAGCACCCCGAGGCCCACCCTTACCGGGGGGTGGAGGAGCTTAGGCGGCTGGGGTATCCGGAGGAGGTCCTCGAGGCCATCCTGGGTCACGCCAGCTACACGGGGGTGCCCCGCAGAAGCCTCATGGCCAAGGCCCTCTTCGCCGTGGACGAGCTCACCGGCCTCATCACCGCCGCCGTTTACGTGCGCCCCGACCGTTCCATCCTGGGCCTGGAGCTCCCGAGCCTCAAGAAGAAGTTCAAGGACAAGGCCTTCGCCAAGGGGGTGAACCGAAAGGAGATAGAGGAGGGGGCGAGGGAGCTGGGGGTGCCCCTGGAGGAGCACATCGCCTTTGTCCTCGCCGCCATGAAGGAGAACGCTAGGCCCCTTGGCCTAGCCTAGTTGCCTTGGGGCCCTTTTCCCGCTAGGGTGAGGGGGATGGCGCTTCCCGACCTCACCCCCTACCTGGGCCAGGTGACCTTTGGCGGCCTGGCGGGGTACGCGGTGGGCTACGCCCTCAAGAAGGTGGGCCGCGTCCTGGCCATCCTCCTGGGCCTCCTCTTCGTCGCCCTGCAGCTTCTGGCCCAGGCGGGCTACGTGCAGGTGGACTGGACGCGGATCCAGCAGGACGTGGAGCCCTTCCTGCAACAGCCGGGCCTCCAGAGTCTCTGGGAGCGGCTCCTTTCCACCCTCACCCACAACCTTCCCTTCGGGGCCAGCTTCGTGGGGGGGCTTATCCTGGGCCTCAGGGCCGGATGAGCCTCTGGGGGGTGGCGATCAGGTCCACCCGGCGCTCGGGGGCCACGGGGAGCCGGGGGTAGACCATGACCGGGTGGGCCAGGGTGGCGAAGGGGGCTGCCACCTCCAGCCAGGCCTGGGGGAAGCCATAGCCCTTCCCCACCCACCCCCCCTCCTCGTCCACGGCCACCGCCCCGACGAGGACCAGGTCAACGGGCTGGTCCCTTAGGTCCACCCGCACCCCGTAGCGGTAGGCCTCCCGCACCCGCCTAAGCCGCCTCGGGTCCAGGCCCTTTAGGAGCAAAAACTCGCCGGGGCGGTCGGGGTGGGGGAGGAGGAGGGCCTTCCCCTGCTTCAGCGCCTCCTCCCTGAGGGGTTTGAGGACGGCGTCCATCCCCGCCAGGACGAGCCTCGCCCCCTGGAACTCCGGGGTCTTCATGAGCCTCTCCGCCGCCCGCCTGGCCCCCAGGAAGTTGGGGTGGTGGCCGTGGGGGGGTGTGGGGTGGAGGGCCAGGTCGTGGCGGGCCAGGAAGTTCCAGACCTCTTCCCGGAGCTGGCCGAGGGTCATGGGGTCCAAAGGTCCTGTTCCTGGTCCCTCTCCTCCCGGATCTGGCCTAGGGCCTCTTCGGGAGGGATAGGGGTTCGGATCCTCTGGTTTGGGGCGAAGATAGCCTTAAGGGCCTCTTCCTGGGGGAAGGGCGCTTCCATCACCTTCCCCAAGTCTAGCCCTAAACTGGTGGGGTATGGGGTCCAAGCTCAAGTTCGCCCACCTGCACCAGCACACCCAGTTCTCCCTCCTGGACGGGGCGGCCAAGCTCCAGGACCTCCTCAAATGGGTGAAGGAGACCACCCCCGAGGACCCCGCCCTGGCCATGACGGACCACGGCAACCTCTTCGGGGCCGTGGAGTTCTACAAAAAGGCCACCGCCATGGGGGTGAAGCCCATCATCGGCTACGAGGCCTACGTGGCGGCGGAAAGCCGCTTTGACCGCAAAAGGGGGAAGGGCCTGGACGGGGGGTACTTCCACCTCACCCTCCTCGCTAAGGACTTCCGGGGCTACCAGAACCTGGTCCGCCTGGCGAGCCGGGCCTACCTGGAAGGCTTTTACGAGAAGCCCCGCATCGACCGGGAGATCCTTAGGGAGCATTCCGAGGGCCTCATCGCCCTCTCCGGCTGCCTGGGGGCGGAGATCCCCCAGTTCATCCTCGAGGACCGCCTGGACCTGGCCGAGGCCCGGCTTGAGGAGTACCTCGCCATCTTCGGCGACCGCTTCTTCCTGGAGATCCAAAACCACGGCCTCCCCGAGCAGCGGAAGGTGAACGAGGTCCTCAAGGAGTTCGCCCGCAAGTACGGCCTGGGGATGGTGGCTACCAACGACGGCCACTACGTGCGCAAGGAGGACGCCCGCGCCCACGAGGTCCTCCTGGCCATCCAGTCCAAAAGCACCCTGGACGACAAGGACCGCTGGCGCTTCCCCTGCGACGAGTTCTACGTGAAGACCCCGGAGGAGATGCGGGCCATGCTCCCCGAGGCGGAATGGGGGGACGAGCCCTTTGACAACACCGTGGAGATCGCCCGGATGTGCCAGGTGGACCTGCCCATCGGGGACCGGATGGTCTACCGCATCCCCCGCTTCCCCCTCCCCGAGGGGCGCACCGAGGCCCAGTACCTCAGGGAGCTCACCTTCCTGGGCCTCCTCAGGCGCTACCCCGACCGCATCACCGAGGCCTTCTACCGGGAGGTCTTCCGTCTTTTGGGAAGGATCCCCCCCCACGGGGACGGGGGGGCCTTGGCGGAGGCCCTGGCCCAGGTGGAGGGGAAGGCCTGGGAGGAGCTTATGGGGCGGCTCCCCCCCTTGGAGGGGGTCCGGGAGTGGACGGCGGAGGCCATCCTCCACCGGGCCCTTTACGAGCTTTCCGTCATGGAGCGCATGGGGTTTCCTGGGTACTTCCTCATCGTCCAGGACTACATCAACTGGGCCAAGGCTCACGGGATCTCCGTGGGGCCTGGGAGGGGGAGCGCCGCCGGGAGCCTGGTGGCCTACGCCGTGGGCATCACCAACATTGACCCCCTGCGCTTCGGCCTCCTCTTTGAGCGCTTCTTGAACCCCGAGCGGGTCTCCATGCCCGACATCGACACCGACTTCTCCGACCGGGAGCGGGACCGGGTCATCGGGTACGTGCGGGAGCGGTACGGGGAGGATAGGGTGGCCCAGATCGGCACCTTCGGGAGCCTGGCCTCCAAGGCCGCCCTCAAGGACGTGGCCCGGGTCTTCGGCATCCCCCACAAGCGGGCGGAGGAGCTGGCCAAGCTGATCCCCGTCCAGTTCGGCAAGCCCAAGCCCCTGGAGGAGGCCATCCGGGTGGTGCCGGAGCTAAGGGCGGAGATGGAAAAGGACGAGAGGGTCCGCCAGGTCATAGAGGTGGCCATGCGCCTCGAGGGCCTGAACCGCCACGCCTCCGTCCACGCCGCCGGGGTGGTCATCGCCGCCGAGCCCCTCACCGACCTCGTCCCCCTCATGCGGGACCAGGAGGGCCGCCCCGTGACCCAGTACGAGATGGGGGCGGTGGAGGCCCTGGGCCTCCTCAAGATGGACTTCCTGGGCCTCCGTACCCTCACCTTCCTGGACGAGGCCAAGCGGATCATCAAGGAGTCCCGCGGGATGGAGCTGGACTACGACCGCCTGCCCCTGGACGACCCCAAGACCTTTGAGCTCCTCTCCCGGGGGGAGACCAAAGGGGTCTTCCAGCTGGAGTCCGGGGGGATGACGGCCACGGTGCGGGGGCTAAAGCCCCGGCGCCTGGAGGACATCATCGCCCTGGTCTCCCTCTACCGCCCCGGGCCCATGGAGCACATCCCCACCTACATCCGCCGCCACCACGGCCAGGAGCCCGTGAGCTACAGCGAGTTCCCCCATGCGGAGAAGTACCTGAGGCCCATCCTGGAGGAGACCTACGGTATCCCCGTCTACCAGGAGCAGATCATGCAGATCGCCTCCCAGGTAGCGGGGTACTCCCTGGGGGAGGCGGACCTGCTCAGGAGGGCCATGGGAAAGAAGAAGGTAGAGGAGATGCAAAAACATCGGGAGCGCTTCGTCCGGGGGGCCAAGGAGCGGGGCGTGCCCGAGGAGGAGGCCAACCGCCTCTTTGACATGCTGGAGGCCTTCGCCAACTACGGCTTCAACAAGTGCCTGCCCGCAAGGGCCAAGGTGGTGGACTGGCGCACCGGGAAGGTGGTAAGCCTAGGGGAGATCGTCCGGGGCGAGGCGCAGGGAATCTGGGTGGTCTCCTTGGACGAGGCCCGCCTCCGCCTGGTGCCGAGGCCCGTGGTGGCGGCCTTCCCAAGCGGGAGGGCCCAGGTCTACGCCCTGCGCACCGCCACGGGCAGGGTCTTGGAGGCCACCGCCAACCACCCCCTTTTCACCCCTCAGGGCTGGCGGCCCCTGGGCGCCCTGGTCCCGGGGGACTACGTGGCCCTTCCCCGCCACCTGCCCTACCGGCCCTCGGCCCGCCTGGCTCCTTTTGAGCTGGACCTCCTGGGCTTTGCCCTTTCCGAGGGTAACCTCCGCCACCCCTCGGGCTTTTACCTTTACACCGCTTCGGAAGAGGAGCTTAGGGCCATGCTGGAGGCCCTCGCCTCCTTCGCCAACACCCGCACCCGGGTGGTCTGGCGAAGAGGGGTGGCCCACCTCTACGTGGGGCGGCGGGACCGGAAGCGGGAGGCGGGAGCGGTGGCCTTCTTGCGGAAGCAGGGGCTTTTGGGGCTTTCCGCTCGGGAAAAGCGCCTGCCTGAGGTGGTCTACCGACTTCCCCCCGAGGAGGTGGCCCGCTTCCTGGGGCGGCTCTGGACGGGGGACGGAGGGGTGGACCCCAGGGGCCGCCTCATCCACTACGCCACCGCCTCCCGGGCTTTGGCGGAGGGGGTGCAGCACCTCCTCCTTAGACTGGGCCTGCAGAGCCGGCTGGTGGAAAAGCGCTTCGCTCACAAGGAAGGGCGCACCGGGTACGCCGTCTATCTCCTGGGGGGCCTCGAGGCCGCCCGCCGCTTTGCCCAGGTCATCGGACCCCACCTCATCGGCAAGAGGCGGCAGGACCTGGAAGCCCTCCTGGCCTCCTGGGAGGCGGCGGGCCGGAGCACCAAGGACGTCCTGCCCCTGGCCTTGCTGGAAGAGGTGAAGGAGGAGGTGGCCCGGGTGGCCCAGGGCCAGGTGGCGGCCTTCCTGAGGGAGGCGGGGCTGGCCGAGGGGCTCCTACGCCCAGGCAAGGGGAGGCGTGGGCTTTCCAGGGCTACTCTAGAGCGGCTTGCCGCCCTTACGGGAAGCCTAGCCCTCCTGCGCCTCGCCGAGGCCGAGGTCTACTGGGACCGGGTGGAGGCCATAGAGCCCTTGGGCGAGGAGGAGGTCTTTGACCTCACCGTGGAAGGGACCCACACCTTCGTGGCCGAGGACGTCATCGTCCACAACTCCCACGCCGCCGCCTACAGCCTCCTCTCCTACCAGACCGCCTACGTGAAGGCCCACTACCCCGTGGAGTTCATGGCCGCCCTCCTCAGCGTAGAGCGCCACGACTCCGACAAGGTGGCGGAGTACATCCGGGATGCCCGGGCCTTGGGCATCCCCGTCGTGCCCCCGGACGTCAACCGCTCCGGCTTTGACTTCAAGGTGGTGGGGGAGGAGATCCTCTTCGGCCTCTCGGCGGTGAGGAACGTGGGGGAGGGGGCGGCCCGGGCCATCCTGGAGGAAAGGGAGCGGGGCGGGCCCTACAGGAGCCTTGGGGACTTCTTGAGCCGCCTTTCCGAGCAGGTGGTGAACAAACGGGCCCTGGAGTCCTTGGTGAAGGCGGGGGCCCTGGACGCCTTTGGGGACCGGGCCAGGCTCCTGGCCTCCTTGGAGCCCCTCCTCCGTTGGGCGGCGGAGGTTCGGGAGAGGGAAAGGAGCGGCCTGGTGGGCCTCTTCGCCGAGGTGGAGGAGCCTCCCCTCCTAGAGGCCCCGCCCCTGGACGAGATCACCCGGCTCCGCTACGAGAAGGAGGCCTTGGGCATCTACGTTTCCGGCCACCCTGTGCTCCGTTACCCCGGGCTAAGGGAGGTGGCGAGCTGCACCCTGGAGGAGCTCCCCGAGTTCGTGCGGGGGCTTTCCGGGAGGCCCAGGGTCCTCCTCGCCGGGATGGTGGAGGGGGTGGCGCGCAAGCCCACCCGCTCCGGGGGCATGATGGCCCGCTTCACCCTCTCCGACGAGACGGGGGCCCTGGAGGTGGTGGCCTTCGGCCGGGCCTACGAGGCGGTTTCCTCCAAGCTTAAGGAGGACATCCCCCTCCTGGTCCTGGCGGAGGTGGAGCGGGGGGCGAGCGAGGGAGGGGGTCTTCGGGTGGTGGCCCAGGCGGTCTGGACCCGGGAGGAGGTGGCCGAGGCTCCCCAGGCCCTGGAGCTAGAGGTGGACCACGCCCTCCTGGACGAGCAGGGGGTAGCCCACCTAAAAAGCCTCCTGGACGAGCACCCCGGGAGCCTGCCCCTTTACCTCAGGGTCCAGGGGCCCTTCGGCGAAGCCCTCTTCGCCCTCAGGGAGGCCCGGGTGGGGGAGGGGGTCCTTGACCTTTTGGAGGCCGAGGGCTTTCGCGCCTACCTGGTGCCCGACCGGGAGGTCTTCCTACAGGGGAACGGGGGTGGACCTAAGGAGGAGGTGGTCCCTTTCTAGGGGCCTTCCAGAGGACCCCTTGGTCCCGATGGCGGCCATTCCAGCCCCCGTATGGGCCCCAGTACCGCACCCCCTTCTGGGTGTTCCTTCCTGCGCTCCCATCCCTTGCGGGGGAGGCTTCCCTCTGCTCCACATGAGCCCTCAGAGGGTACCCCTGGGCTTGGGAAGGGGTTTTTGACCACCAGGAAAAAGCCTAGGGGCTGGGCCAAAGCCCAGCCCCCTTGGCGCCTAACCTAGGCTAGAAGTCCATGTCCCCGCTCGAGGCCGGGGTCGGCGTAGACTCCTTCTTCTCGGGCTTCTCCGCCACCACCGCCTCGGTGGTGAGGATGAGGGAGCCGATGGAGGCGGCATTCTGTAGGGCGGAACGGGTCACCTTGGCGGGGTCCACGATGCCCGCCTCCACCATGTCCGTGAAGTCGCCCGCGGCGGCGTCAAAGCCGTAGCGGGGGTTCTTGGTCTCGGAGAGGATCTTCTGCACGACGATGGAGCCCTCGTAGCCGGCGTTCTCGGCGATCAGGCGCGTGGGCTCCTCCAAGGCCCGGCGCACGATCCTGGCCCCGGTGGCCTCGTCGCCCTCCAGCTTCTTCAGGAGCTCCTCCACCGCCCCGATGGCCCGCAGGAGGGCCACGCCGCCCCCAGGTACGATCCCCTCCTCCACCGCGGCCCGGGTGGCGGAAAGGGCGTCCTCAAAGCGGTGCTTCTTCTCCTTGAGCTCAGTCTCGGTGGCGGCCCCCACCCGGATCACGGCCACGCCGCCCGCCAGCTTGGCCAGGCGCTCCTGGAGCTTCTCCTTGGCGTACTCCGAATCGGTGGTCTCCAGCTCCTTCTTGATGCCGTTGATCCGGGCCTCGATGTCCTCCTTCTTGCCCTTGCCGCCCACGATGGTGGTCTCGTCCTTGGTGATGCGCACCCGCTCGGCCCGGCCCAGCATGGAGAGGGTGGCGTTCTCCAGCTTAAAGCCCAGCTCCTCGGAGATCACGGTGCCGCCGGTGACCGCAGCGATGTCCTTGAGCATCTCCTTCCTGCGGTCCCCGAAGCCGGGGGCCTTGACCGCGGCCACGCTCAGGGTGCCCCGGAGCTTGTTGACCACCAGGGTGGCCAGGGCCTCGCCCTCCACGTCCTCGGCGATGAGGAGGAGGGGCTTGCCGGTCTGGGCCACCTGCTCCAGGACGGGGAGGAGTTCGCGGACGTTGGAGACCTTCTTCTCCACGATGAGGATGAAGGCGTCCTCCAGGACCCCCTCCATGGCCTCGGGGTTGGTGACGAAGTAGGGAGAGATGTACCCCTTGTCAAACTGGTACCCCTCCACGAACTTCAGCTCGGTGTCCAGGCTCTTGGACTCCTCAACGGTGATGATCCCCTCCTTCCCCACCTTCTCCATGGCGTCGGCGATGAGCTTGCCCACGTCAGGGTCGTTGGCGGAGATCGTGGCCACCTCCTCGATGGCCTTGCGGTCCTCCACGGGGATGGCCAGGGACTTGATCTTCTCCACCGCGGCCTCCACCGCCTTCTCAATGCCCCGCTTGAGGGCCAGGGGGTTGGCCCCGGCGGCCACGTTCTTCAGGCCCTCCCGCACGATGGCCTGGGCCAAGACGGTGGCGGTGGTGGTGCCGTCCCCGGCCACGTCGTTGGTCTTGGAGGCCACCTCCTTGAGGAGCTGGGCCCCGATGTTCTCCAGGTGGTTCTCCAGCTCGATCTCCTTGGCCACCGTCACCCCGTCTTTGGTGATGGAGGGGGAGCCGAACTTCTTCTCCAGGACCACGTTCCGGCCCCTGGGGCCCAGGGTCACCTTCACCGCATCAGCCACCGCGTTGACGCCTCGCTCCAAAGCCCGGCGCGCCGCCTCGTCAAAGACCAGAATCTTCGCCATGCCGCACCTCCTTTAGGAAAGGACCGCCAAGAGGTCCCGCTCGGAGAGGATCACGTACTCCTCGCCGTCGATCTCGATCTCCGTGCCGCCGTACTTGGCGAAGACCACGGTGTCCCCCTCCTTGACCTCGAGGGGCACCCGCTGCCCGTTCTCCAGGATGCGGCCCGTGCCCACGGCGATGACCTGGCCCTTCTGGGGCTTCTCCTTGGCCGTGTCGGGAAGCACGATGCCGCCCTTGGTCTTGGGCTCCTCCTCGATCCGTTTCACCACCACGCGGTCGCCTAGGGGCTTGATCACCGTCTTCACCTCCGCAGCCATACGCACTCCCTCCTTTGACACTCAAACGGCTAGAGTGTCAAACCAAGGGTCATTATTCCGGCTTGGCCCCCTTTTGTCAAGGGGGTTGAGGGGGATCTTGTGAGGATCGCTGGCGTAGGGCCTCGTAGAGGAGGAGGGCGGCGCTCACGGAAACGTTGAGGCTGTCGGCCTGCCCCCGCATGGGGATCCGCACCCGGGCGTGGGCCCGCACGAGCCAGGCCTCAGGGAGACCCTGGTCCTCGGCCCCCAGGAGGAAGGCCACGCCCTTTTTGTAGTCCTCCTCCCAGTAGACCCTCTCCCCCCGGGGGGTGGCGGCCACCAGGGGGAGGCCCTGCGCCTCTAGGAAGCGGGCCGCTTCCTCCTCGGAGGTGGGGAAGACGGGGAGGCCGAAGACCACCCCCGTGGCGTTGCGGATGGCCTGGGGGCTATAGAGGTCCACCCCCTCGGCCACCAGGACCAGGTCCACCCCCGCCCCGTCGGCGGAGCGGAGGATGGCCCCCAGGTTTCCCGGTTTCTCCAGGCCCAGGAGGACCAGGACCAGGGGGTCTTTGGGGAGGCGGACCTGGGCGAGGTCCTTTTGGGGAATGGGGAAGACCCCGATGAGCTGGGCGGGGTTTTCCCGGCTGGAGACCCGCTCCAAAGCGGCCTGGGAAAGGAGGAGCACCTCCTTGCCCTCCGTGAGGAGGCGCTCCTCGAGGCCCGCCCTGGGCCCCAGGAGGAGGACAAGGGGCTCTAGGCCCGCCCTCAAGGCCCTTTCCACCTCCCGCCTCCCCTCCACCAGGAAGAGGCCCGTGCGCTCCCGCTCCTTCCGCTCCTTTAGGGCGGCCAAGGCCTTGACCTTAGGGTTCCTAGGGCTAGCGATCCCCACGGCCCTCCGCCAGCTTGACCTGGAAGTCCGTCACCTTTGCGCCGGTGAGCTCTAGCTCCAGGCGCTCCACCTGGGGGAACTCCTCCAGGAGCCGGGAGGCCCTGAGGACGATCTCCCGGTAAGGGGCGGATTCCAGGTGGCCCTCCAAGGGCTTCAGGAACTCCCGGGCATCCCTCTCCGTAAGGGGGGTGAGGCGGAGGCCCAGGGCCTGCTCCCCCAACGGGGTGGGCAGGAGGAGGGTGAGGACGGGGCCGAAGAGGGGGTGAGGGGCAGCGGTGAGGCGGAGGCGCAGGCCTTCCCCCTCCCCCAGGGGCAGGCCGAAGGCCAGGAGGAGGGCCCGGCCTTCCTCGGGGCTCAGGGCCTTCTTCCCCTCCAGGAGTTTCCTCGCCTTTTCCACCTGCAGGTTGGGGAAGTCGGGGAAGAGGAGGGGCTCCTCCCGCCACCTGTGGTAGCCCCAGGCCCGGCTCAGGGCAAGGGCCGCGGACTCGGGGAAGCGGTAGAGGACCGCCCGGGCCATGAGCCTGACCCTTGGCTCCTCCTGCCCCATGAGGCAGGCCAGGAGGAGCTTCTGGCCTTGGGCCTCCTGGATCAGGGCCAAGACCTCTTCCTCCCCAGCGAAGCCCATGGGGACGAAGAGGAGGAAGACGCTGCCCGCTTCGCTCCCCAAGGCCTCCTCCAGGGCCTTTTGGAAGGCCTCGGCCCGGGCCTCGGAGCCCAGGTCCACGTGCTCCACCTCCATGCCCCCCTCCTTGAGGGCCTCGAGGGCCAGGTTGGAGGGGCCGGAAGCGTTGGAGATGAGGCGCACTCGCCCGTTTTCCGGGAGGCGGCCCAAGGAGAGAAGGGCGGCCACGTCCAGCGCCTCCTCCAGGCTTCCCACCCGCACCACCCCCGCCTGGGCGAAGAGGGCCCGCACCAGGGGGTCACGGGAGGGGTGGACGGCCAGGATGGGTTTCTTCTTGCCCACCCTCCGGGCCAGGCGGGAGAAGCGCCTGGGATTGCCGAAGCTCTCCAGGTAGAGGAGGATGACCCCGGTGGCCTCGTCCTCCTCCCAAAGCTGCAGGAGGTCGTTGGAGGAGATGTCCGCCTTGGCCCCCAAGGAGACGAAGGCGGAGACCCCGAGCCCCATGGCCTCGGCGTAGGCCAGAACCGCCCGGCCCAGGGTGCCCGACTGGCTGGAGATGGCCAGGGGTCCTGGCTTGGGCAGGGGAACCAGGCCCGCCGCCAGGCGGGAGGCGGCGTGGGCTAGGCCCAGGGAGCCCGAGCCCAAGAGGCGCATGCCAAGCCGCCTGGCCTTGTCCGCCAGGGCCCTGGCCTCTTGGGGGGTGAAGCCCGCGGTGAGGACGATAGCCCCCCGCACCCCCCGGCGGCCACAGGCCTCGAGGGCCTCCAGCACCCGCTCCTTGGGCACGGCGATCACCGCCAGGTCCACGGGGCCAGGGATGCGCTCCAGATTGGGGTAGGCCAGGAGGGGGCCCACCGTCCCCCCCTCCTGGCCGATGGCCTCGTTCACTGGGAAGACCGGGCCCTGGAAGCGGCCGAAGATGAGGTTCTCTAGGACGCGGTAGCCGATGCTCTCCGGGTCGCGGCTCGCCCCTACCACGGCCACCCCCTTGGGGAAGAAGAAGGGGTGGAGGCTAGCAATGGTGGAGACCTTCTCCCGCCACTCGAAGCGCCGGGCCGCCTCCTCCTCCATGAGGATCTCAAACTCCACCTCCACCTCCCCCCCCTCCCGGTGGGCCTTGACGCGGAAGCCGCTTTCCATAAAGACGTTCAGCATAGGCCGATTTTCCGCCAAGGTGAAGGCCTGGAAGCGGCGGATCCCCCTCTTGGCGGCGACGAGGGCAAGCCTTTCCAAAAGGAGGGTGCCAAGGCCCTTCCCCTGGTAGGCGTCCTCCACGAGGAAGGCCACCTCGGCGGTGTCCTGGCCCCTAACCCGCACGTACTCCCCCGTGGCCACCAGCCGGGACGGGTCCCCGGCCAGGACGATGAGGGTCACCTTCTCCTCGTCGGGCTTGGCGGAGAGGAGGAGCTCCGCTGCCCTCTCCGGGGAGATGGGGGAGAAGAAGCGCATGCGCAAGGAGGCCGGGGAAAGCCGCCTAAGGAACTCCACGAAGAGGGGGAGGTCCTTCCTCAAGGCCCGGCGGAGGAGGGCGGTGCGCCCGTCCTTGAGGAGGACGGGGCCCTCCTCGAGGCCGTGCTGGGGGGTGGGGGGCGGGACGTAGCCCATGCCCTCATTTTCCCCCAAAGGGCTCGTGCCCCCGCACCACCTTAAGCCGCACCCCGGCCGCCGCGAGGAGCCCCCGGTAGCGGAGGGCCCGCTCCAGGGCGGGGGGCTTGCCGTGGACGGGCCTTCCCCTCTCCCCGGGGAAGAGGAAGTAGCCCTCGGGGAGGAGGATCAAAAGCCCCTCCCGGGCGCGGCGCGCCCCCCTAAGCGCCGCCTTGAGGAAGGCCTCCTCCGCCGCCTGGGTCAGGAGGACGTAGGTGCTCCCCCAGGGGGCGGGGGGTGGGAGGAGGGGCGTGGGGCTTGGGGCGAGGCGGGCGAGAAGCTCCAGGGCCCGCCTCAGGTGGGCCTTCCCCCGGCCCAGGGGCAGGACCGCCCCGGCGGAAAGCCCGTACCGTTCCCCCCTCCTTTCCGCCTCCAGGAGGAGGGCGAGGGCGAGGCTCGCCGCGTGGTCTAGGTAGCTCGGGTGGAGGCTCTCTGCGTCCAGGTGGAGGAAGAGGCCGCCCTCCAGCCTCCTTTCCACCTCCCGCACCACGGGGCGCCCCAAGCGGAGGCTCGCCTTGCGGGCGAGGAGCCTTAAAGGGTCCCCGGGGCGGTAGGGGCGGAGGCCCACCGCTTCCAGGGGGTCGGGAAGCCCCCGTGGGGCCCGCCTCCCCTCCAGGAAGAAGGCGGGGGCGGGAAGGAGGGGGGGAAGGGGCCTTAGGGCGGGGTAGACCAGGGCCTCCCCCAGGGGAAGGGCGAGCCGCCTCTCCCCGAGGCCGAGGACCCCCCGCGCCCGGAGGTGGAGGGTGGGCAAGGCGTGCGCCCCCCGGCGGCGGTAGCGGTAGGGGAGGGAAAGGCCTAGCCTCGCCCTCCCCCAGGTGAGGGCCAGGACCTCCCTGGGAGCCAGGCCCAGGGCCGCCGAGCCTCCCACCTCCGCCCGGAGGAGGACGGGGAGGGGGGCGTGGACCTCCACCTCCACCCGCCCCTCCCCCGTCCTCCCGGGAAAGCCCGGGGGGAACCCGTGGGCCTGGGCCTTCGCCCGAAGCCAGCGGGGGGCCAAGGCCAGGGCGAGGAGAAGGAGGAGGGCGAGGGCTCCCATCTACCCCGCCTCCACCGGGGCCGGCACCGCCTCCAGGGCCTCCTCCACCAGGCCTTCCGAGGTGAGGCCGGAAAGCTCGGCCTCGAGGGCGAGCAAGAGCCGGTGGGGGATGGCGGCCCGGAAGGCGGCCTTCAGGTCCTCGGGCAGGGCGAAGCCCCGCCCCTCCAGGAGGGCCAGGGCCTGGGCCAGGCGCTCCACCTGGAGAAGCGCCCGGGGCGAGGGGCCAAGCCGCACCCCCTCCCGCTTTCGGAGGAAGCGGGCGAGGGCGAGGAGGTAGTCGGTGAGCTCCTCCTCCACCCGCACCCGCCGCGCCTCCCGCCTCAGGGCCAGGACCTCCTCGGCGTCCGTGACCGGGGCCAGGCCCTCCAGGGGGTCTTGGGCCCTCAGGGCCTCTAGAAGGGCCTTCTCGTCGGGGTAGCCCAGGGCAAGCCGCGCGGCGAAGCGGTCCCGTTGGGCCACGGGGAGGGGAAAGGTGCCCTCCTCCTCCACGGGGTTCTGGGTGGCCAGGACGAAGAAGGGCTCGGGGAGGGGGTGGGTTTTCCCCTCCAGGGTCACCTGGCCCTCCCCCATGGCCTCCAGGAGGGCCGACTGGGTGCGGGGGGTGGCCCGGTTCAGCTCGTCCACCAGGAGGACCTGGGCGAAGAGGGGGCCCCGCTCCCAGACCAGGTTCCCCTCCCGGTAGAGGTAGACCCCGGTGAGGTCCTGGGGGAGGAGGTCCGGGGTCATTTGGATCCGGCCGAAGGAGAGGCCCAGGACCCGGGCCAGGGCCTTGGCGAAGGTGGTCTTCCCCGTGCCTGGCACGTCCTCCAGAAGGAGGTGCCCCCTGGAGAGGAGGGCGGCGAGGGAAAGCCTCAGGGTCTCCTCCCGGAGGAGGACCCGGCCCCTTAGGGCGCTTTGGACCTTTTCGTAGAACATAGCTCCAGGATACGCAGGGCGAGAGCCTCCGCCTCTTCAGCTTCCTCCGCCTCGGCCCTCCCCCCGTAGCGCACGGGGAGGTAGAGGGCGGTGAGGCGGGCGAGGGGAGGATGGGCCTCGGGTAAGGCCGCCCCCACCCGCTTCTCGTACTCCACAGGGCCTTCGGCTAGGCGCCGGGGGAGCCCGGCCGCCTTTAGGGCCTCGAGGGCCTCCAGGTAGGCCCGGCGCACCCGGCTTGCGGGGAGGGACCTTTGCGGAGCCCTAGGGGAGGGGGAAGCCGCTTCCCCGCCCTTCCCTTCCTCCCCTCCCCGTCCCCGCCAGGCCCAGGCCAAGAGGGCGAGGAGGAGGGCCAGGGTAAAGAGGGCGGAAAGCCCCGCCAAGGCCATCCCCACCTCCCCCAGGGCCCTGGGCCCGGGCACCCTCTCCACGGGGCCCTGGGAAGGGGGCAGGGGCGGGGGTGGGCCCACCCCCTGGCTCCCGGCCCCCTCCCCGCCCCCCAGGCTTCCCAGGAGGAAGAAGAGGCCCAGGAGAAGGGGCAGGGCCAGGAGGAGAGGGAGGAGGTGGAGGCCCCGGAAGAGGGGAGGTCCCCTTCTTGGGCCCAGGAGGAGAAGCCCCAGGGCTAGGAGAAGGACCAGGGCGAGGGGGAGGGCGTAGGCCAGGAGGCGGTCCACCACCCCCACCCAGAGGGGAAAGCCCCCCTCCGGGGGCAGGTAGGCCACGCCTCCCCCGGCCCCTCCGTCCTCCCCGGGGCCCGCCCGGAAGGGAGGCGGGACGGGGGCGGGAAGCGGGGGTTCAGGGAGGCCCGGCGGGGAAAGGTGGCCAAGCCCAAACCCCAAAGCGGCGAGGAGAAGGGGAAGAAAGGGCCCCAAGGAGCCCACCCCTTCCGACCGGGCCAGGAGGTGGAACCCGTGGAGGAGGCCCAAGAGGCCGAGGCCCCAAGGCCCCAGGTAGAGGGCGAGGGGGAGGAGCCAAAGGGCCGCCCAGAGGCCCTTCTCCCGGCTTAGGTAGAGGCCGAAGAGGAGAAGGGCTAAGGAGGTCTTGGCCCAAAGGAGGGGCCAGCCCGCTTCGGGGGCGTGGAGGAAGCCCGGCAGGAAGGCGAGCCACAAGAACCCCTCCGGATAAAACCTCCGGCCGAGGAGGAGGAGGGGAGGGCCGAGAAGGGCGGGGGGCTTGACCCCTAGGACCCAAAGGAGGAGGGTCCAGGCCACAAGGAAACAGGCTAGGCGGTAGAACAAGCCGAGCCTATTGGGGGCAAACCTTCTGTCCAAGCCCAGGTGAAGAAACACGATTGTTACATTGTTACATAGGCATATAGGGACAATCCTTCACGTCCATCCCGCAACCTTGCGGCAAGACGGCACCCTTTTGCGCTACAGCTCCGAGGACAGCAGCTCCGAGAACAAAAATCGAAACCCAAACGGCTTTGCGCATTGCGCGTTTAGGAAATCGCAATCAAAGGGAATAGCAAAGAGAGTCGTGTCAAGAGTTTTGTGTAAGGGTCTGTGTACGGGGGGCATACCGCTCCTGAAGCATCTTCTCCAGCGTCTCCCTCGCCTCAAGGTAGCTCCGCTGACCCGAGAACCCCTTGAGCCGCAAGATGTTCGCTTCGCGAAGCAGCCGCTCCGCCCACCTCCCCTCTTGCCTTTCCGACTCCAAGTAAAGAAGCTTGTACACCGCCGCCTCGTTGGGAAACTTGTGGGCAAGATAGGCCTTCGGCCTGACCCCGCACCTTCGTTCCCCGCCGCACCTCCCGGATAAACCGCTCCATCAGATTGGTGCTCCGCAAGTACGGCCAAAGGACCTTGGGGTACCCATAGAAGCGCAAGAACGCCCCCGAGTCCTGCACCCACAGCCCCACCACCCCCGGGTACCGCGAACCCCAGGCTTCCCTCAGCCCCTCAAGAGCCCAGAGCGCCTCCTCCCGGCCCTCCGCCCCGTACGCCCGCCTCAGGTCCTCGGCCAACAGGGCCCGGTCCCGCGCCCGCACCTGGGACAGGCTCCATCGCAACCCGTGCACCACGCACCGCTGCCACTCCGCCTGTGGGTAGACCCTCTGGATGGCCTCGGGAAGCCCGGGTAGCCCGTCGGTGACGAAGAGCAGGACTCGCCGCGAGCCCCGCTGCCAGAGCTCCCCCAAGACCCCCTCCCACCCTAAGGCGCTCTCCGCCGGCAACAGCCAGAATCCCAGGACCCGCCTCTCCCCACCAGGGGCGATCCCCAAAGCCACGTAGACGGTTTCCCGTACGATCCCCTCTCCGTCCCTAAGGACCTTGAGGGAAAGCCCGTCCAGGTAGACGAAGGCCATCTCCTCGGGCAAAAGCCGCCTGCGGAAAGCTTCCACCGCTCCCAAGACCTCGTCCGTCAAGGCGCTCAAGGTCTCGTGGGAGTAGCGGTGGCCCAAGAGCAGGCGCATCCCCTCGGCCGCTTTACGCTGGCTGACCCCGGCGGCATAAAGGGCCACGGCCACTGGAACGTAGCCTTCGGCTGACCTCCCACGTCCACGGGGCGGCGGGCGTAGGGTTTGAGGAAGGCGGGGTGGTACCGGCCTTCCCGATCCCTAGGGACCCGCAGGTCCACCTGGCCGAAGGCGGTCTCCAGCCTCCTGGGGTAGTAGCCGTTCTTGCGGCCTCCGTGGGCCTGGAGGAACGCCGTCCGGTCCAACTCCAGGACTGTTTGTAGGACTTCGGCTACCGTTTCCCGCACCGCTTCCCTCAGCAGGCTCCGCAAGGTATCCCGGTCCATGGGGCACCTCCTCCTTCCAAGGTGTGCCCCCCTATTAAACACGGACCCTTACACAGAATTCCTTACACGACCGCAAAGAGGGGTAAACTACGATTCATGCTTCGCCTGGACACCCGTTTCCTCAAGGACTTTCCCGAGGCCCTAAGCCGGCACGCCCCTCTCCTAGAGGAAGCCCGGGAGCGCCTCCTCGCCAAGCGCAAGGCCCCCGGGAGCATGCTGGGTTGGATGGACCTTCCCGAGGACACCGAAACCCTGAGGGAGATCCGCCGCTACCGGGAGGCGAACCCTTGGGTGGAGGACTTCGTCCTCTTGGGCATTGGGGGAAGCGCCCTTGGGCCCAAGGCCCTCGAGGCCGCCTTCGGGGAGGGGGTGCGCTTCCACTACGTGGACCACGCCGAGCCCGAGCCCGTCCTAAAGCTCCTCCGTGCCCTGGACCCCAGGAAGACCCTGGTCAACGTGGTCTCCAAGTCGGGCTCCACCCCCGAGACCCTGGCGGCCCTCCTGGTCTTCCTGGACTGGTTAAAGGGGGCCTTCGGGGAGGGCTGGCGCCGCCACCTGGTGGCCACCACCGATCCCCAGGAGGGCCCCCTCAGGGCCTTCGCCCAGCGGGAGGGCCTCAGGAGCTTCTCCATCCCCAAGGAGGTGGGAGGGCGGTTCTCCGTCCTCTCCCCGGTGGGCCTCCTGCCCCTGGCCTTCGCCGGGGTGGACCTCGAGGCCCTCCTCATGGGGGCCCGCAAGGCCAACGAGACCGCTCTGGCCCCGGTGGAGGAGAGCCTTCCCCTAAAGACCGCCCTCCTCCTGCACCTCCACCGCCACCTGCCCATCCACGTCTTCATGGTCTACTCGGAAAGGCTCAGGCACCTTCCCGCCTGGTTCGTCCAGCTCCACGACGAGTCCTTGGGCAAGCGGGACCGGGAGGGGAGGCGGGTGGGCACCACCGCCCTGCCCGCCTTGGGCCCCCAGGACCAGCACGCCCAGGTGCAGCTCTTCCGGGAAGGGCCCTTGGACAAGCTCATCGCCCTGGTGGTGCCCGAAGGGGCCACGGAGGACCTCCCCCTGCCCCGGGCGGAGGGCCTCGAGGCCCTCTCCTACCTCTTTGGCAAGACCCTCTTTGGGCTCCTCAGGGCCGAGGCCGAGGCCACCTACCAGGCCTTGGCCGAGGGGGGGCAGCGGGTCTACGCCCTCTACCTCCCCGAGGTCTCCCCCTACGCCGTGGGCTGGCTCCTCCAGCACCTCATGTGGCAGACCGCCTTTTTGGGGGAGCTTTGGGGTGTGAACGCCTTTGACCAGCCCGGGGTGGAGCTAGGCAAGAGGCTCACCCGGGTTTTCTTGGATGGAAGCGTGGAAATGGGCCCGTGATATCCTGAACCGGAGGAGGCGGCCATGCAGAGCCTAGAAAGCGTCGGTATCAAGCCGCAAAGGCAGGTCTTCTGGAACACGGTCTCCCCTGTGTTGGTGGAGCACACCCTGGCCCGGGGAGAGGGGTTTTTGGCCCACAGGGGGCCCTTGGTGGTGGACACCACCCCCTACACGGGGAGAAGCCCCAAGGACAAGTTCATAGTCCGGGAGCCGGAGGTGGAGGGGGAGATCTGGTGGGGCGAGGTGAACCAGCCCTTCCCCCCGGAGGCCTTCCAGGCCCTTTACGAGCGGGTGGCCGCCTACCTCTCCGGCCGGGACCTCTACGTCCAGGACCTCTACGCCGGGGCCGACCCCCGCCACCGCCTAGCGGTGCGGGTGGTCACGGAAAGCCCCTGGCACGCCCTCTTCGCTCGCAACATGTTCCTCCCGCCCCGCCGCTTCGCCGAGGACGACGAGATAGAGCGCTTCGCCCCCGGCTTCACCGTCGTCCACGCTCCCTACTTTCAGGCAGAGCCCGAGCGGGACGGGACCCGGAGCGAGGTCTTCGTGGGCGTCAGCTTTGCCAGGCGCCTGGTCCTCATCGTGGGCACCAGGTACGCGGGGGAGATCAAGAAGAGCATCTTCACCGTGATGAACTACCTCATGCCCAAGCGGGGGGTCTTCCCCATGCACGCCTCGGCCAACGTGGGGAGGGAGGGGGACGTAGCCCTCTTCTTCGGCCTCTCCGGCACGGGCAAGACCACTCTTTCCACCGACCCCGACCGCCCCCTGATCGGGGACGACGAACACGGCTGGAGCGAGGAGGGGGTCTTCAACTTTGAGGGGGGATGCTACGCCAAGGTCATCCGCCTCTCCTCGGAGTACGAGCCCCTCGTCTTCCGGGCCTCCAACCAGTTTGAGGCCATCCTGGAGAACGTGGTGGTGAACCCGGAAAGCCGCCGGGTGGAGTGGGAGGACGACACCAAGACGGAGAACACCCGCGCCTCCTACCCCATCGCCCACTTGGAGAACGTGGTGGACTCGGGAATGGCGGGCCACCCCAAGGCCATCTTCTTCCTGTCCGCCGACGCCTACGGGGTCCTGCCCCCCATCGCCCGGCTTTCCCCAGAGGAGGCCATGTACTACTTTCTCTCGGGCTACACCGCCCGGGTGGCGGGAACGGAGCGGGGGGTCACCGAGCCCAAGGCCACCTTCTCCGCTTGCTTCGGGGCCCCCTTCCTCCCCATGCACCCCGGGGTCTACGCGGGGATGCTGGGGGAGAAGATCCAGAAGCACGGGCCCAGGGTCTACCTGGTGAACACCGGCTGGACCGGAGGGCCCTACGGGGTGGGGCACCGCTTCCCCCTGCCCGTGACCCGGGCCCTCCTGAAGGCCGCCCTCACCGGGGTCCTGGACGAGGTGGCCTACCAAAAGGACCCGGTCTTCGGCTTCGAGGTGCCCCTCGAGGTCCCGGGAGTGCCCGCGGAGCTCCTGGACCCCCGGGGCACCTGGAGGGACCCGGAGGCCTATGACCGCCAAGCCCAGAGGCTGGCCCACCTCTTCCAGGAAAACTTCCAGAAGTACGCCGCAGGTGTGCCCGAGGCCGTGCGCCGGGCGGGTCCCCGGGTGGGGTAGTTTTGGGTTCCAGGGCACATTGCCCTTGCCAAATAGGCCAAGGGGGTATTAACCTGCTCCTGCAGTGGTCCCGATGGTAGGGACAAACGTACTTGATGCCCGGCCCAGCCCCTTTGGCAGAATGATGATATGAGAAAGACCCGCCTAGCCACCTTCGCCTGGGGTGTTCTCGTCTGGAACATCGTGGTAGCCCTCTTCGGGGCCTTCGTGCGGGCCACGGGCTCAGGGGCCGGGTGCGGCTCCCACTGGCCCACCTGCAACGGGGAGGTCATCCCCCGCTCCCCCGAGGTGGAGACCCTCATCGAGTTCACCCACCGGGCCACCTCGGGGCTGGCCTTTCTGGCCGCTCTCGCCTTGCTCATCTGGGCCTTCCGCGCCTTGCCCAAGGGGCACCCTGCCCGCTTCGGCGCCGCCCTTTCCATGTTCTTCATGGTCACGGAGAGCCTGGTGGGGGCCGCCTTGGTCCTCTTCGGCTGGGTGGCCCACGACATGAGCCCGGAGCGGGCCGTGGTGCACATGGTCCACCTGATCAACACCTACTTCCTCCTGGGCGCTCTGGCCCTCACCGCCTGGTGGGCCTCGGGTGGGGCGCCCCTGCGCCTTCGGGGCCAGGGGGCGGTGGGGCTGGCCCTCCTTTTGGGCTTCCTGGCCCTCCTCTTCCTGGGCATGAGCGGGGCGATCACCGCCTTGGGCGACCTTCTCTTCCCCGTGCGGAGCACCCTCGAGGCCCTGGAGCGTTCCTTGACCCCTGGGGAGCACTTCCTGGTGCGCCTCAGGGTCCTCCACCCCCTGATTGCAGTCAGCGTGGGGCTTTACGTGGTCTTCGCCGGGTACCTGGCGGCCCACCTTCGCCCCTCGTCCCACACCCGCCTCTTCGCCAACCTCCTGGCCTACGCCTACGGGGTCCAGCTCCTGGTAGGCCTGGTCAACGTGATCCTCCGGGCCCCGGTCTGGATGCAGATCCTACACCTCTTCCTGGCCTACGTCATCTGGTTCCTCTTCATCTTCCTGGCTGCCTCGGCCCTGAGCCGAGGTGTCAGGTGGGAGGAGCTGGGAGGAGGGACGAGCGAGGTCCACCGGGGCACCGGGGGGGCCACCTGGAGGGACTACCTGGCCCTCACCAAGCCCCGGGTCATTAGCCTCCTCCTCCTCACTACCCTTTTGGCCATGCTGATCGCCGCCCAGGGCTGGCCGGGCACGGGCCTCTTCCTGGTCGTAGCCCTGGGGGGGTACATGATGGCGGGGGCGGCTAACGCCATCAACATGGTGGTGGACCGGGACATCGACGCTCGCATGAAGCGCACCGCCAAGAGGCCCACGGCCACCCAGAGGATCGCAAGCCGGGACGCCCTCCTCTTCGCCTTTGCCCTGGCCCTCCTGGCCTTCCTCCTCATTTGGTGGGGGGGGAACCTCCTCGCCGCCACCCTGGCCCTCGCGGGCCTCATCTGGTACGTGCTGGTCTACACCCTCTACCTGAAGCGGCGCACCTGGCAGAACATCGTCATCGGGGGGGCGGCGGGGGCCTTTCCGCCTCTCGTGGGCTGGGTAGCGGTGACCGAGGAGCTCAGCCTCTTCGCCTGGTACCTTTTCGCCCTCATCTTCTTCTGGACCCCGGTGCACTTCTGGGCCCTGGCGCTCATGATCCAGGACGAGTACCGAGCCGCAGGGGTGCCCATGCTCCCCGTGGTCCTGGGAGAGCGGGTCACGTTGATCCAGATAGCCCTCTATGCGGTTCTCACCTCTCTTATCTCCCTCATTCCCCTCCTCCTAGGCGAGCTCGGCCTCTTGTACCTGTTCCTCAGCCTGCTCCTTAACGGCTTGCTTATCCTTAGGACCTTGGCCCTCTACCGCCACCCCGAGCGGAGGACGGCCGCTTCCCTGTATAAATACTCCATGCTCTACTTGGCCCTTCTCTTTATGGCGATGGCGGTGGATCGGGTGCTTTAGGAGGGAGTGGATGAAAAGAGGTGTGGCGGCGCTAAGTCTTTTGGGTCTAGGCCTGGCTCAGGAGGCGCACCGGGTGTTCATCAAAAACCCCGGGGGCTCCTTCAACCAGGAGGTGGCCTTCATCTGGCCCTGGGTCTACTTCTTCTCCGCCCTGGTCTTCGTGGTGGTGGCTGGGGCCTTGGCCTACGTGACCTGGAAGTTCCGGGCTAGGCCTGGACAGGAGGGGGAACCGCCCCAGATTCACGGCAACGACCGCCTCGAGGCGGTCTGGACCCTGATCCCCCTGGGCATCATCCTAGTCCTCTTCGGCCTCACGGCCAGGGCCCTCATCCAGGTGAACCAGCCCATCCCCGGGGCCATGAGGGTGGAGGTTACCGCCTACCAGTTCTGGTGGGACTTCAACTATCCGGAGCTCGGCCTCAGGAACTCCAACGAGCTCATCCTGCCTGCAGGGGTCCCAGTGGAGCTGGAGATCACCTCTAGGGACGTGATCCACTCCTTCTGGGTGCCGGGGCTTGCCGGCAAGCGGGACGCCATTCCGGGACAAAAGACCCTTCTGCGCTTCACCCCTAATGAGCCCGGGAACTACTATGGCTTCTGCGCCGAGCTCTGCGGGGCCAGCCACGCCCGTATGCTCTTCCGGGTCCTGGTGGTGCCCGAGGAGGAGTTTGAACGCTTCGTGGCAGCGGTCAGGGACTACACCCCCCCGGTGGCCGACGCCCGGGGCCAGCAGGTCTTCCAGCAGAACTGCATGGCCTGCCACGGGATCCAAGGAACCCCTCCCCCGGTCGTCTTGGGGCCGGATGTGGGCTTTATGGGCAACCGCACCTCCTTGGCTGCGGGGGTGTTGGAGAATAACCCCGAGAACATGAAGGCCTGGATCAGGGACCCAGCCAGCATAAAACCAGGGGTGGCGATGCCAGGCTTCCCTCAGCTTTCTGAGGAAGACCTGGAGGCCCTGGTCCGCTATCTGGATGGACTCCGGCTGGAAGGGATAGATTTCCGGACTCTGCCTAGGTTCTAGGAGGTTGGGAAGATGGCCATCGCCACCAAGCCAAAAACCAGTTTCTGGGCGGTCCTTTGGGACCTGCTCACCACGGTAGACCATAAGAAGATCGGCCTGATGTACACGGTCACCGCCTTCTTCGCCTTCGCCCTGGCGGGGCTCTTCTCCGTCCTCATCCGGGTGCAGCTGGCGGTGCCCAACAACACCCTCCTCACCGGTGAGCAGTACAACCAGATCCTCACCCTGCACGGGGCCACCATGCTCTTCTTCTTCATCATCCAGGCGGGGCTCACCGGCTTCGGCAACTACATGGTGCCCCTGATGCTAGGGGCCAGGGATGTGGCCCTGCCCCGGGTCAACGCCTTCAGCTATTGGGCCTTCTTGGGGGCGATCATCCTGGCCCTTATGAGCTTCTTCTTCCCCGGCGGGGCCCCTTCCGTGGGCTGGACCTTCTACTATCCCTTCTCCGCTAAGTCGGGAAGCGGGGTGGACTTCTACATGGCGGCCATCCTCCTCCTGGGCTTCTCCAGCCTCCTGGGCAACGCCAACTTCGTGGCCACCATCTACAACCTCCGGACCCAGGGGATGACCCTTTGGAAGATGCCCATCTACGTCTGGAGCGTCTTCGCCGCCAGCATCCTCAACCTCTTCAGCCTGGCCGGGCTCACCGCAGCCACGCTTCTCGTCCTCCTGGACCGGAAGATCGGCCTCACCTGGTTCAACCCCGAGATCGGTGGGGATCCCATTCTCTTCCAGCAGTTCTTCTGGTTTTACTCCCACCCCACGGTCTACGTGATGCTCCTTCCCTACTTGGGCATCCTGGCCGAGGTGGCCTCCACCTTTGCCCGGAAACCCCTCTTCGGCTACAAGCAGATGGTTTGGGCCCAGATGGGCATCGTGGTCTTGGGGACCATGGTCTGGGCCCACCACATGTTTACCGTAGGGGAGAGCACCATCTTCCAGCTGGCCTTCGCTTTCTTCACCGCCCTCATCGCCGTGCCCACGGGGGTGAAGCTCTTCAACATCATCGGCACCCTCTGGGGCGGGCACCTGCAGATGAAGACCCCCCTCTACTGGGTTTTGGGCTTCATCTTCAACTTCCTCCTGGGGGGGATCACCGGGGTCATGCTCTCCATGGTCCCCCTGGACTACCAGTTCCACGACTCCTACTTCGTGGTGGCCCACTTCCACAACGTCCTCATGGCGGGCTCGGGCTTCGGGGCCTTCGCCGGTCTTTACTACTGGTGGCCCAAGATGACGGGGCGCATGTACGACGACCGGCTGGGCCGCCTCCACTTCTGGCTCTTCCTCATCGGCTACCTGGTCACCTTCCTGCCCCAGTACGCCCTGGGCTACCTGGGCATGCCCCGGCGCTACTACACCTACAACGCCGACATCGCCGGCTGGCCCGAGCTCAACCTCATCTCCACCATCGGGGTCTTCATCCTGGCGCTGGGCGGTGTGGTCTGGATCTACGCCATGTGGAAGAGCCTGCGCTCTGGGGAGAAGGCTCCCGCCAACCCCTGGGGCGGCTACACCTTGGAGTGGCTCACCGACTCCCCACCCAAGGCCCACAACTTTGACGTGAAGCTTCCCACCGAGTTCCCCTCCGAGCGGCCCCTTTACGACTGGAAGAAGAAGGGGGTGGAACTGAAGGCTGAGGACCCCAGCCACATCCACCTCCCCAACAGCTCCTTCTGGCCCTTCTACTCCGCCGCCACCCTTTTTGCCTTCTTTGCGAGCCTGGCCGTCCTCCCCTGGCCCAACGTCTGGATGTGGCTCTTCCTGGCCCTCTTCGCCTACGGCCTGGTCCGCTGGGCCCTGGAGGACGAGTACAGCCACCCCGTGGAGCACCACACGGTCACGGGCAAGTCCAACGCCTGGATGGGGATGGCCTGGTTCATCGTCTCGGAGGTGGGCCTCTTCGCCATCCTCATCGCCGGCTACCTCTACCTGCGCCTCACTGGCGCGGCCACGCCCCCTGAGGAGCGGCCCGCCCTCTGGCTCGCCCTCCTTAACACCTTCTTCCTGGTGAGCTCCTCCTTCACCGCCCACTTCGCCCACCACGACCTCAGGCGGGGCCGTTTCAATCCCTTCCGCTTTGGCCTTCTCATCACCATCATCCTGGCGGTCCTCTTCTTCCTCTTCCAGGCGTGGGAGTTTTACGAGTTCTACAAGCACTCCTCCTGGCAGGAGAACCTCTGGACCGCAGCCTTCTTCACCATCGTGGGCCTCCACGGCCTGCACGTGGTGATCGGGGGCTTTGGGCTCATTCTCGCCTACCTCCAGGCCCTCCGGGGCAAGATCACCTTGCACAACCACGGCACCCTCGAGGCCGCCAACATGTACTGGCACCTGGTGGACGCGGTCTGGCTCTTTATCGTGGTCCTCTTCTACATCTGGTAGCGGACCTACCCAGGCCCCCTGCCTAAAGGGCGGGGGGCCTTGCTCTTGCTATTTCTTGAGGCGTGCGGCTTCTCGTGGTGGACTTTGACTACTTCTTCCCCGGGCCTCAGGACCCCCAGGACCCCCTTTTCGCCTGGGCCCACTTTGAGACCCCCTACTACCTCCTGGAGGCCTGGGAGGAGAGGGCCTTGGCCTTCCTCCTCCGGGGCCTACCCCTGCCGGAGGTGAGGGGGTGGGAGGGGTTTTGGGACCGCTTCGCCTTCGCCCCGGGGGCGGTGCTTTACTACGGGGACTCCAACGCCCTGGCCTTCCACGAGAGGGTGCGCCAGGGGGTGGAGGAGGTGGTCCTCTTTGACGCCCACCACGACGCGGGGTACCGCCCCTTGGGGGAGGTGCCCGCCTGCGACGACTGGATGGTCTTCTACCACCGGCAGGGGGCCCGCCTCCGGGCCTTTTACCCCCCCTGGCGGGACCCCGCCCAGGACCCTGAGCCCGCGGTGCCCGTGTGGCGGGGGGTGGACCCGGGGGGGAGGGTGGGGGGCACCTTCCACCGGGCCTTCCTCTGCCGCTCCGGGGCCTTCGTCCCCCCCTGGAACGATGGGGCCTTCCTGGCCTTTCTGGAGGCCTGCCCTCTCCCCAAGGTGGCCCTAGAGCCCACCCCGAGGAGGGCTTTGGACCTCGAGGCCCTGGGGCGCCGGGCCCAGGAGGAGGCCTTGGGGCTTTGGATCCTCGAGGGCCTCAGGGGATGAGGACCAAGGCGCCCCTAGTTCCGCCCCGCCTCAAGGCTTCCAGGGCCCGCTCCGCCTCCTCCAGGCGAAGGACCTCTACCTCTGCCCTAAGAGGGACCTGGGGGGCCACCGCCAAAAAGGCCCGGGCGTCCTCCCGGGTGAGGTTGGCCACGGAGCGCAGAACCCGCTCCTCCCAAAGGAGGCGGTAGGGCATCTCCGGGATGGGGCTCATGTGGATTCCCGCCAGGACCGCCACCCCTCCGGGCTCGAGGTCGGCCAGGGCCTTGGGCACCAGGGCCCCCACGGGGGCGAAGAGGATGGCCCCCTCCAGGGGCTCCGGGGGGGTTTCCGTGGAGTCCCCTGCCCAGGCCGCTCCGAGCTCCAGGGCGAAGGCCTTGGCCGCCTCGTCCCCTGGGCGCACGAAGGCGTAGACCCGCTTGCCCTCGTGCCGAGCCACCTGGAGGAGGAGGTGGGCCGCGGCCCCGAAGCCGTAGAAGCCCAGGACCTTCCGGTCCCGCACCAGGCGGTAGGCCCGGTAGCCGATGAGCCCGGCGCAGAGCCAAGGGGCCAGGCCCTCGGGGGGAAGGCCCTCGGGGAGGGGATAGGCGTAGTCCGCCCGGACCGAGGTGTACTCCGCAAACCCCCCGTCCCGGTGGTAGCCGGTGAAGACCGCCTCTCGGCAGAGGTTCTCCTGGCCCCTCTGGCAGTACTTGCAGCGCCCGCAGGCCCCTCCCAGCCATCCCACCCCGAGCCTGGCCTCCAGGGGGATGCCCTCCACCCCCTCCCCCAGGGCCGCCACCCGGCCCACGATCTGGTGGCCCGGCGCGAGGGGAAGCCTGGGCGGGGGGAGCTCCCCGTCGGCGATGTGCTGGTCGGTGCGGCACACCCCGCAGGCCTCCACCCGCAGGAGGACCTCCCCGGGGCCGGGGGTGGGGACGGGGCAGTCCTCCAGGACGAGGGGCCTGCCCACCTCCTGCAAGACCATGGCCCGCATGCCCCTATTTTATTTTCCCCGGGACCGCCACCGGAGGTACCAGATCCCTACCCCCACCAGGAGGTAGGGTACGGGAGCCAGGAGCCAAACCCCCCACCAGCCTGGGCCCAGGTCGGTGAGGTGGGTTTCCGTGTGGTGGGCCAGGGCCAGGCTAAGGCCCGCCCAGGAAGAGGCGCCGCACCGTAGCCACATACTGCCCCTCCGGAAGCAGGATAGCCACCAAGGCCAAGAGCAAGAGGGGTGGCAGAAGGATGGCGTAGACCAGCCCTACCCGTTCAAAGCGCAGATGCATGAAGTAGGCCACGATAAGCCTCGCCTTCAGCAAGGCAAAAGCGGTGATGAGGAAGCGCCTTAGGCCAATGGGTTCTACCTTGAAGTAGTCCAGGAGGTAGGAGAGGGCGCTGAGGACGAAGAGAAGGCCCCAGACCGCAAGGTAGACGCCGATGGGCTGGTGCTGCTCGCCCCCAGGGACCTCACTCCACGGTTCACCTCCTAAAAAAGGTAGAAGAAGGCGAAGATGAGGACCCAGACTAGGTCCACGAAGTGCCAGTAGAGCCCCGCCACCTCCACGCCCACGTAGCTACCCGCCCGGTCGTACACCCCCTTGAGGACCCTCGAGGCCACCGCCAGCAGGTAAATCACCCCCGCGGTCACGTGCAGACCGTGGAAGCCGGTGAGCATGAAGAAGGACGAGCCGAACTGGGGGGCCCCCATGGGGTTACCCCAGGGCCGGAAGCCCAGGTCGCGGATCAGGTGGGTCCACTCGTAGGCCTGCATGCCCACAAAGGTGAGGCCTAGGAGGGCGGTGAGGAGGAGGAAGAGGGCGGTATACCCCTTGCGGCGGTGGTAGGCGTGGTACACGCCGATGGCCATGGTGCCGCTGGAGCTGATGAGGATCACGGTCATGATGGCGATGAGGAGGAGGGGGAACTCTCTTTCCCCGATGTGCAGGGCGAAGACCTTGCTAGGGTCGGGCCAGGGCTCGGTGGCGGCCAGCCGGGCCGCAGCGTACCCGGCGAGGAAGCAGCCGAAGATAAAGCTGTCGGAGACAAGGAAGATCCACATCATGGCCTTGGCCCAGACCACCCGGAAGGTGGCTAGATCCCCGCTCCACTCCCCCACTAAGCGGGCCAAGAAGCCGGGTTGGCTTAGGCCTTTTTCTTTCATACATGCCCACCCCCTTAACTCCAAAGCAGAAGGGCGAGGAGGAGAAGCCAGATACCCAGGAGGTAATGCCAGTACTAGGCGCAAGGCCTGAGGGTCTGTCCTCCCCGAGCCAGAGCCCAGGCCAGGGCCACTCCGCCGCCCAGGAGGTGGAGGCCGTGGAGGCCGGTCACCAGGTAGAAGAAGGCGCTCGCCGGGTTGCTCGCTGGGGCGTAGCCCGCCCTAAGGAGGAGGTGCCAGGCGAAAAGCTGGCCCACAAGGAAGCTGGCGCCCAAAGCCCCTCCCACCCAAACCCAAGGCTGGCCCTGTTTCGGGACGCCGCCCTCCCAAAGCCTAGCCCCCCGCTCCAGGGCCAGGCTGGCGAGGAGGAGAAGAAGGGTGTTAAGCCACAAGAGGGGCGGCTTGGGAAGGGGGCGCCAGTCGGGAAGGCCCATGCGCACTAGGTAGGCGCTCGCTAAGGCGGCGAAGGGGCTGGTGGTAGCTAAGAGGAGGACGAATAGGCCCACGTGGAGTAGGGGGAAGCCCTCCTTTCCTCCGTTTCCTCCCCCGCCAAGCCCCGGGGGTGGGGCCGGGGTCCTCTCCTCCACCTTAGGCATGATCCTCCCCTCCTCCCGCCAATACCGGGGGGGCGTTCTGGGGGATGAAGTCCTCCGGGAATCCCGGAGGGCTGTACTCGTAGGGCCAGCGGTAGACTACGGGCGGCGGCTCGTGCCCCCAGTTCCCGTGGGGTGGGGGGGAGGAGGTCTACCACTCCAGGGTGGCTGCCCGCCAGGGGTTATCCGGGGCCTTGGCCCCGCGGAAGTAGGAGTAGACCAGGTTGAAGCCAAAGAGGAGCTAGGTGACCCCCACCAGGAGGGCGGTTAAGGTGTACTGGATGGCGATGATCTTGTGGTCCTGACTGAAAATGTACTGGGTCCAGAAGCTTCTGGGCTCTGGGCCTGTGTGATGATCGTGGTAGCCGGGCAACTCCATGGGCCCCTCCTCACTCCCCTAAGGTTTGGGCCACGCTGGGCTGGGTCCTGAGCCAGGCCTGTAATTCCTCAGGGTTCACCACCAGGACCTCGCCTAGCATGCGGGCGTGGCCTAGGCCGCAGTACTCGGCGCAGATGACCTGGAAAGTGCCTGGGCGGGTGGGGGTGAACCAAATTCGGGTAATCATGCCTGGAACCGCATCCATCTTCACTCGGAACTCGGGGACGTGGAAGTTGTGGATCACGTCGTTGGCCCGAAGGAGAAGCTGGATGGGCATCCCTAGGAGTAGGTAGATAGGTAGAGGGGCCCCCCTACGATTACCGCATCGTCCCGGGCGGCGGGGTCCTTGGGGTCTAGGCCAAAGGGATTGGCGGGGGAGACCCTTTTTAGGTCCGCTGAGCCCAGCCTCCCGTCCGGGCCGGGGTAGCGGTAGCTCCAAAGCCACTGCTGGCTCAGGACCTCCACGGTGAGCCCGGGCTTAGGCGGCTGGACCGGGTGGGCGTAGAAGTAAAGCCCCGGGGCCAGAAGCACGATGATGCCGAAGGTGGTGAGCCAGAAGAGCCGCCTTTCCACCAGGGGGTCGTCGGGGGTGTACTGGGTCGGCCCCTTGGCGTAACGGGTCACGCTGTAGGCTACGAAGAGGTTGACGCAGGCATAGGCCAGGCCGGTTAGGACCAGGGAAAGCACGATGAGCCTATCTATAGAACCCCAGTTGGAGGCCAAAGGGGTGAACCACCAGGGGCGAAGGAGGGCCAGGGCAAAAGCTCCCGCCACCAGGAGGATCAGGCTTACGGCGAGCAGGGCCCGCTGCATGGACCTTCATCTTTCTCTTACCTAGAGATCAACGCCACATCTTACCAAAAGTTGAAGGGACAAAAGTCCCTCGCTCCCACACCTTGAACCCGGACAGACATATGTGAGACGCCAAATGGAAAGAGGGGGACCGACCCTAAGTACCCCACCGTGGCGGAAGCCGCGGTGGGGATCCCGGGAAAAGCCTGCTCATCAGGCAAAGTTGCCCCCTCGCGTTGCGAGGCTTCCGTACTGTCCAAGAACGCCCGCTCGAGCTTAGACGCCTGGAGGCCCTGGGCCGAGGCGGGGCGGGTTGGAGCGGGATCTGGGACCTCATGGGGATCAGCTGGGCCACCTGCTGCCACTGGCGGAAGCGGCTTAAGGAAGAGGGCTTGGCTGGACTAAGATACAAGGGGAGTCGGTCCCCCCTGAGCCTCAAGTATGTTGGCGGATTGCACACCTTTGGCGCCAAGGGCGCTTCGTGCTAAAATACCATCCTGGTGCGGGCCGTTAGCTCAGCTGGCAGAGCAACCGACTTTTAATCGGTAGGTCGCAGGTTCGAATCCTGCACGGCCCACCAGCTCAGGAACACATTTCTTCCCCTCTCGGTAGCATGGCCTAGAGGGGCATAGTACACAAAAATGGCTACTTGGCCCGCCCCGATTCAGGGAATAATGGGAGGAATGTCGGGCCGACGAACTCTTGAACGCCAGCAGGTCTGGGTCTACCTGGCCGCCATCGCCGGCGGGCTGGTACTGGGCAGCCTACAACCGGACCTGGGGGCGCTCCTCGAGGCCCTGTTATGGCCGGTGTTGGCGGCGCTGCTTTACACCACCTTCGTGCAGGTGCCAGTGCTGCGTGTGCGCGACGCCTTCCGCGACCGGCGCTTCGTGCTGGCCGTCCTACTGGGCAACTTCCTGCTCATACCGCTGGTGGTGGGGCTAGTCCTGCCTTGGCTACCGGACGATCCGGCGCTGCGCCTGGGGGTGGCTCTGGTCTTGCTGGTGCCCTGCACCGACTGGTTCATCACCTTCACCCAACTCGGGCGGGGCAACACGTCCCTGGCCATCGCTGTCACCCCGCTCAACCTGCTGCTGCAACTGCTGTTGTTGCCGGTCTACCTGTGGTTGCTGCTACCAGCGGCCGATCTCGGCACCGCGCTCAGGACCGAAGAGATCCTGCCCGCTGCGCTCGGGCTGCTCGGCTTGCCCCTGGTGGCCGCCGCCCTGACCGAGGCCTGGGTCGAAGCCAAAGCGGAACGCGGCATCTGGCGCGAACGTCTCGGCCGGTGGACGGTGCCCCTGCTGGCCCTGGTGGTGTTCCAGGTCGCCGGTACCCAGGTCGGCACGGTGCTCCATGCGGGACTGGTCCTACTGACGGTGTTGCCGGTGTTCGCCGGCTTCCTGCTGGTGGTGCCGTTGCTGGCGCTGGGCCTCACCCGATGGCTGCGTTTGCCGATGGACGCTGGACGCACACTGGCTTTCAGCATGGGTACCCGCAACTCCTTCGTGGTACTGCCCTTTGCGCTGGCGCTACCGGCCGGCTGGGAAACGACCGTGGTGGTGGTCGTGTTCCAGTCTCTGGTTGAGTTGTTCGGGATGGTCTTCTACCTGTGGTGGTTGCCGGGTCGTCTGTTCAGATCGCCACCCACCTGGGGCTGAGGAGTCAAGTAGCGATTTTTGTGGGTTTCTCTTCCGCGGCCCAAAGCGGGGCCATGTCCAGGTAACGCCTGAGCGCCCAGTCCTCCGTGGCTCTCAGCATCACCACCGTGGCCAGATTCCCTAGGCTCCCCTCGCTGGGGAAAACCCCAACCGCCCTGGTCCGCCGCTTCACCTCCCGGAAAAGCCGCTCCAGCGCATTCGTGCCCTTGATGTGCTTCTGGTGGCCGCTGGGAAAGTCCAGGTGGATCAGAGCTTCCCCCAAACCCTGGGCAAACACCTCCACCCCTCGCCTGTACCGGTCCCGGTAGCGTTCAACAAACTCTCGGGCCAGGGATTCCGCCGTGCCCCGCCGCCGCGCCACAAACACCTCCTGGAGCTCCGCACCGCTGCCAGCTGGCCCCAGGAAGCTCGGCCCTCGCCGCCTGGCGGATGGAAGGGGGGTCGTCGGAAATGACCAGCCTCACCCCACGAAGCCCCCGCTCCACCAGACCCTTCCGGAGGTTCCTCCAGGCCTCCTTCCGCTCCCCGCCCGCCGGTTCCACCGCCAGCAGCAAAATGTACGGGCTGCGCCCGTGACCTCGGTAGCCTTTCTCGTTCACCCCCACCGCCACCAGCAGGGCCAGGTCCACCACCCGCCCGCCCCGGTTCGCCTTGAAGTAGGCCGCGTCCAGGTAGAGGTAGGGGTAAGCCAGCCCCAAGGGCCGGCCCCGCCAGGCAGAGGGCGCCTCCTCCAGGCGCTGGGCTACCCTGGAGACCGCGTCCTTACCAATCCGCACTCGGGACAGACCTTCGGTGATGGCCGCCACCTTGCGGGTGGAGACCCCTTGCAGGTCCATCTCCAGGACGGCCGCTTCCACCTCCCCGGTCATCCGCTTGTAGCGCTCCAACACCTCGGTCAGGAAAGTCCCCTCCCGGTCCCGGGGTACCCGGAGCTGCGCGATCTTGCCCGCCGGCGTGATGAGGTCCCGGGTGTAGTGGCCGTTCCGCTCCCCGCGGCGGCTCGGGGTGCGCTCACGGTGACCCGCAGCCAGGTGCTCGGTCATCTCTTCTTCCAACACCTGCTCGATGATGGCCTTGACCCCTTCCCGGATGCGCCGGCTGATCTCCTCCTTGGTCAACCTCTTGAACCCCTCTTGGTTCATTCAGCCCTCCATGCTTAACCCACAAAATAAGCGACACTACCTGGGCATGCTCTACGATGGGAACATGGAGGAAAGAGGAAATGGGTAAGAGCGCCCGGCTTTTGGTGTTGGCAGATGCGCTAAGGCTCCGGCCCATGCGGGTGGGAGAGCTGGCCAAGAGGTTTGGGATAAGTGAGCGCACCGTGGAGCGGGATCTGAAGGCCCTCGAGGCCCTCGGCCACCCTTTAGAACGTGTGGGCCGGGGAATTTACCGGATCCCCGACCGTCCTCCGCCCCTGCACCCCATAGAGGCCCTGGCCCTTTTCGCCGCCGGGAGGCTCCTCTACCATCAGGCCCCCACCCGGCAGTACCGCCTGGCCCTGGACAAGCTGGCCCGGGCCCTGCCCGAGCCCCTGCGGAGCCTCCTTCTCAGGAGCACCGAGGGCCTAAAGGAGCGCCAGGGGGAAAGCCGCACCCTGGAGATGGTGGCCCGGGCCCTTTTGGAGAGGCGGGTCCTGGCTTTTGAGTACCGCTCCGGGGGGTCTAGGAACTGGCGGCCCAAGGAGCTTCTGGTCTACTTCCTAGAAGCTAACCGCACCAACCTGGGTCTGTACGCCATCGGCTACGAGCGGGGCTTCCACAGGGCGGTGGTCACCTTCAAGCTCTCCCGTATGCGCCACGCCCGCCTTCTAGACGAAACCTATAAAATCCCCGAGGACTTTGACCCGAGCGCCTACCTAAACCGGGCCTGGGGGGTGGTGGGGGTGCGGGAAAAGGGGGTAGAGGTGCGCCTCCGCTTCGCCCCAGAGGCCAGCTGGCGGGTTTTGGAGGGGGACTACCCGGGTCTTGAGGTGGAGGGGGAACTCCCCGACGGGAGCCTCCTCGCCCGCCTCGAGGCCGCTCCCTTTAAGGACGGGGTGCCCTACGAAGTCCTGGCCTGGATTCAAAGCTTCGGCCCCCGGGTGGAGGTACTGAGCCCTCCGGAGCTCCGGGGTCTCTGGCTAGAGGAGGCGAGGCGGCTTTTGGAACTCTACGGAACCCGACAGGAGGTGTCGGGAACCCCGCTTAAGGTGGGCGCATGAGCGCAGAAAAGGCGGCCCTAGCTCTGTGGGCTAAAAGCGGCGAACCCTTCCACCCCCTCTTGGCCCACATGCTGGACACGGCGGCGGTGGCCCAGGCGGTGCTCTTCCGCGAGCCTTCCCGGACCCTTGCCCTCTACACCCAGGACTGGGGCCTTTCCCTGGAGGAGGCTGTGGCCTGGGTGGCCCTCCTCGTGGGCCTCCACGACCTGGGCAAGGCGAGCCCCGTCTTTCAGGCGGCCTGGGAGGAGGGGGCGAGGCGGGTGCAGGAGGCGGGCCTCCTCCTGGAGGAGGGCCTGGAATGGGTGGCCCACGGGGTCTTCACGGAGCTCTATTTGAGGCGCCTCCTCAAGGCGAAGGGCTTGCCCGAGCGGGCGGCCAACGACCTGGCCACCGCCCTCGGGGCCCACCACGGCTTTCTAGCGAGCGCCGAGGAGAAGAAAGCTGCCCGCCGCCAGCTCAAACAGGAAGACCCCCTTTGGTGGGAGGTCCGAAGGTGGCTTCTAGAGGAGCTGTTCCAAAGGCTCGGGGCCCGGCTACCCGAGCTGGAAGGTAGGGAGGCCAGGCCCGAGGCCGTGCTCCGGGTCATGGCCCTCGCCTCCTTCGCCGACTGGGTGGCCTCGGACCCCAACTTCTTCCCTTACGGCCGGGACCCCATGGACCCGGGCTACCTGGCGGAGGCCCAAAAGAGGGCCAAGAGGGCCTTGGACCAGGTGGGCTGGAAGGCCTTCCGCTCGCCCGAAAAGCGGGAGTTCCGCCATCTTTTCTCCTTTAGCCCCAACCCTCTCCAGACCAGGCTTCCCCAGGTCTTGGGAAGCCCCAAGGAGCCCGTTCTCGCCTTGGTGGAGGCCCCCATGGGCATGGGCAAGACGGAGGCCGCCCTCTACGCCTACCACCTCCTCCAATGGGCCCTGGGGCACCGGGGGCTCTATGTGGCCCTCCCTACCCAGGCCACCGGAAACGGCCTCTTCCCCCGGGTAAAGGCTTTCCTGGAAAGACTACATTCCGAGGGGCCCCTGGACCTCCAGCTCCAACACGGGGCTGCCCTCCTCAACCGGGAGTACGTGGCCCTTTTGGAAAAGGTCCGCCCGGAGCAGGTGGAGAAGGAGGGCGCCGTGGCCTCGGCCTGGTTTTCCGCCCGCAAGCGGGCCATGCTCTCCCCCCACGGGGTGGGCACCCTGGACCAGGCCCTCCTGGGGGTTCTTCGGGTGAAGCATCACTTCATCCGCCTCTGGGGCCTCATGAACCGGGTGGTAGTGCTGGACGAGGTGCACGCCTACGATGTCTACACCTCGGGGCTCCTCCTTTCCCTCCTCAAGTGGCTCAAGGCCCTGGGCTCCAGCGTCATCCTCATGACCGCTACCCTGCCCCCTTCCCGCCGGAGGGAACTCCTTAAGGCCTGGGGGGGGGAAGGCCTCCGCCCAGGACCTGGGGGCCTACCCCCGGGTGGCGGTGGTGGAGGGGGAGGCCGTGCGCCCCGCCTCCCTCCCGCCCCATCGGGAGCTGGAGGTGGCCCTGAAGCGGGTCCCCGTGGGGGTGGAGGACCTGGCAAAGACCCTGCGGGAAGCCCTGCCCGGGGCCATTGGGGCCATTGTGAACACCGTGGACCGGGCCCAAGCCCTCTACCGGGCCCTGGGAGAGGGGAAACGCTTCACCGTGGGGGAGCTGGAGGAGGAGGTGCGCCGGGACTTTCCGGGGCGGGAAGGGGAGGTGGTGGGGAAGGTCCTGGAGGACGGCACCCGGGTCTTCCTCCTCCACGCCCGCTTTCCCGCCGAGGAACGGGCCCTGAGGGAAGCCCTGGTCCTCAAGCTCTTTGGTAGGGGAGGGCCGCGGCCTGAGAGGGCCATCCTAGTGGCCACCCAGGTGGCGGAGCAGAGCCTGGACCTGGACTTTGACCTCCTCTACACGGACCTGGCCCCCATAGACCTCCTCTTCCAGCGGGCGGGGAGGCTCCACCGTCACGAGCGGTCCAGGCCCGAAAAACACGCCTTCCCCCGTCTCCTCCTGGGCGTGCCGGAGGGCCTGGGCTTCGGCAAACCCCTTTACTGGGACGCCGTCTACGAGGACTTCGTGTTGCTGTCCACCTGGCGGGCCCTCGAGGGCAAGGCCTCCCTCCGCATCCCCCAGGACCTCGAGGGCCTTCTCCAGGAGGTCTACGAGGAAGAAGAACCCATCAAGTTTCTGGAGGACCTCCGGGAGCGAGCCCGGAAGAGCTTGGAAAAACTCAAAGAGCGCAGGGAAAGGGAGGCCCAGACTGCCAAGGCGCTTTCCCTAAGCGACCCCGCCCGCCTCCTGGCCTACTGGGACGAGGGGGAGATGGTGGCCCGGGAACGGTTGGAAGATGACGAGGAGAAGCCGGAAACCCAACGCCTCCTCACCCGCCTGGGCGACCCCAGCGTGGCCGTGGTCCCCCTCTTCCGGGTAGGGGAGGCGCTCTATCTGGACCGGGAGGGACGGCGGAGGGTGCCCCTCTCGGGGGAGCTTTCCCGAGAGGAGGCGGAAACCCTCTTCCAGCGGGCGGTGCGGCTTTCCCGCCGCCCTATACCCACGACCCTGCTCCGGGAAGACCCACCCAAGGCCTGGAGGAGAAGCGGCCTCCTGAAGGGCCTTAGGCCATTGGAGGTGGGAAGGGTCTTCATGCTGGAAAAGGGCGCCTTCCGGGTGGACCTGGACCCGGAGCTAGGGGTGGTTTACCGGGAGGTTTAAACCCGTCAGGGGATGTCGGGTAGGCTCTGTAACCTCAAGGGAGGAGGGAGAAACGTGGAGGCCAAGTTCAACCTGGTTGATGAACCCTGGATCCCCGTCCTGCGGGAGGAGCGGGTGGTGGAGGTGGGGATAAGGGAGGCCCTCCTCGAGGCGCCCACCATCCTCCGCATTGAAACCCCTTCCCCCCTGGAGGAGGCCGCCCTTCACCGGCTCCTTCTCGCCGTTCTCCACCGGGCCCTCGAGGGGCCCCGCCGGCCGGAGGACGTTCTGGACTGGTGGCGAGCGGGGCGCTTTCCCAAGAAGCCCATAGAGGACTACCTGAACCACTTCCGGGACCGCTTCTTCCTCTTCCACCCCGAGGCCCCCTTCCTCCAGGTGGCGGACCTCCCGGAGGACAAACCTCTTCCCTGGAGCAAGCTCCTTCCTGAACTTGCAAGCGGCGATAACCCCACCCTCTTTGACCACACCACCGAGGAAAACGTCCCCAAGGCCACCTATGCCCAGGCCACCCGGGCCCTTTTGGTACACCAGACCTTTGCCTTGGGCGGCCTCCTGCGCCGGTACGGGGTACCCTCGGCCCAGGATGCCCCCGTGGTCCGCTCCGCCCTTTTCCTGCCCACCGGGGAAAACCTTCTGCAAACCCTGCTCCTCAACCTGGTCCCCTACCCTCAAGAGGAGGATGCCCCCATCTGGGAGGTGCCTCCCCTGCGGCTCCAAGACTTGGAGGGCGCCAAGACCGAGTGGCCCCTTTCCGGCAGGACCCGGGTCTACACCTGGCCTTCCCGGGGGGTGCGCCTCCTGGACGAAGGGGATGGGGTGCGGTTCATGGGGTACGGACCCGGGGTGAAGCCCTCGGAGGCCGTCTACCGGGACCCCATGGTGGCCCAGCGCCTGGATGCCAAGGTCAAAGTGGAGTTCCTTCGCTTTTCCAAGGAGAAGAGCTTTTGGCGGGACTTCTCCGCCATGCTCCCTAGGCAAGGGGGCAAGGTGGCCGCCACCGTGGACCATGCCCAGGATCTTCAAAACAAGCTGCAGGACGAGGAGGAAGGGTGGGAAGGGCAGGTGGCCCTCCGGGTGCTGGGCCAGGTTTCGGAGCTTGGCAAGGACAAGGTTCTAGACGTTCGCCGGGAGGTCTACCCCTTGCCCACCGGGCTCCTTTCGCCGAAGGGAGAGGAGAATCTGGAGAAGGCCTTGAAGGCCGCCGAGGAGCTAGGGCAAGGCCTTTTCCACCTGGTGCTTGAGGTGGCCTGGGCGGTGATGGGCGAGCGGGACCGCCAGGAGCTTAAGAACTTCGCCCGCTCCCTTCCCCTGGAGCGCCTCTACTGGCACGCCCTGGACGGGGCCTTCCCTAGGTTCCTCGCCCAAGTGGAGAAGAAAGATTCCCTGGAGCTATGGCGGGAAGAGCTCAAAGGGGCGGCCCGGGGAGCCTGGGAGGCCACCCGGCTCTTTCTGGGCACAGAGGCCCGGCACCTCAAGGCCTTGGCCGAAGGGGAACGGCTTTTGGGCTACCTGCTGGGTAGGTTAGAGGAGGTGGTTGGGTGAGCCAGGGTAAAGGGTTTTTGGAGTGGTTGGAGCGCCTGAAAGCCCAGAAGGCATGGACCCCAGCGCGGGCGGCCCTGAGGCGGAGCCTCGCCTTTCCCCCGGGGGCCTACCCCAAGGTCATGCCCTACGTGGAGCCCTTCGTCAAGGAGGAGGGTTGGGTGCGGGAGGCCCACTACCTGGTGGCGGCCCTCTACGCCTTGAAGGACGGGGCCCACCAGGAGGGCCGCACCTTGGCCCGGGCTCTCTGGGAGAAGGCCCAGGGGTCCGATAGCGTGGAGAGGCGCTTCCTGGCCCTTTTGGACGCCGACCGGGACCAGATCGCCTTCCGCTTGCGCCAGGCGGTGGCCCTGGTGGAAGGGGGGTTGGACTTCGTCCAGCTTCTGAACGACCTGTTGCGCTGGTTTTCCCCGGAACGTTATGTCCAGGCCCGCTGGGCCAGGGAGTTCTACGGAGCCGAGGTTTCGGAGGAGAAGAAGGGGGTGGAGGCATGAAGCTTATGGAAGTGCACATCCTGCAGACGGTGGTCCCTAGCAACCTGAACCGGGACGACACGGGAAGCCCCAAGGATGCTCTCTTTGGGGGGTTTAGGCGGGCTAGGATCTCTAGCCAGGCCCAGAAGCGGGCGGTGCGGGTGGCTTTCAGGGATTTCAGGGAGAAGCTGTTTGGACAGTTCTTAGATGCTGAGTTTGCCGTACGTACACAAAAGCTCGTGAACGAGCGTCTGGTACCTGAGCTCATGAAACGGGGCTTTAACCAAAACGATGCCGAACAACTGAGTGTGAAAACACTTCAACTTCTGAAGAAGGGGGAAGGAGCCTTCTTCAAAAAAGATAAACCCCACGAGACAACTTATCTTATCTTTGCTGCTCCCAAGGAAATAGAGAAGCTTATTGATTTCATTGTCAACAACTCCGCTCGTCTGTCAGGCGAGCTTGATAAAAGGACTAAGCAAAAGCTGGGTAACGAGCTGAATGAGGTGTTGGATGGCGGAAAAGCCGTAGATCTGGCCCTCTTTGGCCGGATGCTGGCGGACCGGCCCGAGCTGGGGGTGGATGCCGCCTGCCAGGTGGCCCACGCTCTTTCCACCCACAAGGTGGACCGGGAGTTTGACTTTTACACCGCCGTGGACGACCTAAACCCCAAGGAGGAAACCGGTGCCGGGATGATGGGGGACGTGGAGTTCTACTCCGCCACCCTCTACCGCTACGCCGTGGTGGACCTGGGGAAACTCCTGGAAAACCTTCAAGGGGACAAGGAGCTGGCGCTAAGGGGGGCCTTGGCCTTCCTCGAGGCCTTCGCCCTTACCCTGCCCTCGGGCAAGCAGAACAGCTTCGCCGCCCACAACCCGCCCCTCTTCGTGGCCTTCCGGGCTGGGGTCGGCCTGCCCAGGAACCTGGCCACCGCCTTTGAGAGGCCCATCCGTCCCCGGGAGGACAGGCCCCTTTCCGCCCTCTCGGCGGAGGCCCTAGCCCAGACGTGGACCAGGTTTGACCGGGCCTACGGGCCCCTGAACCCCGAGTGGAAAGGGGCGGTGAACCTAACGGAGGCGAAGGACCTTGACCCGTGGCCCCTGTTTGAGGGACTTAGGGACCTCAAGACCGAGGTGGAGAGGGCCCTGAAGGCGCTTTTGGAGGTGTAGCGTGCCCACCCTCCTCCTTAGGCTCCAAGGCCCCCTGCAGTCCTGGGGCACCCGGAGCCGCTTTGACCACCGGGATACCTGGCCCTATCCCACGAAAAGCGGGGTAGTAGGCCTCCTGGCCGCCGCCCTGGGCCGGGACCGGAGGGAGGACGTCTCCGACCTGGCCGCCCTCCGCATGGGGGTGCGAGTGGACCGGAAAGGGGTGCTTAAGGTGGACTACCAGACGGCCAAAGAAGTCCGGACCGCCAACCTGGAGAGCAAGAAAAAGAAAGACGTGCAGAGCTGGCGGTATTTCCTCTCCGACGCGGCCTTCCTGGCGGGCCTCGAGGGGGATGGGGGGCTTCTTCGCGAGCTCCACGGGGCCCTGAAAAACCCCCGCTTTCCCCTCTTTCTGGGGCGCAAGGGCTACGTGCCAAGTCCACCCCCCTACCTGCCAGACGGCCTAGTGGAAGCCCCCCTGGAAGAGGCCCTGAGGGCCTACCCTTACCTAGCAAGGGGCGAGCCTCGGGAAGACCTCCTCCTGGCCCTCGAGGCCAGGGAGGGCCGCCTGGTCTACGACCAGCCCGCGGGGCCCTTCAGCGAGCGCCGCTTCGCCGCCCGGTACGTGGAGGAGCGGTGGCTTCCCAAAGAAGAGGTCCCCGAGGGTCCTCCGAGCTGGGAGGTGGCCCGTGTGGGTTAGCAAGCTGGTGCTCAACCCGGCCTCCCGGGCGGCCCGGCGGGACCTGGCCAACCCCTACGAGATGCACCGCACCCTTTCCAAGGCGGTTTCCCAGGCCTTGAAGGAGGGGCGGGAACGCCTCCTTTGGCGCCTGGAGCCCACCCGGGGCATAGAGCCTCCCGTGGTCCTGGTGCAGACCCTCACCGAGCCCCTCTGGAGCGTGCTGGAGGAGGGGTACGCTGAGGTCTTCCCCCCAAAGCCCTTTGAGCCCGTCCTTCGGCCCGGCCAGCGCCTCCGCTTCCGCCTGCGGGCCAACCCCGCCGTGCGCCTGGCGGCCACGGGCAAGCGGGTGGCCCTGAAGACCCCGCCTGAGAAGCTGGCCTGGCTGGAAAGGCGGCTTGCGGAAGGGGGCTTTCGCCTTCTAGAAGGCGAGACCGGGCCCCTGGTGCGCATCCTGCAGGACACCTTTCTGGAGGCGCGGCACAAGGGGGAGGAGGGCCGTTTGGTCCAGATCCAGGCCGTTCTCTTTGAGGGGGTCCTCGAGGTGGTGGACCCCGAGAAGGCTCGGGCTACCCTGGAACGGGGGGTGGGTCCGGGCAAGGTCCTGGGCCTTGGCCTCCTCTCCCTAGCCCCTTGAGGTGGGCCATGCCCCCCGTGCCCAGCGCCAGGAACCTGAAGGAGCTCCCCAAGCTCAGGGACGGGCTTTCCTACCTTTACGTGGAGCACGCCGTGGTGGAGCGGGAGGCAGGGGGCATCGGCATCTACGACCAGGAGGGCCTCACCCTGGCCCCCGCGGCGAACCTGGGGGTCCTGTTCCTGGGCCCGGGGACCCGCATCACCCACGCGGCCATCCGTCTCCTCGCAGAAAACGGGTGCACCGTGGCCTGGGTAGGGGAAGGGATGGCCCGCTTCTACGCCCAGGGGCTAGGGGACACCCGAAGCGGGGCTCGCCTTTACCGCCAGGCCCGGGCCTGGGCAGACCCTGCGCTCCATCTGGAGGTGGTCCTGAGGCTTTACCGGATGCGCTTTTCCCAACCCCTTCCCGAGGGGCTGACCCTGGAGCAGGTGCGGGGCCTCGAGGGGGTGCGGGTGCGGGAGACCTACGCCCGTTGGAGCCGGGAGACCGGGGTGCCCTGGTACGGCCGGAGCTACGACCGAAGGGACTGGCGGGCGGCCGACCCCGTAAACCGGGCCCTCTCCGCCGGGGCCGCCTACCTCTATGGCCTGGCCCACGCCGCCGTTGTGTCCATGGGCTTCAGCCCTGCCCTGGGCTTCATCCACACGGGGAAGCTCCTCTCCTTCGTGTACGACATCGCCGACCTCTACAAGGCCGACTACCTAGTCCCCGCCGCCTTCCGCACCGTGGCCAAGTCTGAGGAAGGGGTGGAGCGCCGGGTGCGGAGGGCCTTGCGGCAAGCCATCCAGGAGGGGCGGCTGCTGGAGCGCATCTCCGAGGATCTCCTGAACCTCTTCCACGGCCTGGGTTTGCCCGAGGGGGATGACCCCGTGGAGGAGGACCCTAGCCGTCCTGGGAGGCTTTGGGACCTCGAGGGCGAGGTGGAAGGCGGGGTGGCCTATGGTGGTGATGGTCCTGGAGAAGGTGCCGAAGAGCCTGAGGGGTGACCTTACCCGGTTCCTGGTAGAGGTGGACACCGGGGTCTTCGTGGGCCGGGTAAGCGCTATGGTAAGGGACCTCCTCTGGGAGAAGGCGGTAGAGAAAGCGGAGGGGGGCCGGGTGGCCATGGCTTATCGGGCCAACAATGAGCAAGGCTTTGCCCTTCGGCTTCACGGCTACTCGGACCGCACTTTGCGGGACTTTGATGGTATAGTTTTGGTGAGCATTCGGAACGCCGAGGCGGCGCGGAAGGCGGCGAGGTTAACTAAACAGGTGCAACGTTACAAGTGCTGCGCCGCTGAGGAATCCGAAGGGGATCTTGAAAAAAAGAATCTGCAATAGCCCCTGGTAAGACACATAAAAGGGGGTGAAGGGCAGTTTTCGCCGTTCTGGTCAAGTGTAGTCCCCACACACGTGGGGATGGACCGGCGGGATCTTCATCTCCCGGGACGGTAATCTTGTAGTCCCCACACACGTGGGGATGGACCGGAAACTTTCGCACGTGAAGGGGAGCGGTGGAGTAGTCCCCACACACGTGGGGATGGACCGGCTTCCTGGGCCCGCAACCAACCATGCCCGATGTAGTCCCCACACACGTGGGGATGGACCGGGACCGCAAAACCGTCGTCATGCGGGTGCAGAGTAGTCCCCACACACGTGGGGATGGACCGCCCGAGCCGGGGGGCTCGCCCCCGGCCGGTTCGTAGTCCCCACACACGTGGGGATGGACCGTCCCCCCAAACCACGGGGTGGTTGGCCACCGTGTAGTCCCCACACACGTGGGGATGGACCGTAAGGGCGGGCTAGGTAGCACAGGGGGGGGGCGTAGTCCCCACACACGTGGGGATGGACCGTTTGCCCTATCGGCCGCTGTTGAAGTAGCCACCGTAGTCCCCACACACGTGGGGATGGACCGTGGTTCCGGCCCGCAACGCCATGCGTCCGAAGTAGTCCCCACACACGTGGGGATGGACCGGGGCCGCCGGGCCGTTCTACACGGTCCAAGACGTAGTCCCCACACACGTGGGGATGGACCGGGGGGCCCTTTGCATGGTTATGCGCCAGTTTGTAGTCCCCACACACGTGGGGATGGACCGAGATGGCCACGCCAGAGATTGAAATCCCCGAGGTAGTCCCCACACACGTGGGGATGGACCGCGCTCCCGGGACGCCGCTATGCGCTCGTCTTGTAGTCCCCACACACGTGGGGATGGACCGGTCCTGGAAAAACTGGCGGCCATGGAGGAGGAGTAGTCCCCACACACGTGGGGATGGACCGAGGGTGGAGGGGAGGGCCAGGCTCGTCCAAATCGTAGTCCCCACACACGTGGGGATGGACCGACGCGGATGTGGATTTGAAGGAGTGGGTTCAGTAGTCCCCACACACGTGGGGATGGACCGTCCACGACCTCTTCAAACTCCTCAAGTGCCCCGTAGTCCCCACACACGTGGGGATGGACCAGGGAGCGGCTGACCCGGCCCCCCCAACGCCTCTTGTCGGCCTCAGTCGGGGGTTCGTCTGGCATCCCGAATCCGCCTTCCTGCCTGGCTTGCCCAACGGTGGCCCCCCTTTCGCGCCCTTTGACGGATCAGGGGCGTTGGGCGTCGTGTTTGCCGCCCCATAGGGACCTCTCCCCTTCGGGAGTGAGGAGGAAGGTGTTGCGGTCGTCCCTGAGCTGGCGCTTGAGGATCCTGAGGACCTTGGCCCTGGCCTCCTTGTCTAAAACGGGAAAGAGGAGCTCAAAGCGGTTTTGGAAGTTCCGGGGCATGAGGTCGGCGCTGGTCAGGTACACCGCCCACTTCCCCCTATGGCGGAAAGCGGCCACCCGGGCGTGCTCTAGGAAGCGGCCCACCAGGCTTCGCACGTGGAAGCGAGGGTGGAGAAGGGTGAGGGTGCTCCGCACCAGGAGGTCCACCCGGGCCCCTTTCTCCGCGGCTTGGACCAGGGCCTCGAGGATCTCCGGATCTGTTAGATGGTTGCACTTCAGGATCACCCGGCCCTTGGGGTGGGCCTCGGCCATGATGGCCTCCACCAAGCCCCTCCGGATGGCCTTCCCCGTCTTCAGGAGGGAGAGCCTGGGCGTGCGCCCTTCCTGAAGGGCCCGGAAGAACTCGGCCAGGTCCCTCACCACCCCCTCCCTCCCAGTGAAGAGGGAGAAGTCCGTGTACGTGCGCCCACTGAGAGGGTTGTAGTTGCCGGTCCCCAGGTGGGCATACCCCCCTTCCTGGGTGAGGAGGAGGATGGCCTTGGCGTGGACCTTGCGCTCAGAAAGGGGCAGGACTGCCACCCCAGCCCGGACGAAGCGGAGGTACCAGGAGAGGTTCAAGAGTTCGTCAAAGCGGGCTCTCCCCTCCAGGAGCACGTGAACCCGCTTGCCCATCTGGGCCGCCTGGATCAAGGCCTCGGCCAGGGCGTTCTCCTCCCCGATGCGGTAGAGGGTGGCGTAGACCTCCTTGACCTCGGGGCGCAGGGCTTCCTTCGCCAAGCGCTCAATGGCCGCGTAGTCCTCAAAGGGGTGGTAAAGGAGGAGGTCCTTTGTCTCAAGGCGCTTGAGGGGGTTTTTCAGAAAGGCGCGGGGCCTTTCTGGGCGTAAAGGGGAAAAGCGCCACCCCGGGGGGCCTTCTGCTGCTAGATGGTCCACCAGACCCAGGTTTAGAGGGGGTTTCAGGAGGAAGGCTTCCTGGGGAAGGAGGCCCAAGGCCTCCCTCAGGGTCTTAAGCCAATCTGGGGGAAAGGACTCCTCGGCCACCAGCAGGGTGGGCGTGCCCTCCTGGCGCGCTTCTAGGGCCTGGGCCAGCTCGTCCCAGTCCGCCCGGGTCCGCTCACTCTCCAGAAGCCTCAGGACCCGGAACTCGTACAGGGGGCTTGCCTCGGGGAGAAAGAGGTCGCTTCGTGTCCGCATGAGGGCTCCCAGACGCACGTACGTCCCCTTCTGCCCAGGCACCCTGAGGAGGCGGGGGAGGTCTTGGGGCAGGCGCACCAGGTGGCCTCGGGAGGCGAAGTAAAGGGCCCCGTGGCTCACGTCCGGGGCCGCCTCCCAGGGGATGATGTCCGTCTTGGGGGCCACCACCTCGGCCAAGAAGGCGCGGAAGTAAAGCCAGTCCAGTTCGTCCAGCTCCTCCGGCTCGAGGACCCGTAGGTGCTCCTTGGCCTCTTCCAAAAGGGCCCGGTAGCGCTCCTGGGCCAGGAGGGCTTGGGCGTAGGCCTCCTCCAGGAGCCTGAGGTGCTGGGGGCTGCCCCTGGCCTTCAGGAAGGGCTTGGCGATGCGGGCGGCGAAGAACTCGTCCAGGTTCCGGTTCCAGATGCTGAGGAAGCGCATCCTCTCCAGAAGGGGAAAGTCGGGCCGCTGGCTCTGCTGGAGGACGCGGCGGTTAAACTGAAGCCAGCTCTCTTCGGGGAGGGGGTGCATCTGCTTCAGATTACGCCGGAGAAGGGTCAGAGGATGGTCAAGGCCCGCCGCTTGGCGGTCTTGGACCTGGGATCGGGCACCTTCCGGCTGGTCCTCTACGCCTACGAGCCCCAGCGCCTATACCGGCTTTTGGACGAGCTCCGTGAGCCCGTGGCCCTGGGGGAGGGTCTGTCCAGAGGGGTCATCGCTCCCGGGGCCCTGGAGCGGGGAGGGAAGGCCTTGAGGGCCTTCGCCAGCTTCCTCCAGGCCGTGGGGCCGGACGAGGTGGTGACCTTGGCGACCAGCGCCGTGCGGGATGCCGAAAACGGCCACCTGGTCTTCGAGGAGGCCCAGCGGACGGGCCTGGCCCCCCGCTTGCTCTCCGGAGAGGAGGAGGCCCGGCTCGGGGTCTTGGCGGTGGCCAACGCCCTTCCTCTCCACGAGGCCCTGGTGGTGGACCAGGGGGGTGGGAGCGCCCAGGTCTCCCTCATGCGGGAGCGGCGCTTCGTCTTCGGCAAGGCCCTGCCCCTAGGGGCCTTGCGCCTGACGGAGGGCTTCCTCCCCTCGGACCCCCCGGGCAAGGGGGAGGTCAAAGCCCTGGAGAAGGAGGTGGCCCGCCAGCTGAAGGCCCTCCCCCTGGAGCGGGGGCTTCCCCTGGTGGCCCTGGGGGGGAACCTCAGGGCCATCGCCCGCCTGCACCAGAGGCGCCGGAGCTACCCCCTGGACCTTCTCCACGGGTACTACCTGCCCAAGGAGGGGGTAGAGGCCCTGTACCAGGACCTCCTGGCCCTTCCCTGGAGGGCGCGGGCCGGCCTACCCGGGATCCAGCCCGACCGGGCCCGCACCCTGCCCGCCACCCTGGTCTTCCTCAGGGTGCTCCTGCGGGAGACCGGGGCCATGGGGCTTTGGGTGAGCGGGGTGGGCATCCGGGAGGGGGTCCTCTTCACCCGGCTCCTGCCCGAGCCCCACCTCCTCCAGGACCCAAGGGCCTTTGCCCTGGAGAACCTCTTCCTCCACTACCCCTTCGCCGAGGCGCACCGGGAGCAGGTGAAGGCCCTGGCCCAGGCCCTGTTCCAAGGCCTCGTCCCCCTTCACGGGTACGGGGAGGAGGAAGGGAGGCTCCTCCTCGAGGCGGCCCACCTGCACGACATCGGCATGCACATCGGCTACCACGAGCACCACAAGCACGGGGCCTACCTGGTCCTCTCCGGGCCCCTCTTTGGCCTCACCCACCGGGAACAGGCCCTTCTGGCCCTCCTGGTGCGCTACCACCGCCGGGGGAACCCCGACCCTGGACCTTTCCGCAGCCTTCTGGGCCGGGGGGACGGGAAGCGCCTCAAGCGCCTCGCCGCCCTCCTGCGCCTTGCGGAGATGCTAGAGCGCACCCGCTCCGGCCGGGTGGAAGGGGTACGGGTGGAGCTAGGGGAGAGGGTGCGCCTCCTCCTCCAAGCCCCCGAGGACCCCTGGGTGGAGCGGCTGGAGGCGGAGAAGCAGGAGGGGCTGTTTCGGGAGGCCTTCGGGGTGGGCCTGGAGGTGGTCTGGGAGGGGTAGGATGGAGGGCATGGAGCTCTTCTTGGTGCGCCACGCCATCGCCCTGCCCCTTCCCGAGGGGGCGGGGGAGGAGGAGGATGACGCCCGCCCCCTCACCCCCAAGGGGGTGCGGCGCTTTCGCAAGGTGGTGCGGGGCCTCGCGGCCCTGGGGGTGGGCCTGGACCTGATCCTGACGAGCCCCAAGCGCCGGGCCCTGGAGACGGCGGAGCTCCTTTCCGACCTCCTTCAGGGGGAGACCCGGGTGAGCCCCCACCTGGCCGAGCCCCCCGGAGAGGAGCTCCTGGCGGAGATCCCCGCCGAGGGGCGGGTGGCCCTGGTGGGGCACGAGCCCTACCTCTCGGTCTTTCTGACCCAGCTCCTCTTTGGGGACCTCTTGGGGGGCTCGGTGCAGGATGCCCTGGAGGGGCGCTTCCTCCTCAAGAAGGGCGGGGTGGCCTGGCTGGAGGGGACACCACGCCCTGGGGGCATGACCCTAAGGGCCCTCTTCCCGCCCAAGGTCTTCCGCCTATGAGAGACGCCCGGGCTTGGGTGGAACACCTCGAGGCCCACCTGCCCCTGGCCCTGTCCGGGGAGGACCCCGAGGGGGTGCACCAGGTGCGGGTGGCGGGGAGGAGGCTTCGGGCGTACCTGGACCTCCTGGGCTGGCGGGTCCTCCAGGACGACCTCCGCCTCCTGGTGCGCAGAGCGGGTCGGGTGCGGGATTTGGAGGTGGCCTTGGGAGGGGAGCTCCCGACGGGTTTCCGGGTCCACCTCGAGGCCGAGCTAGGGGAGGCCAGGCGGACCCTCAGGCAGCTCCTCCTCTCCCCCTGGATGGGGGCGCTGCTTCGCGCCCTCCGCCACCTTCCCCCGCTAGGCAAGGGGGCGCGGAGGGGGCTTGCTCGCCTGGAGAGCCGTCTGGAGGCCCGCTGGGGGCGCCTGAGGGCGGAGCCTACCCTGGACAACCTGCACGCCTACCGCCGTGCCCTCAGGCGGGTCCGCTACGCCAAGGAGTTTTTGGGGCTTTCGACCAAGCGGGAGAGGGCGCTTCAGGAGGTTCTGGGCAGCCTCAACGACCTCGGGGTCATGGAAGGGCTTCTCCTCGCCTACCTCCACGCCCACCCGGACCCCGAAGCCGCCCCATTTTTGGAGGAGACCAAACGGGCCCTTCGGGAAGCCTTTGTCGCCGCCTTGGAGGAGCTTGGCCTCCCCGTGCCCCTGGGGGTCTAGGGGGACACTCTGGGGGATTTGTCGCTGGGAGAGGTGGATCTCGGTAGGCCGCGCCCAAGGAGCTCAAGGCCTCCCTGAACCGGGCCCCGTGCCGCTTGGGCTCCCCGTCTTCGGCGGGGGCGGTCTGGTCCCCTTCAGGGCGCCGGTGGAGGAGGCCGAAAGTGCCCTACTAGGCCTCACTGCCAAGAGTAGAGGGGCCTGAGCCGCGAGGTCTTTTTGTGCTGGTGGGCCTGCATCCTGGTCAGGAACTGGTCCAAAAGGGCCACCGCCTCGGCCACGTAGGGTCCCTTGTTGACCATGACGCATTCCGCCCGAGCCGCCAATGCGGCATCGGAAAGCTCGGCCCGCGAGGGCGTCCCTTCCTTGACCAGGTTCTCCAGCACCTGGGTGGCCCAGATCAACGGGGCATGGGCGGCCTCGCAGATCCAGAGGAGTTCCTCTTGGATCTCGCCGAGGCGGAGCCAGCCCAGCTCCGCCGCCAGGTCCCCTCGGGCGATCATCACGCCCACCGGACGCCGGTCCACGGCCGCGGCGATGAGGGCGGGCAGGTTTCTCACCGCGAGGCGGGTTTCCACCTTGAGGACCACGCCCAGGCCCGGGGGAGCCCCTATCCGGTCCAGCTCGTCCAGAAGCAGGCGCACCTCTTCCGGCCTTTGCACGAAGGAGTAACCCACCAGCTGGGCGTTCTGGGCGACAAACTTCAGGTCCTCGATGTCCCTTTCGGTGAGGGGGGGTATGTGGAGGTCCGTATCGGGGAAGTTCAGGCCCTTTTCCTCGCGAAGCCTCTTCCCGCTGGGCTTGACGGTTTCCACCTCCACCAGGACCCCTGAGGCCTCCACCTGGACCACCCGAGCCGCGATCTTGGCGTCGTCGATCCAGACCCTCGACCCCTCGCGAAGATGGGCTAGGACCTCGGGAGGGACAACCTCCACTTGGAAAGGAACCCTGGGGTCAGGCCTAGGGGGACCGGGGGTGAGGCGGATCCGGTCCCCCGCGAAGACCTTCTTCCGGCTAGGAGGGGTAAGGACCGCGCCCGTCCGTATTTTCGGCCCCGCCAGGTCCATCTGAACGGGGCAGGCCCGGCCCATGCCTGCTTCCGCTTGGCGAAGGTGGAGGAGCATGCGCTCCCAGACCGGGCGTTGGTCATGGGCGAGGTTGATCCTGGCCAGATCCATCCCCTGCGCAAGCAGGCGGCTCAGGAAGCCCGGGTCCGTGGCGGCCTCCGTGGGCAGGGTCACCATAATCCGAACCTGGCGGTGGGACGGCGCCTTGCCGAAAAGGGTTTGGCCGTTCTGGCTCAAGGCGATGTCCCCAGCGAAGAACTCCTCTTTGGTGGGAGCGGGAAACCCGAGGCCCAGGGTGGCCCCCAAGGTGGCGATCACGGCATCCAGATTGGGCAGCACCCGGGACTCGCACCGCCCCAGGGAGGAGAGCCCCCGCCAGGCCAGTTCTACCTGTAGCTCCCGGAGGTCGTGCCGGCGCAGGGCCAGGTAGTGGGCCAGGTTGTTGAGCTTGGGCCCAGGATATCCCCAGGCCCTCAGGTACTCCTCGGATTCCCGCAGGACCTCTTCCCGAAGGCTAAGGAGCCGCTGGAGGAGGACTTGGTCCTCCACGCGTTCATCATAGCCCGGTTCTGTCAGGCCAGGGTCAAGAGGTGCCAGGGGGCGATGCCCTTGGGGTACGTTGACGGGGGCTTGACGAAGGCAGGCTAGGTTTGGGGGGATGGGACCTTTCCCTTCGGGCCCCCTTCTGCCCCAACCTCTCCCCTCACCGGGGGGATCTACCAGGAGGTAGGGTGAGGATCCTCTTCTTTGGCGACCTGGTGGGGGAGGCGGCCATCCGTTACCTGGAGGGAAACCTGCCCCGGCTCCGACGGAAGCTGGGAGTGGACTTTGTGGTGGCCAACGGGGAGAACGCCGACCTCACCGACCCCGCCTTGGGCAAGGCGGGGATGCACCCGGAGACCGTGGACCGCCTCCTCGCCTGCGGGGTGGACGCCATCACCGGTGGGAACCACTCCTTTGACCCCCCTTGGGCGGAGGAGCTCCTGGACCACCCCCGGGTCCTCCGCCCCCTGAACGCAGGGCCTTTCGCTCCCGGGCGGGGGTACTTGGTTCTGGAGGGCCAGGAGAGGGCCCTCATCGTGGTCAACCTGGTGGGCCGGAGCGCCTGGCCCCCCGCCGACGACCCCCTGTGGGCCCTGGAGGGGCTCCTCCCGGGCCTGGAGGCGGGGATGCCCGTGTTGGTGGACTTCCACTCGGAGAGCGTTTTTGAGAAGCTGGGCCTGGCCTTCGCCCTGGATGGCCGGGTGGCCGCGGTCCTAGGCACCCACACCCACGTGCCCACCCAGGACCTCCGCATCCTTCCCCGGGGCACGGCCTACGTGTCCGACGTGGGCATGGTGGGGCCCTCTGGGGGGATGCAGGGGTACGAGCCAGGGTTCCTGGTAGCGGTCCTAAGGCGAAAGCGGCCCCCTCGAGGGGGGAGGCTCGCCTGGGCCCAGGGGCCTTTGGAGGTGGGCGCGGTGGTGGTGGATCTGGACGGGGGGAGGGCCAAGGCCATCCATCGCCTCCAAGCCCTCCAGGGGGTGCCCCAAGGGGGTTAGGGAATGGGGGATAAGGTTGAGTTCCTCGTGGAAGACTTGGAAGCCCGCCTGTCTCCCGAGGCCTTGAAGGGCTTGGCGGCGGACCTAAAGGCGGTCTTCGCCCACCACTTGCAGGCGGAACGGATCCTCCTCCTGACGGGGCGGGATGCCCGGGGCCGCCTTTGGCTTCGGGTGGTGGCGGTCTTGAAGGGAACCCGCCCCCCGGGAGAGGGCGGGCCAGGTCCCGGATAACCTTAGCGGAGCCTTTCCGGTAGCTCCACCAGCCAAAGCTTGGTGGGTTTTTCCTCGCCCACGGCGAAGTCGTTGTCCGAGATGAGGGCCAGGGTCTTGCCGTCCTCCAGGAGGGCCAGCCCCTCCAGCTTGTCGGTGTCAAACTCCTTGAACTTCCAGGTCTCCAGGAGAAGCCGCCGCGTGGGCAGGCGGATGCCTAGCCCCGCGTAGTCCGTTCCCGCCTTGTCCAGCTCGGGGCTTTCCCCGTCGGGGCGCTCCAGGAGGTTGGTGGCCTCCTTGAAGTCCACCAGGTAGATGCGGGCCCCGCCCTCGGCCCGTTCCAGGAGGAGAAGGGTTTCCTCCTTGACCCAGAAGGCTGCCGAATACTTCATGTCCCTGGGCCGGTTGGCCTTGGGATAGTCCTTGGGGTCGGAGAAGGGGACCAGGTACATCCCCGTGGTCCGCACGTTCAAGGGGTCGGAGACATCCAGCCGCACCGCCCGCGCCACCAGGCTCCCGTCAAAGGCGGGGTCTCTGGTACTTCCGATGGGGCTTTGCAGGATGGCCCAGGCCGTTTTCCCGTCGGAGGAAAGGGCCAGGTTTTCCAGGCCCCGGTTGTTGCGCCTCTGGGCCAGGATGCCGGGGAGGGTGTCCTTGACCGGGTAGTCCGCCTCCAAACGCACCCCCTTGGGCACGAAGCGGGCTCGTACCACCCCCTCGAGGTCCACGTACACCAGGGAAGGGGCGTACTCCTCCACCAGGAGGTACCCCTTGTTCCCCGGCAGGACCACCACGTCCTCAGGGTCTAGGCCATTGGGGTCGTAGGCCAGGCGGGCGGTGCAGGAGGTGTCCAGGAAGGGGAGGTCGTCCTGGGGTCGATTGGGCAGGCCCGTCACCGGCCTGCCCTTGGGGGTGTAGAGGGGGAGGCTCCGCTCCACCCAGGCTTCCCGGCCCTCGAGGCGGAGGAAGACCAGGCTCGGGGTGAAGCGGGGAACAGGGAAGACCTTGCCGCTTCCCCGGGCGCAGTCCAGGTTGGGGCCCCGGTCGGTGAGGCCCAGGAAGCGGTTCTCCCCTAGGGGATAGAGGCCGGACCCTGGGGCGGGCAGGTCCAGCCGGGCGAGGCCCGCCGCCTGGGCCAAGGCCACCTCCTGGGGCAGGAGGTAGGGGTTCAGGGCCTGGAGAGGGGTGGGCGCCAGGCCGTAGACTCCCACCACCTTCTGGGCCAAGGCTGCGCCCAAGAGAAGGCTTGCTAGGGTCAGGGTCTTTTTCATGGGCACCTCTAGAAGAGGGGCTCTTGCCCCCGGGGGAAGCCTAGAGGGTAAACGTCAGAGGCCGGTCATACCACCCCGGCAGAAAGTGCTCGGTGGGCCTCTAGCTGACCGAAGGAAACAAGAAGAAAGGGTATCAAAGGGAAGGGCCCTGGGGAGGCCCCAGGGCCCTGCGGCCATGGGGCCTACCGCCCCACGCTGGCGTTGTACCGAGCTAGGGCCTGGTCCGCCCTAGCCTTGGCCGCGGCCAGGGCCTCCCTAGCGGGCCTGCCCCGCAGGACCTCTTCCCAGGCGGCTTCCACGTACTGGCGGATCTCCGGGAAGCTCCCCATGAGGCACCCAGCGGAGGCGTTGTTGACCTTGGAGGTGGCCAGCTGCTGAATGGCGGTGGTGAGGTTGGGGTTCCTCACCCGGGCTTGCCGGACCTCAGGGAGCTCGTCCACCCCCTTGACCACGGGGAAGTAGCCCGTGGCAACGTGCCACTTGCCCTGGGTCTTGGGCTCCAGGAGGAAGCGCACGAAAGCCCAGGCGGCCTCGGTCTCCTCTGCGGGGAAGCCCCTGAGCACGTAAAGGGCGGCCCCGCCGATGGCCACGCCATTCCGCTCCCTGAGGTAGGGGAAGAAGGCGGTGCGCACGGGGAAGCGGCCCCCCACCTGGCGCAGGACCCCGGCGAGGCTCGCTGTGGAATAGGTGGCGATGGCTGCCTGGCCCTGGGAGAAGAGGTTCTGGGAGTCACTCCAGTTCCGGCCGGTATTGACAGCCACCCCTTCCCGGACCAACCGGGCGTAGGTGTCCAGGAGGGCGACCGCGGCCTCGTTGTCAAAGCTCACCGCCGTGGCCCGGGCCCTGCGGCCGTTTTCGTTGTTGCAGAAGTGGAAGCCGGAGTTGTAGGAGAACTGCTCCACAAACCAGGAGCTAATTGGGATGGAAAGGCCGTAGCGCACCGTCCTGCCGGAGGCATCCCTTTTGGTGAGCTTGCGGGCGGCCTCCTCCAGGTCGTTGAGGCTCCAGGTGGGCTTGAAGTCCAGGCCCGCCTCCTGGAAGGCGGCCATGTTGAAGTAGAGGAGGGGGTTGGAGGAGTTGAAGGCCAGGCCGTAGAGCTTGCCGTCCACGGTGTAGTAGCTCCGGGTCTGGGGGACGAAGTTATCCAGGTTGAAGCCCCTCTGCCGGGCCAGGTCCTCTAGGGGAATCACGGCGCCCGAGTCCGCCATGATCCGGGCCCCGATGTCGTAGACCTGGATCACGTGGGGGTAGCCCCGGCCCGCCCTTAAGGCGGCCAGGAGCCTATTGATGCCGTCGTCGTAGCTCCCCACGTACTGGCTTCTGACCTCGTACCGGTTCTGGCTGGCGTTAAAGTCCCTGACCAGGGCCTCCGTGGCCTCCCCCAGCACCCCGCCCATGGAGTGCCAGAAGGTGATCTGGACCCTTTGGGCCAGTGCCGCCCCTAGGGCCAACACCGCTAGACCTACTGCGAGCTTCCGCATACCGACCTCCTATCCCTTCAGCCCGCCCAGGGCGATCCCCTTGACGAAGGCCCTTTGGGCGAGCAGGAAGGCCAAAAGGGTGGGCAGGAGCACCAGGAAGCTGGCCGCGGCCACCACGTTCCAGCGGGCCACGGCATCGGCCTCGTTCAGGATGAAGTTGATGGCGATCTGGGCCGTTTGCATCTCCCTGGACTGGGTGACCACCAGGGGCCAGAGGTACATGTTCCAGGCCCCGATGAAGGTGAGGGCTGCCAGGGCCCCCAGGGCGGGGGCGGAAAGGGGCAGGGCCACGTGGCGGATGAGGCCCAGGTGGCCTGCCCCATCTATCCGGGCGGCGTCAAAGTAGTCCTCGGGGATGGTCTTGATGTACTGGCGGAGGAGGAAGACCCCTAGGGGGCTTGCGGCGAAGGGGAGGATGAGGGCCTGGTAGGTGTCCAGCCAGTCCAGGCGGTTGATGAGGAGGTATAGGGGAAGGAAGGTCACCTCCCCGGGCACCAGGAGGAGGGCCACTACCAGGCCGAAAAAGACCTTCTGGCTCCGAAAGGGGATGCGGGCCAGGCCGTAGCCCGCGAGGAGGCTGGTGAGGAGGACCCCGAGGGTGGCCAGGGAGGCCACCAGGAGGCTATTGAGGAGGTACCGCCAGAGGGGGTAGTCCGTGAGGGCGGCCCGGTAGCCCTCGAGGCTCACCTTGGGGGGCAGGAGGCCCGGGGTGAAGAGGTCCTCGGGAGCGCGGAGGCTGGCGGAGAGGAGGACCAGAAGGGGCAGGACGAGGAGGAAGGCGTAAAAGGAGGCCAGGAGGTAGGTGGGCCAAAGCCTACGCATAGTGCACCCTCCTCCCAAGGAGCCGGAACTGCAAGGCGGCCAGGACCACCAGGAGGAGGAAGAGGAGAAGCCCTTGTGCGGCGGCGTAGGCGAAGCGGAAGTTGAAGAAGGCCTCCTGGTAGACCCGGTAGATCCAAACCATGGTGCTCTCTATGGGCCCGCCGCGGGTGAGCAGGTGGATCTGGCCGAAGGCGGTGAGGCTTTTCAGGAGGACCAGGAGGCCCACCAGGAAGAGGGTGGGGGAAAGGAGGGGGAGGACCACCCTCCAGAAGCGGGTCCAGGGGCTGGCCCCGTCCACGCTAGCTGCCTCCAGGACCTCCTCGGGGATGTTCTGGAGCCCCGCGGTGAGGAGGATGGCCGTGAACCCCACCCCCGCCCAGGCGGTGACCACGGCCAAGGTGGGGAGGGCCAGGTCCGGGTTGGTGAGCCAAGGCTGGGGGGAAAGGCCTAGGGTCCTCAGGACGTGGTTTAGGTAGCCTCCCACGGGGTGGAGGAACCAGCCCCAGGCCACTGCGGCCACGGCGGTGGGCACGGCGGTGGTGAGGAAGAAGAGGGTGCGGAAGAGGGCCACCCCAGGGTAGGGGCGCCACACCAGGAGGGCGGCGAGGAGGCCCAGGAGGAGCTCCAAGGGTACCACCAGGGCGGCGAAGAGGAGGGTGGTCTTTGCGCTTCTCCAAAAGGCCGGGTCTTGGAGCACCTGGCGGTAGTTGTCAAGCCCGCTATAGCGCAGGTCCCGACCGAAGAGGTCCTCTTGGTGGAGGGAGAGCCAGATCGCCTGGCCCAGGGGAACCACGTAGAAGAGGAAGAAGAGGCCAAAGGCGGGGAGGAGGAGGCCCAAGGCCCAGGCTTCCTCCTTGCGCCTTCGGGCCCGGGCCTGCGCCTGCGTGGATGCGGATGCCCTAATCACAAGGGCCATACTCCCAGAGGTTTGTCAGAAGGGCGTCATCCCCGCCCTGACCCTCTTCTGACGGCGGGGGGCTAGTCTTGGGCCATGGATGTCCGCCTAAGCCTCCACGTGCGGAACCTCAAGGCCAAGGCCCCCCTCCTGGAGGCCCTGGGCCTTGGGGCCGAGGCCTACCTGGACCCGGAGCTCCTGGAGGACGACGAGCTTTTCGGGAAAATGCCCGCCCTTTCCTTCCCCCTTTCCGTCCACCTTCCCTTCTGGAACTTGGACCTCCTCTCCCCGGACCCCGAGGTGGCGGGCCTCACCTTAAGGCGCCTCCTCTTGGGCCTGGAGCGGGCGGTGGAGCTGGGGGCGGACCGGGCGGTCCTCCACTCCGGCATCCCCGCGGGCCGCACCCCGGAGGAGGCCTTGGAAAGGGCCCCCATCCTGGCTGAGGCCCTGCGGCCGGTGGTGCGCCGGGCCCGGGCCCTGGGGGTGGCCCTCTTCCTAGAGAACACCCATGAGCCCGATCCCGCCTCCCTCAGGGTGGTCCTCGAGGCCCTGCCGGAACTGGGCTTCTGCTTTGACCCCAGCCACGCCCAGGTCTTCAGCCGCACCCCGGCTCCCGAACCCTGGCTGGCCCTGGCCCCGGACCACCTCCACCTCAATGACCACGACGGGACCTACGACCGCCACTGGAACCTGGGCCGGGGCGTGGGCCGCCCCGAGGCCTGGTTAGGAGGCTGCCTGGAGGCCACCCTGGTCCTCGAGGTCCGGGGGGACCCCACCCCCTCCCTGCGCTGGCTGGAGGGGTTTTTTGACCGAGCCTTGACGGAAGCCCCATAGGGTGGGGCCATGGGACGAAGAATCCTGGTCAGCAACGACGACGGCATCTATAGCCCCGGGCTTTGGGCCTTGGCGGAGGCGGCGAGCCTGTTTGGCGAGGTGGCGGTGAGCGCCCCCGATGCGGAGCAGAGCGGGGCCGGGCACGCCATCTCCATCGCCCACCCCCTAAGGGCCTACCCCCACCCTGCTCCCTTCCCCGCCTACCGGGTCCGGGGGACCCCAGCGGACTGCGTGGCCCTGGGCCTCCACCTCCTGGGGCCGGTGGACCTGGTCCTCTCCGGGGTGAACCTGGGGAGCAACCTGGGCCACGAGATCTGGCACTCCGGCACCGTGGCCGCGGCCAAGCAGGGCTTCCTCCTGGGGGCCTCCGCCGCTGCCTTTAGCGTGCGCATGAACGGGGAGGAGCCGGACTTCCACGCCCTAAAACCTTGGATTGAGGACGTTCTAGAGGTCCTCCTCAGCCTCGAGGGGCCCTTCCTGGTGAACGTCAACCTGCCCCTCAGGCCCAAGGGGATGCTCTGGACCCGGCAGTCCGTGCGCCGCTACGAGGGCCTGGTGGTCCCCGAGGCCGACCCCATGGGCCGGCCCGTCTACTGGTTCGCCGCCAAGCCCCTCACCGAGGCCGAGGAGGGCACGGACCGCTGGGCGGTGGAGCAGGGCTTCGTGAGCCTCACCCCCTTGCGCCTGGACCTCACGGACGAGGGGAAGCTTTCTCCCAGGTACCGCGATGTGGCCCACCCTTAGCGTGGTTCTGCCCACCCGGAACCGGCCCCACCTCCTCCGGCAGGCCCTCCTGAGCCTTCTCCGCCAGACCTATCGCAGATTTGAAGCCGTGGTGGCCGAAGACGGGGAAGGGGAGGGCCTTGGGGTGGTGGAGGCCCTCAAAGAGCCCCACATCAAGGGGGTATGGTCCGGGAAAAGGGGGCAGGTGGGGGCTAGGCTCCGGGCCCTGGAGGTGGCCCAAGGAGATGCTGTCCTCTTCCTGGACGACGACGACCTCCTCCTGGACCCCGCCTACCTCTACCGGGTGGCCCGGGCCCTGAAGGGGGGCGAGGGGGTGGCCTACTCCGGGGGCCTCCTCCTGACCCCAAGCGAGGCGATCCCCTACGAGCCCGGCCCCCCGGGGCCCTGGCTCCTCAAGGACAACCGCATCCTGGCCTCGGGGACCGCCCTGCCCCGCAAGGCCCTCCAGGACCTGGGGGGGCTTGACCCCCAGATGGGCCACTACTGGGACTGGGACCTCTGGCTCCGCGCCTTTAGGGCCGGGCTTCCCTTCCACTACCTCCCCGGGCCCAACGTGGGGGTGAGGGTCCACGGGGAGAACCAGAGCTACGGGGCCAACCTGGAGTCCAGGCGGCGGGACCTCTCCTCCCTCATGGCCAAACACCGCCTGGAGGGCATCACCCTCAAGGACCACCTCCAACTGGCCCTGACAGCCTCCTGACAAGGGCGTGTTTGCATGGTCTCCGGAGGTGAATCGTATGAAACGAAGGGACCTCCTCAAGACGGCGGCGCTCCTAGGAAGCCTGAGCCTGGCCCCCAAGGGCCTGGCCCAAGGGGCCCCGCAGAACGCCCCGGCCCTGGGCCGCAGGTACAGGAACCTCATCGTCTTCGTCTACGACGGCTTCTCCTGGGAGGACTACGCCATCGCTCAGGCCTACGCCAGGCGGCGCCTGGGGCGCACCCTCCACCTGGAGCGCCTCCTAGCCCGCTACCCGAACGGCCTCCTCAACACCTACAGCCTCACCAGCTACGTCACCGAGTCCAGCGCCGCCGGCAACGCCTTCTCCTGCGGGGTCAAGACGGTGAACGGGGGCCTGGCGGTCCATGCGGACGGCACCCCCCTGAAGCCCTTCTTCGCCGCCGCCAAGGAGGCGGGCAAGGCGGTGGGCCTGGTGACCACCACCACCGTCACCCACGCCACCCCCGCCAGCTTCGTGATCTCCAATGTGGACCGCAACGCGGAAAACCAGATCGCGGAGCAGTACCTGGCCTTCGGGGCCGAGGTCTACCTGGGGGGCGGGGACCGCTTCTTCAACCCCGAGAGGCGCCCTGACAAGAAGGACCTCTATGGGGAGTTCCGGAAGGCGGGGTATGGGGTGGTGCGCGCCCCGGAGGAGCTGCGGGCCAGCAACGCCTCCAAGCTCCTGGGGGTCTTCTCGGATAGCCACGTCCCCTACGAGGTGGACCGGCGCTTCCAGGGGGTGAAGGTCCCGAGCCTCAAGGAGATGGTCCAGGCGGCCCTTCCCCGCCTAGCCTCCTACCGCAACGGCTTCGTCCTGCAGGTGGAGGCGGGGCGCATTGACCACGCCAACCACCTGAACGACCCCGCCGCCACCCTTTGGGATGTCCTGGCCGCGGACGAGGCCCTGGAGCTCCTCACCAGCTTCGTGGATCAGCGCCCAGATACCCTCCTCATCCTGGTCTCCGACCACGCCACCGGGGTAGGGGCCCTCTACGGGGCGGGGCGGAGCTACCTGGAGAGCTCGGTGGGGGTAGACCTCCTCGAGGGCCAGAAGGCCAGCTTCGAGCAGATGGGCCGGGTCTTGGGACAGAACCCCGACCCTGCCCAGGTGAAGGAGGTCTTCCAGGCCATGAAGGGGGTGGCCCTCACCGAAGAAGAGGCCCAGATGGTGGTGGAGGCCGTCACCAGGAGGGTTCACCGCCCCGACGGCATCCGCTACGGCATCCAGCCCGCCAATACCATGTCCTGGGCCATGAACCAGCGGAACGCTAGCCGGCCTGACCGGCCCAACATCGGCTGGAGCTCGGGCCACCATACGGCGAGCCCGGTGATCGCCCTCCTCTACGGGCAGGGCCTCCGCTTCCTCCAGCTTGGCCTCATGGACAACACCCACGTCTTCCGCCTCATGGGCGAGGCCTTGGGTATCCGCTACCAGAATCCGGTGATGTCGGAGGAGGAGGCCTTGGAGATCCTGAGGGCAAGGCCTCAGGGGATCCGCCACCCTGAGGACGCTTGGGCTTAGCGGCCCGCTCCTCCTTCCCTAGCCCCCGGGCGCTCCCGGGGGCTTATGCTTGGCCCTTCTGCGGCCATGCCCCGCCTCGCCTCCCCATCCGACTGCTAGGGATAGCCCCGAGGGGGATGCAGTGAAGATGGGGGTAAAGTCCTGCTGGTAGCGCTTGACGAGGGCCTACTGCAAATGCTAAGGTGGACTTAACGACCGGACGGTAAAATCTCCCGGAAGGAGGTCTAAGGATAGAGGTTCCCCAACACAAGGAGATCCGCGAGCTGGCCCGCCGCTTCCTGGCGGAGCGGGGGTCGGCCCTACGGGAGTACGAGGAAAAGGAGGTTTTCCCCTGGCCCTTGGTAGAGGAGATGGCCCGGCTGGGGTTTCTCGGGGTCTTCGTGCCTGAAGAGCTGGGCGGCGCGGGCCTGGACTTCTGGGCCTACATCGCTCTCTTGGAGGAGATGGGGGGTACGCCTCTTTGCGCTCCATCCTCTCCGTACAGCAGAGCCTGGTCCTAACCCCTATCCTAGCCTACGGCACGGCGGAGCAAAAAGGGCGCTATGTCCCTCACCTAGCCTGGGGGGAGGTTCTAGGGGCCTACTGCCTTACCGAGCCGGGGGCGGGTTCCGATGCCGGGAGTCTGCAGGCCCGGGCCTACCGCGATGGGGACCACTACCTCCTGGAGGGGCAGAAGACCTTCATCTCCCACGCCAACGTGGCTGAGGTCTTCCTGGTTTTCGCCAAGACTGATCCCGAGAGGGGAAGCCAGGGGATCACCGCCTTCCTCGTGGAGCGCCGGGACGGAGTCAAGACCATGCCCCTGAAGGGAAAGCTGGGGCTGCGGGCAGCGGACACGGGGATGGTCTTCCTGGACGGGGTGCGGGTGCCCAGGGAAAGGGTCTTGGGGCAGGAGGGGGAGGGATTCAGGATCGCCCTTTCCACCCTGGACATAGGCCGGATCGCCCTGGCGGCGGGGGCGGTGGGCCTGATGCAGCGGGCTTTGGGCCTTTCCTTGGCCTACGTAAAGGAGCGGCAGCAGTTCGGCCGGCCCATCGGGGCCTTCCAGCTGGTCCAGGAGAAGTTGGCGGAGATGAAGCTGGACCTCGAGGCCAGCCGCCTCCTTGTCTACCAAGCGGTGACCAAGAAGCTGTCCGGGGAGCGGTACACCCTGGAGGCCAGCATGGCCAAGCTCTTCGCCTCCGAGGCCGCCAACCGCGTGGCCTACAAGGCCATCCAGGTCCACGGGGGGTACGGCTTCTTTGAGGAGTACGAGGTGGCCCGGCTCTACCGTGACGCCCGCATCCTCACCCTCTACGAGGGCACCAGCGAGATCCAGAAACTGGTCATCGGGGCCCACTTGACGGGGTTGAGGGCGTTTTCCTAATGAGAAGGCTTTCCGGTAAAACCGACCCATTCACCGGAGCGGCCAGGAGCGTCGGCTGGGCGGCCCTAGGGCTTTTTGCCCGGGGGGAGGGGCTGGTGGTCGTGGAGGCAAAAGCCCTTTGGGAGGCGGTAGTGGGCCTCGAGGCTAGGCCTCGGCCAGCCCAAAGGGGTGGAAAGGGCTTTCCAGAGGGGCCCCGGAGAGCTCGGGGCCACCCGTGGGGTGCCCGCTTCGCCGGGGTCGTCTCACCTGGGCTTCCTCTTGGAACTTGCCTCTGGAGGGGTGGGTGCGTACCCTGGAAGCGGACCTCATGGGGGTTTCTGGTAGCGGGAGGGGCTGGTGAGGTTGTGGAGGGTGGGGATAGCCTGGTGCCAACGGGCTCTGTGCTGGCCCTTAAAGGCTAGCCCCCAAGGGTATCTGGGTGGGCATCCCTTTCCCCGGTCCCACGGGCGGGTTATCCCTGGGGTCGGGAATCAAAGGAGGTAGATAGGGATGGGCATGTACTTTGAGGACTTTGAGGTGGGCCAGCGGTTTGTCACGGCCGGGCGCACGGTGACCGAGGCGGACATCGTCAACTTCGCCGGGGTCTCGGGAGACTACAATCCCATCCACACCGACGCCGAGCACGCCAAGGAGACCTCCTTTGGCCAGCGCATCGCCCATGGCCTTTTGGTGCTGGCCATGCTGACGGGCTTGAGGCAGCGCTCGGGCCACTTTGAGGGAACCCTCATCGCCTGGCTGGAGGTCCGGAACTACCGCTTCCTGAAGCCTGTCTTCATCGGGGACACGGTCCACGGGGAGACGGAGATCCTGGAGAAGCGGGAGACCTCCAAACCCGACCGAGGGATCTTGGTCCAGAGGGTGCGGGTGGTGAACCAAAGGGGTGAGGCGGTGCACGAAGGGGAGTTCGTGACCATGGTCCGGAGGAGGCCAAGGGGGTAAGGCATGGACTTCAGCCTGGACCAGGAAACGGCAGCGCTTAGGGACCGCGTGCGGGCCTTCATAGAGGAGGCTGTCATCCCCCGGGAGGGGGAGGTGGCCAGGGACCTGGGGCGCCTGGAGGGGGTCCTGGGGGAGCTCCAAAGGGAGGCCAGGGCCTGGGGCCTCTTCCTACCCCAAATGCCCCGGGAGTTGGGCGGGCTTGGGCTTTCCTAGCGGCAGCTCGCCGTGATCCTGGAGGAGGCGGGGCGGAGCCTCTTGGGCCCCCGGGCCCTCAACGCCGCGGCCCCCGACGAGGGGAACATGCACCTCCTCCACCAGGTGGCCAGCGAGGCCCAAAAGCGCCGCTACCTCCACCCCCTCCTCGCAGGAGAGGTGCGGAGCGGCTTCGCCATGACCGAGCCCATGGGGGCGGGATCGGACCCTAGCCTCCTCCAGACCACGGCCCGGCGCAAGGGAAGGGGGTTTGTGCTGGAGGGGCGGAAGTGGTACACCACCGGGGCCGAGGGGGCGGCCTTCTTCATCGTCCTGGCCCGGGCGGAGGAGGGCCCCACCATGTTCCTGGTGGACCGGGACCACCCGGGCCTGAGGCTCCTCCGCACCATCCCCACCATGGACCACTGGAGCCCGGGGGGGCACGGAGAGATCCTCCTGGAGGGGTGCGAGGTGGGGGAGGAGGCGGTCTTGGGGGAGGTGGGCAAGGGCTTCCACTACGCCGAGCTCCGCCTGGACCCGGCCCGCCTCACCCACTGCATGCGCTGGCTGGGCGTGGGGGTGCGGGCCACGGAGCTGGCCCAGGAATACGCCCTGAGGCGGGAGTCCTTCGGGAAGCGGCTGGCGGAGCACCAGGGGGTGCAGTTCATGATCGCCGACAGCCACATGGAGCTCCACGCCGCCCGCCTCATGGTCTGGCACGCCGCCTGGAAGCTGGACCGGGGGGAGAGGATCCGCCACGAGGCCTCCATGGCTAAGGTCTTCGTGGCCGAGGCCGTGGGCCGGGCCGTGGGCCGTGGACCGGGCGGTCCAGATCACGGGCGGCCTGGGCATCAGCGAGGACATCCCCCTCTCCATCTTCTACCGGGAGGTACGGCCCTTCCGCATCTACGACGGGCCCAGCGAGGTCCACCGGGCCAGCATCGGCAAGCGGGCCCTCTTCAAGGGGCTCAGGCCATGAGGGAGGCCCTGGAGGCCACCCTTAGGGAACTCTTCGGGCCGGGGGAGATCCTCGCCCTGAGGCGCCTCCCCGGGGGGGCCTCCAAGGAGGCCTGGGCCCTGGACTACCGCACGGGGGATGGGGTCCTCCCCCTCTTCCTCCGGCGGGCGGGAGGGGGGGTGATCTACTCGGGAACCCTGCCCCTGGCTCAGGAGTTCCGCCTCCTCCAGATAGCCCACGCCCACGGGGTTAGGGTTCCCAAGCCCCTCCACTACTTCCCCGAGCTGGAGGGACGGGAAGCCTTCCTCATGGAACGGCTGGAGGGAGAGTCCATTGGGACCCGCATCGTCCGCCGGCCCGAGTACGCCCAGGTGCGGGCGCGCCTCCCCGAGGCCATGGCCCGGGAGCTGGCGGCCATCCACGCCATCCCCCTCTCCGAGGTGGGCTTTCTCCCCCCTCCCAGCCAACCCCCCTGGCAGGAGGCCTTGGCCCTGGCCTACCAGGACCTGGACGCCCTGGGCGAGCCCCATCCCGCGCTAGAGTGGGGGCTCCGTTGGCTCTCGCAAAACCCCCCGTCCCCCCGGTCCCCCGTGCTGGTGCACGGGGACTTCCGCATCGGCAACCTCCTCGTCAGCAGGGAGGAGCTCCTCGCCGTCCTGGACTGGGAGTTCGCCCACCTGGGCGACCCCCGGGAGGACCTGGCCTGGCCCCTGGTCCGGGCATGGCGCTTCGGCGAGGACGCCAGGCGCCTGGGAGGAGTGGGGGAGGTGGGCCCCTTCCTGGAACGCTACAACGCCCTCACGGGGAGGGAGGTGGCCCCGGAGGAGCTCTTCTGGTAGGAGGTCTCGGGCAACCTCCGCTGGGGCCTGGGGGCCCTGAAGCAGGCCAGGCGGCACCTCAGGGGCGAGGAGCGCAGCGTGGAGCTCGCCGTCCTGGGGAGGCTTGCCGCCGAGATGGAGTACGAGATCCTTCATCTCCTGGAAGGCTATGGATAGGCCCACCCTGGACGAACTCCTGGAGGCGGTGGGGGAGTTCCTGGAACGGGAGGTCCTGCCCACCGTGGGCGACCCCAGGCTCCGCTTCCAGCTCCTGGTGGCCCTGAACGCCCTAAGCATCGCCCGCCGGGAAGCCTCTCAAGGGGAGGCCCTCAAGGGGGAAGAAACGGCGGAACTCCAGGCCCTTCTCGGGAAGGCCGGGGAGCGGGAGGCCCTCCTCCAGGAACTGGCCCGGAGGATCCGCCAGGGCCAGGCCCCCGAGGCCACCCCCGCCTTCCTCAAGGCCCACGTGCGGCGGAAGCTCCTCCTGGCCAACCCCAAGCTCCTGGAGCGCTACCCATGAGGCGCCGCCTCCTCCTCCTGCGCCACGGGGAGGTGGACTACTTCCCCGGAGGGCGGCCCGTCCCCCCGGAGGAGGTGGGCCTCACCCCCAGGGGCCGGGCCCAGGCCGAGGCCGTGGGGGAGCTCCTCCAAGGGGTCCCCCTGGACCGGACCGTCCACTCCGGGCTCAGGAGGACCCAGGAGACCGCCGAGATCATCCTGAAGGGCCGCCCCGTCCCCCTGGAGGCCTGGCCCGAGTTCCAGGAGATCCGCCCGGGAAGGCTTAGGGACCTGGAAGACCCCAAAGGGGCCTTCCTCCAGGCCTTCTCCCCCAATGACCCCTCGGACCGCTTCCTGGGCGGGGAGCGCTACCGGGACTTCCTGGACCGGGTCCTCGCCGCCTACGCCCGCCTCCTGGCCCAACCCTGGGACACCCTCCTCCTCGTGGCCCACGGCGGGGTGATCCGGGCCCTCCTCTCCTACGCCCTCACCGGGCAAAGGGGCTTCCTCCCCCTGGAGGTCCACCCCTGCGGCCTCTCCGTCCTGGACCTGGACGGGGAAAAGGCCCTCCTCCGCCTCCACAACCTCACCCCCCATGACCCCCTCCCCAAGGACCGCAGGACCACCATGGAGGCCCTCTGGGAGGCCTACGAGCGGGAATAAGCGGGCTCGGGGAAAGGAGCCGGAACCCATTAGCAGAGCCCCGGCAGGGCTTCCTTGGCCTCCTCCTGCTCCGCCCGCCTCCGCCCCTCGTCCCAGCCCAGGAGGGGGGCCATGCGCTCCACCACCCGGGGCAAGGCCAGGAGGGCCTGCTCCCGGTCCAGGAGGGCCAGGCCCATCCTCCGGGCCAGGACGTCCAGGGGCTTCCTGGCAAGCTCCCGCCCCACGGCCCACACCACCTCCCCCTCCAGGTAGGGCAGCCCGGGAAGGAGGGGCCTATCCCCAAGGGCCGCCACCTTAGGGGCCAGGACGCCGTAGGTGGCGTAGAGGTGCTCCGCCACCCCTTCCGGAAGGTCCAAAGGAGGCCTGGGGCCCGCCCCCAGGAGGGGGGTGGCGTGGGAGGAGGAGGGGGGGAGGGTGAGGCCCAGGTCCCCGGCCACCCGCTCCACCAGGTCCCGGGCCATGAGGCGGAAGGTGGTCCACTTCCCCCCCACCAGGGTGTAGAGGCCCCCCCGGGCCTCTATGTGGTGGTCCCGCACGAGGAACCGGGTCTCCCCCCTCCCCACCAGGGGCCTCAGGCCCGACCAGGCCGCCCGCACCCGGCCCGAGAGGTCCCCCAGGTAGGGGCGGACCTCCTCCAGGAGGTAGGCCACCTCCTCCTCCCGGGGGAGGGGGCAGGGGGTGGGCCCGGCGGGGAGGTCCGTGGTCCCCAGGAGGGCCCTCCCCCGGTAGGGCAAGAGGAAGAGGACCCGGCCGTCTCGGGTCCGGGGGAGGAGGAGGCCCGCCTCCAAGGGGTAGTCCAGGACCAGGTGGGCCCCGCTAGAGGGGGTGAGGAGGGGAGGGAGGTCGGGGTCCAGGAGGCGGCGCACCCCGTCCGCCAAAGGGCCGGTGGCGTTCACCACCGCCTTGGCCCAGACCTCCACCTCCCTCCCCGTGAGGCGGTCCTCCACCACCGCCCCCCGCACCCTCCCCCCCTCCAGGAGGAGGGCCTTGGCCTGGGCGTGGTTCAGGGCCACGCCCCCCCGCTCCAGGGCGGAGAGGATAAGGGCCAGGTTCAGGCGGAAGTCCTCAAACTGCCCATCCGCGTAGGCCACGCCCCCCAGGGTGGGCGGGAGGTCGGGGAAGAGGGCCCGCACCGCCCCCGGGGGGAGGTAGCGGCTTGGGGCCAGCCACCTCCTCCCCGAAAGGAGGTCGTAGAGCTTGAGGCCCGCCCAGTAGTAGGGGATCTCCAGGGGCCGGAAGAGGGGGGTGACCAGGGTGAGGGGCCGGGCCAGGTGGGGGGCGAGCCCCAGGACCACCCGCCTCTCCCCCAGGGCCTCCCGCACCAACCGGAGCTGGCGAGGGTCCAGGCGCCGCACCGCGAGCTCCAGGTACCGCACCCCCCCGTGGAGGAGCTTGGTGGAGCGGGAGCTCGTCCCCGAGGCGAAGTCCTTCGCCTCCACCAAGGCGGCCTTCAGGCCCCTCAGGGTAGCCTCCCACAACACCCCCGCCCCCGTGGCCCCGCCCCCCAGGACGAGGAGGTCCCAGGGTTCCCTTAGCCTTTCAAAGAGGGCTTCCCGGTCCGTCACGCTCCCTCCCTGGCGAAGCCCAGGGCCCGCTCCACCGCCCGCCGCCACCCCCGCCAGAGGGCCTGGCGGCGCTCCTCGGGCATCCGGGGGAGGAAGCGGGCCCCCAGGCCCCAGGCCCCCCGCACCCCCTCCAGGTCCAGCACCCCAGCCCCTACCCCCGCCATGAGGGCCGCCCCCAGGGCCGTGGTCTCCGTCACCCGGGGCCGGGCCACCCCCCTCCCCAGGAGGTCGGCCTGGATCTGGAGGAAGAGGTCGTTCCCCGCCATGCCCCCGTCCACCCGGAGCTCCCGGAGGGGGAGACCCGCCTCCCCCGCCATGGCCTCCGCCACCTCGGCCACCAGGAAGGCCACCCCCTCCAGGGCCGCCCGGGCCAGGTGGGCCTTGGTGGTCCCCCGGGTCAGGCCCAGGATGGCCCCCCGGGCGTAGGGGTCCCAGTAGGGGGCCCCCAGGCCGGTGAAGGCGGGGACCAGGTAGACGCCGCCCGTGTCCGCCACACCCCCCGCCAGGGCCTCCACCTCCCCCTCCTCCCCCAGGAGGCCCACCTCCTTCAGCCACTGGACAGCCGCCCCCGCCACGAAGATGCTCCCCTCCAGGGCGTAGGTGGCCCTTCCCCCTAGCTGCCAGGCCACGGTGGTGAGGAGGCCCCTCTGGGAAGGGACGGGCTTTTCCCCCGTGTTCAGGAGGAGAAAGGCCCCCGTGCCGTAGGTGCACTTCCCCTCCCCCGCCAAGAGGGCCGCCTGGCCAAAGAGGGCCGCCTGCTGGTCCCCAAGAACCCCGCGGATGGGAATGGGGGCCCCAAAGAGCTCCCCAAGGGCTTCCCCAAACTCCCCGTCCGAAGGGCGCACCTCGGGAAGCATGGCCCGGGGAATCCCCAGGAGGTCCAGAAGCTCCCCGTCCCAAGAGAGGGTGTGCAGGTTGAAAAGCAGGGTGCGGCTGGCGTTCGTGGGGTCGGTGGCGTGCACCCTGCCCCCGGTGAGCCGCCAGAGGAGCCAGGTGTCCACGGTGCCGAAGAGGGCCTCCCCCCTCTCCCCCTTCGCCCGCAGCCCGGGGACGTTTTCCAGAAGCCAAAGGAGCTTGGTGCCGGAGAAGTAGGGGTCCAGGAGGAGGCCCGTGCGCTCCCGGAAAAGGGGCTCCAAGCCCCTCCCCCTCAGGGCCTCGCACAAGGGGGCCGTGCGCCGGTCCTGCCAGACGATGGCCCGGTGGAAGGGCCTCCCCGTGGCCCGGTCCCACACCAGGGTGGTCTCCCGCTGGTTGGTGATCCCCAGGGCCACCACCGCCCCGGGGTCCACCCCCGCCTGGCGCAAAACCTCCCGGGCCGCCCATGCCTGGGTCTCCCAGATCTCCTCGGGGTCGTGCTCCACCAGGCCCGGGGCCGGGTAGTGCTGCCGAAACTCTCGCCGGGCCATCCCCACCACCTCCCCCTCCGGGGTGAAGAGGATGGCCCGGCTGGAGGTGGTCCCCTGGTCTAGGGCTAGTAAGTAACTCATAACGCCTCCCGTAAAAGCCTCGGCTCACAGGAGGAGGGCCAGGCTGAAATCCCCCGGCAAAGCCCCCAAAACCTTTGCTCCAGGCTCCCTTCCCCTACCGGCCGTCTCGCCCACGAGGAGAACCCCCTCCACATCCACCTCCTCCGCCCTTTGGGCAAAGTTTCCTATGGGAATAACCGCCCCTTCCCTAGCAAAAACTGGGATCTTCTCTAATCTAGAAACTTGCACTTATGTATTCCGGGGATAGTTATGCTCGGGGGGACCCCTTGAAAGGGGCCGCGGGTTTCCCCTCAGATGACGGGTGCCATGCACCACAGGGTCCTTCCCCCCTCCTAGCCCTTTGGCCAAGCCCCCACCTCCGGGAATCCCTCAAAGCCCCCCTCTCCTGTTTCTCCAGGACCAAGGCAAGTGGCCCTAGACCAGGCCAGGAGGGGAAAAGGCCCCAAGCCCCGCCTCCTGGTGGTCCTGGACCTGTCCTCTTCTTTCACATCTTTCACGGCAAGGGGGAGCTCCATCTGGTGGTCCCTCGTCTACAGAGACCTCCGCCTCCCCTGGGCCTACCGTCTCTTTCGGGGTAAAGGGGAAAAGGCCCTCTCCTTCCTGGCCTCCCTCCCGCCCTGGACGCGCCGGGCCTTCCGGATACGGGTGGCGGTGGTGGGGATGCGGCGGGACGGGCGGCTGGCGGGAGGGGGGAGGCTTTCGGACCTGAGGCGCCAAGGGGTGAGGGTCCATCTGCGGGGGCTTTCCTTCCCGGTCTGAGTGGTCTGGTACCACCTTTCCTACCACCGCCCGGACCGCGCTCACCTGGGGGAGGAGGAGGTTCAAGGTTGAGCACTTCTTCCGTGCCGCGAAGGGAGAGTTCTCCCTGGGGCAGTTTGGGCGGCGGACACCTCTTGGGGCGCACCGCTTTTTGGTGCTTTCCCTGCCGGCCCACTGGGTGCGGGTGGGCGAGGGGTGGGGTGGGCTTGCCTGGCGAGAGGCGGCTCCCATGGCGGCGCGGGTCTGCGAGGGGCAAGGGGGGAAGGTTTATGCGGGCTATGCGGGAGGTGCAAGTTTTGAGGTGAGCTACCTGAGGCCGGTACGGGGCGGCAGCCTGTTGGCTAGGGGCCGCGTCCTCCACCTGGGGAGGCGGCTAGCCCATGCGGTGGGGGAGATCTACCTGGAGGGGAGCCCCGTGGCCTTCGCCAAGGGCACCTTTTATCGTCTGGAGCCGGACCGGGCCCAAGGAGGAAGGTAGACTTGGGCCAAAGGAGGTGGAGGCGTGCTTTTAAGCACCATGATGGACGAGGAGCTAAACCTTTGGGACATCCTGGAGCGGGCGGCGGAGCTTTTCGGGAAGAAGGAGGTGGTCTCCCGCCTCCACACCGGGGAGGTCCACCGCACCACCTACGCCGAGGTCCACCGCCGGGCCCGGCGGCTCATGGGGGGACTAGGGGCCCTGGGGGTGGGCGTGGGGGACCGGGTGGCCACCCTGGGCTTCAACCACTTCCGCCACCTCGAGGCCTACTTCGCCGTGCCGGGGATGGGGGCCGTCCTCCGCACCGCTAACCCCCGCCTCTCCCCCAAGGAGATCGCCTACATCCTCAACCACGCCGAGGACCGGGTCCTCCTCTTTGACCCCCAGCTCCTCCCCCTGGTGGAGGCCCTCCGCCCCGAGCTCAAGACCGTGGCCCACTTCGTGGCCATAGACGATAGGGCCCTTGAGGGCTACCTGGCCTACGAGGAGGTCCTGGGGGAGGAAAGGGACCCGGTGCGGGTCCCTGAGCGGGCGGCCTGTGGCATGGCCTACACCACCGGGACCACGGGGCTTCCCAAGGGCGTGGTCTACAGCCACCGGGCCTTGGTCCTCCACACCCTGGCCGCCAACCTGGAGGACGGCACCGCCCTCTCCGAAAGGGATGTGGTCCTGCCGGTAGTCCCCATGTTCCACGTGAACGCCTGGTGCCTTCCCCACGCCGCCACCCTGCTAGGGGCCACACAGGTCCTCCCCGGGCCCAGGCTGGATCCCGCCTCCCTGGTGGAGCTCTTGGACGGGGAGGGGGTGACCTTCACCGCTGGGGTGCCCACGGTCTGGCTGGCCCTGGCGGACCACCTGGAAAGGACCGGCCACCGCCTTAGAACCCTGAAGCGCCTGGTGGTGGGGGGTTCTGCGGCTCCAAGGAGCCTGGTGGAGCGCCTTGAACGCATGGGGATAGAGGTGCGCCAGGGCTATGGCCTCACCGAGACCTCCCCGGTGGTGGTGCAAAACTTCGTCAAGAGCCACCTGGAGGCCCGCCTCTCCCCAGAGGAAAGGATCGCCCTCAAGGCCAAGACCGGCCTCCCCATCCCCCTGGTGCGCCTCCGGGTGGCGGATGAGGAGGGAAGGCCCGTGCCCAAGGATGGGAAGGCCATGGGGGAGATCCAGCTCAAGGGGCCCTGGGTCACCCAGGGCTACTACAGGAACGAGGAAGCGAGCCAAAGGGCCCTCACCCAAGACGGCTGGTTCCGCACCGGGGACATCGCCGTCTGGGACGAGGAGGGCTACCTGGAGATCAAGGACCGCCTCAAGGACCTCATCAAGTCGGGCGGGGAGTGGATCTCCAGCGTGGACCTGGAGAACGCCCTCATGGGCCACCCCCAGGTGAGGGGGGCGGCGGTGGTGGCCATCCCCCACTCCAGGTGGCAGGAGAGGCCCCTGGCGGTGGTGGTGCCCAGGGGGGAGGAGCCCACCCCCGAGGAGCTCAGCGCGCACCTCCTAAAGGCGGGCTTCGCCCGGTGGCAGCTCCCCGACGCCTGCGTCTTCGTGGAGGAGATCCCCAGGACGAGCGCGGGCAAGTTCTTGAAGCGGGCTCTTAGGGAGAGGTACAGGGACTTTTTTGGGGGAGGAGCCTGATGTTTCTGGAGCGCTTTCGCCTGGATGGCAAAGCGGCCCTGGTCACCGGGGGCTCCCGGGGGCTTGGCCTCGAGGCGGCCCTGGCCCTGAAGGAGGCGGGGGCTAGGGTGGCCGTCTTGGCCCGTCGGGCCGGTTTCTTGGAAGAGGCTAGGAAGGCTCTGGGAGAGGACGCCCTCTACCTGGAAGGGGACGTGCGGGACGAGGCTCGGTTGGAGGAGGCTGCGGAGCTGGTGGAGGAGAGACTCGGCCCTCTCACCATCCTGGTGAACGCGGCGGGGATCAGCTGGGGTGCTCCCAGCCTGGAGATGCCAGTAGAGAAGGTGCGGGAGGTCCTGGAGGTGAACCTGGTGGGGGCCCTTCTGGCCAGCCGAGTGGCCGCCAGGCGCATGAAGGAAAGGGGCTACGGCAAGATCGTCCACATCGCCTCCGTGGCCGGGCTCAAGGGGGAATACCCCGAGGTCCTGGACGCCGTGGGCTACTCCGCCTCCAAGGGTGGGGTGATCGCCCTCACCCGGGACTTGGCGGTGAAGTGGGGGAGATGGGGCATCCGGGTCAACGCCCTGGCCCCCGGCTTCTTCCCCACGCGGATGACGGAGAAGGTCCTTCCCCGTGCGGAGCCCCTCCTAAAGGCCACCCTGCCCTTGGGCCGACCGGGGCAGCCGGGGGAGCTGGGGGGCGCGGTCCTCTTCCTGGCCAGCCCGGCCTCGGACTACATCACGGGGGCCGTCCTCCCCGTGGACGGTGGGGCCGCAGCCCTTTAGGCCTTAGGGCGCCCTCGAGGTCAGGGAAGCCCCAAGGCGCCCATGCCCCTCGCCCGCAGTAAGGCAAGAAGCCCCTTTTCCAGATCCCCATTCACCCCTTTTATCCATCCCCTTCTCTTGGTCTTCGGTCTATGGTCAAGAGGAGGGCCTCCATCTTCGCAAAGGCCTCCAAGACCGGATGCCCTTTCAGGCAGGACGCCCCCCAGGGCCTCCAACGCCCCTCCCCCGTGGCCTTGCGCACCGCCTCCCGCTCCAAGCGCACCACCTGGCAGGTCCCGGGAAAGGCGCCTATGCGGCCGACGGCTCCAAGAACCCCAGCAGCGCCCGGTCTTCCCTTCCCTCCACCTTGGCCTGGGCCAGGGTGGCGCCGCTTTGCCCGTGGGCAAACGGGTCCAGGAGGTGCGGGGCCAGCACCCCCACCAGCCCCACCTGGGGGCTGTCCCCTTTGCCGCTTCCCCGGAGGGTCTTCCCGTCCACCACCGCGATCTCCCCCAGGTCCCCTTCGGGGAAGATGAGGAGGGCTTTCTGGGCACCGTGGGGTGGTCAGAGGATACCGCTTGTTGTGGGCCCAAGGGCCAGGAATCTGGCCCAGGGCTTCGCCCAGGGTCACGGCCCCTTGTCTACCCAAAAGAGGCATACCAGTAAGTCTGGCAGGCCCTCCTGGGGACTTGAAGCTGGGGGGGGAAGCCCCTAAACTGAATGGGGTAGGGGAGCTGAGGCTTCCCCTTCGGCTGGCCCCATCGTCTAGCGGTTAGGACGCGGCCCTCTCAAGGCCGAAACGGGGGTTCGATTCCCCCTGGGGTCACCATGGGCGGCTAGCTCAGCTGGCGAGAGCGCTCGCCTTACAAGCGAGAGGCCAGAGGTTCAAGTCCTCTGCCGCCCACCAGTCCCTGCCCCGTCTCTTTGGGAGACGGGGTTTTTCTTTAAGGCCCTTTTAGGAGGCTACGCACCCCCTCGGGGAGGGGTTCCTCGGGGAAGAGGGCTTGGAAGCGCCGGGCCAGGTCCTCGAGGAGGGGCCTAAGCTCTTCCTTGCGCAGGGCCTCGGGGTAGAGGTCCCGCATCTCCTGCAAAAGGGCTGTTCGGGCCAGGTGCCGGGCCACCAGGAGGGCCTCCCCGGCAAGCCCGGTGGGCTTTCCCCGCTTGAGGCGCTCCGCCTCCTTGCGCACCCCGAGATCTCCCAAAAGGCGGCGGCAGGTGGGACAGGGGTGGGTTTGGCTGGGGGCCTCGCAGAGGGGGCAGGGGCTTCCCCTCCGCCTGGCGAGGAGGGCCAGGGCGGCCCGGGCCACGGCCTCCCGCAGCCCCGGGGGAGCCTTTTCCGCCAAGGCCAAGGCCTTGCGGCTAGCCTCGGGGGACGGCCCTGGAGGCGAAACCCCGCCTTCCCCTTCGGCCTTGGCCTCCAGCTTTCCCACCTGGAAGCGGATCTCCTTGACCATGCCGGGAAAGCGGGCCTCGTAGCGCTTGAGGAGGGCCAGGCGGCTATAGGTGAGCTGGTGGGCCACCACAGGGTCGGGTACTTGGACTAGGAGGGTTTCCCCTTCCAGGGCGACGGCCTCCGTGATCCGGGCCAGCTCCCGCCCCGCCACCTCCCGCCAGGCGGCCAGCACCAACCCCCGCCTGAGCCGCTCCTCACCCCCGGCCCGCCTCAGGGCCTCGGGGATGACCTCCTCTAGCTTCCGGGGCACAGGACCACCCCCCCCTCTATAGAGCATACCGGCATCCCCTCCGGGGCCAGAAGCCCTGCCAGGATCACCTGGGGGAGCCCCTTGGCGTAGGCCAGGACGGTCCTTCGCCTGCCTTCGTCCAGCTCTTCGCTCCACTCGTCCACCAGGAGAAGGGGGGGGTCCCCGTGGTGTTCGGCGAGGAGGCGGTGCTCCGCCAGGCGCAGGGCCAGGGCCAGACTCCTGGCCTCCCCCCGACTGGCGAAGCGGTGGGCGGGGCGGCCCTCGAGGAGGAAGACCAGGTCGTCCCGGTGGGGGCCGAGGAGGGTCTGTCCCCGCAAGCCCTCCTCCGCCCGCTTGGACTTCAGGGCCTGGAGGAAATCCCCTGCCACGCTCTCCTCCAGCCTCAGGTCGGCCTCGAGGGGGGCTAAGGCCCGGTGGACCTCCTGGAAGATGGGGAGGAAGCGGCGCAAAAAGCGCCGCCTCAAGGCCATGATCTCCTCCCCGTAGCGAACGAGCTCCCGGTCCCAGACCTCCAAGCCATTCCCTCCCGCCTTCAGGAGGGCGTTCCGCTGCCGGAGGACCCTCTCGTAGGCGGCAAGGAGCGCGCCATAGCGCCGGGAGAAGCGGGAAAGGAGGCGATCCAGGAACGCCCGCCTCTCCTCCTTGGAGCCCAGGACCACCTCCACATCCTCGGGAAGCACCAGGACCGAGCCGGGGAGCTCGTAGAGGGCCCTGAGGCCCACAGGTTTTTCGTTTAGGCGGATCTCCCGCCCCTCGGGGGTGATCCTGTGTTCCACCCTGTAGACCCCGAGTTCCGCCTCCACCTCGGCCTGGAGCCAGGCCTCCTGCTCCCCAAAGCGCACCAGGTCCGCCAAGGCTCCCCGCACCTCCCCGCCTAGGGCCAAGTGGATGGCGAAAAGCAGGCTGGTCTTCCCCTGGGCGTTTCTCCCCACCAGGGCGAAGGGGCCTGGGGGGGGGCGGAACTCGGAAAAGCCCAGGTTGCGGAAGTTCCTTTGGCGGAAGAGTAGGAGCCGCATCAGAGCCGAACCCTAAGGGAAAGGGCGGGCAGGAAGAGGAGGGCCAGGAAGAGGAGCCCGGCCCCCAGGAGGTAGGGGGCCTCAGGGGCCAGGCGGTAAAGCCCCGTCCCCAGGACGGGCCCCAGCATCCGCCCCAGGGCCTGGGCGGCGCTGTTGAGCCCCGCCACCGGGCCCTGCTCCTCTTCCTTTACAGCCAGGGAGAGGGCGGCCGTCACCCCAGGCCCGGCCAGGGCTGCCCCTGCCCCCTGGAGGGCCAGGCCCAGGGTCAGGGCCGGGAAGCTCTGGGCGAAAACCAGGAGCAAAAAGCCCAGGATGCTCACGGGGAGGCCAAGGAGGAGGAGGGTCCTGGGTGGCCAGGCAAGCCACCGCACCAAGAACCCCTGGACGAATACGGCCACCAGACCGTAGAGGACCAAGGCCATCCCCACGGCCCGGGCTGTGTCCACCCCGGATAGCCCCAGGCGGTCTTGGAAATAAAAGGCCACCGTTTGTTCCAGAGCCACAGCCGAAAGGTTGAGGGCAAAGCCCAAGAGGAGAAGGGGAAAGACCCTGGGGTCCAGGGGGGAAAGCCGGGCCCCTTTCCCAACGCCCCTAGGCCGGGACTCGGGAAGGACCATGTGGACAAAGAGGGCGTTCAGAAGGGCGATCCCCACGGAGAAGAAGACCGGGGCCAGAAGGCCGAAAAGGGCGGCGAGCCCTGCCCCCAAGGCAGGCCCCAGGATCACCGCCAGGCCAAAAGCTGCTCCCAGGAGGGCCATTCCCCCCACGCGGCTTTCCCGGCCGGTCACGTCGGCCACGTAGGCCTGGGCCGTGGGCAGGGTGGCGGAGCTGAAGGCCCCCCCCAGGAGGCGGGAAAAAAGGAGAAGGGCGAAGAGGAGGTCCTGGGGGAGGAGGCCCTTTTGCCCCAAAAGGGCAACGAGGCCAAAGAGGAAAAAGCTCAGGGCAAATCCCAGGATGCCCAGGAGGAGGATGGGCTTCCTTCCCCCCTCGCTCCGCCTGCCCCAGTAGGGGGAGAGGAGAAACTGCATGAGGGCGTAGCCCGTGGAGAAGAGGCCCACCTGGACTTCGCTTAGGCCCAGTTCCCGGCCCAAAGGCCCCAGGATGGGGAAGAGGATGGAAAGCCCCAGGACGCTGTTGAAGAGGGTGAGGAAGAGGAGGCCCAGGGGGGACATCCCCCAGAGTCTAACCGAAGCGCCCGGTGATGTAGGCTTCGGTGTAGGGGTGTTTGGGTTTGGTGAACAGCTCCTCGGTGGGGCCCTCCTCCACCAGGACCCCCAGGTGCATGAAAAGGGTGCGGTCAGAGACCCGTGCGGCCTGTTGCATGTTGTGGGTGACGATGATCACCGTGTAGCGGCTTTTGAGTTCCAGGATAAGGTCCTCTATGGCCTGGGTGGAGATGGGATCCAGGGCGCTGGTGGGCTCGTCCATGAGGAGGAGGGGCGGCTCCACGGCGATGGCCCGGGCGATGCAGAGCCGCTGCTGCTGCCCACCAGAAAGCCTCAGGCCGCTCTGCTTCTTGTAGATGTCCTGGACCTCCTCCCAGAGGGCTGCCCGCTTCAGGGCCTCCACCACCCGGTCTTCCAGCTCGCTTCCCTTTACCCCCATGAGGCGGAGGCCGAAGGCGACGTTCTCAAAGATGGTCTTGGGGAAGGGGTTTGGCTTTTGGAAGAGCATGCCGATGTGCCGCCGCACCGCCACCGGGTCCACCCGGGGGTCGTAGATGTTTATCCCTTCGTAGAGGACCTCCCCCGTGATCCGCACTCCAGGGATGAGGTCGTTCATCCGGTTGAGGGCGCGGAGGAGGGTGCTCTTACCGCACCCCGAGGGGCCGATGATGGCGGTCACCTGCCTTTTGGGGAAGCGGACGTTGATGTCAAAGAGGGCCTGCTTGTTCCCGTAGAAAAGGCTGAGGTTGCGGACGTCCACCAGGGCTTCGGCCTCGGGTACGGGCGCGGTGCGAACCGTCTGGTGATCTTGCAATATCTCCAGTTTCACCATTCCCTCCTGAAGCGGTTCCTCAGGTAAAGGGCGGCCAGGTAGAGGCCGGAGAGGACCAAGAGCATGGCCAGGATGCCCGCTGCGGCCACCCGGGCGAACTCGACCTGGGGTTGGCTGACCCAGAGGTAGATCTGGACGGGGATGACCGTGTATTCGGAAAGGGGGCCCGAAGGGTAGAAGGGGACGAAGGCGGCTGCCCCCACCAGGAGCAGGGGAGCGGCCTCCCCAATGAGGCGGGCGGCGGAGAGGATGACCCCGGTGACCACCCCGGGGAGGGCGGCGGGAAAGACCACCCGGAAGACCACCTGGCTACGGGTAGCCCCCAGGGCGAAGGCCGCCTGGCGGATTGAGTCGGGCACGGCCCTCAGGGCCTCCCTGGCCGTCACGGTGATCACGGGGATGCCCAGAAGGGCCAGGGTCATGGCAGCCGCCAGGATGGTGGGCCCCAGCCCGAACTCCCGCACAAAAAGGGCCAGGCCCAGGAGCCCGTAGACGATGGAGGGTACCCCGGCCAGGTTGCGGAGGTTGACCTCGAGGACCCGGTTGAGCCGCCCCTCCCGCAGGTACTCCTCCAGGAGGATGGCCGTCCCTACCCCCACGGGGATGGCGATGAGGAGGGCCAAGGTGAGGACCCAGACCGTGCCGGCCACGGCCACCCCGATCCCGGCAACGAGGGGGTTGCGGGAGGGGAAACGGGAGAAGAAGGTCTGGTCCAGCCAGGGATTGAGGACCAGCCTTTCCCCTTCTCCAAGCTCGGCCTTGAGCTCCTCCCAGCGCCTCAGGCCCTCGAGGAGAGGCAAGTCCAGGATACGGTCGTCCCACGAGTTCGTGACCACATAGCGCAAAGGCCCCTCGTGGGTGTTCCACATGAGCTCCACCCGGTTCTGGTTGAGGAGGACGCTGAGCTCCCTAGGGTCTTGGAGCAGGGCCTCGGCCTCCTCCTCCGTATAGCCCTCCTGAAGGAGGGCCACCCTCAGGGCTTCCTGCCAGGGGGTGCCCAGGGGGAAGGTTTGGGAAAGACCCACGTCGGAGCGCACCACCTGTACGGAAAAGCTCCGGTAGGTGGTGTCCAGGAGGAGCCAGGAGAGGAGGGCCAGCGCCAGGATGAGGGGAAGGACCAGGGCGCGGGCGAAGACCCGGTCTATCCGCGCCTTCCAAGGGTCTTGGCCCGCGGCCTTGCCTAATACGCGCTCACTCATCTCACTCATACCGCTCCCTGTAGCGCTCCACCACGTACTGGGCCAGGATGTTGAGGCCTAGGGTCATGAGGAAGAGGGTAGCCCCCACGGCGAAGAGGGACAAGGAGGCGGTGGAGCCCGCGGGCTGGTCCCCGGTGGCTGCCTGGACGATGAAGCTGGTCATGGTGGCGATGGTCTCCCTGGGGTCCAGGGTTAGGGTGGGGCGCTGCCCCGCGGCGATGGCCACGATCATGGTCTCCCCGATGGCCCGGCTGGTGGCCAGGATGATGGCGGCGATGATCCCGGAGATGGCGGCGGGGAAGACCACCCTCAGGGCCACCTCGTAGGGCCTGCCCCCTAGGGCATAGGCGGCCTCCCGGATAGCCCGGGGCACGGATTGCATGGCGTCTGCGGCTACGTTGGACACGTAGGGGATGATGGCGAAGCCCATGACGATGCCCGCCGAAAGGGGGTTGAAGAGCTGCAACCCGGGGATGAACTGCTGGAGGAAGGGGGTCACGGTGAGGAGGGCGAAGTAGCCGAAGACCACGGTGGGGATGCCTTCAAAAAGCTCCAGGACCCCCATGATGCGGGCCCGCACCCCATGGGGGGCCAGCTCGGAGAGGTAGACGGCCAGGGCCAGCCCCAAGGGAACGGCCACGGTCAGGGCGATGAACGTGACCAACAGGGTGCCGGTGATGAGGGGGGCGACGCCGTAGCGGGGTTCAGCAAAGAGGGGGGTCCACTCCCGGGCGAAGAGGAACTCCGTCAAGGGTACCCGGCGGAAGAACTCCAACACCTCCTCCAGGAGGCTTAGGACCACCCCCAAGGTGGTGAGAAGGGTCACAGAGGCAAGGAGGAGGAGGAGGACGAAGGCGGAGATATCCCTGGGGTTGCGGGAAGGGCGCTGGCGTAGGAGGTCCATATCCTTGTTCATTTCTATTCTGTGGATAAGGGGTGGGGGCGACCCCCACCCCCTTTCCCCAGTCAGTTTACCGCAGCTCCCTCCTCAGCTCCTCCACGAACCTGGACAGGGGAGTGGCCGGAGGAAGGTCCATGAAGAAGGTGCCGGTCCTCCTGCGGTTCACCAGTTCCTGACCGAGGCTGTAGACGTCGGCGGGGAGATCCACGTAACCCGTGGCCCGGATGGCCCGGCGGGCCTGGGGGGAGAGGTAGAAGTTTAGGAAGTCCTGGACCTCCCTGCGCTCCAGGCTCCGCACGTTCACATAGATGAAGAGGGGCCGGGCCAGGGGCTGGTAGGTTCCGTCCAGCACGCTCTCGCGAGAGGGCGCCACGCAGCCCCTGCCGTTGTCGATGCTCACCGACTTGACCTTGCCCTTGTTCTCCTCGTAGTAGGCGAAGCCAAAGTAGCCCAGGGTGTAGGGGCCCGCCGCTACCCCACGGAGGATGATGTTGTCGTCTTCAGAAGGGAAGAAGTCCGTGCGCGAGGCTCCCGACCGGCCCATGATGGCCTCGGTGAAGTAGTCAAAGGTGCCGGAGTCGGTGCCGGGGCCGTAGAGGACGATGCGGGCCCTGGGCCACTCCCTCCGCACATCGGACCAGAGGGTCACCCTGGAGTTGGGCTCCCAGATGGCCTTGAGCTCGCTGGTCCTCAGGCAGGTGGCCCAGGTGTTCCGGTTGCTCACGACCACGGTAAGGGCATCGTAAGCGATGGGAATCTCAATGAACCGGATCCCGTTCCTCTCGCACTCCTCCAGCTCGGACTTCCTGATGGGGCGGCTGGCGTTTTGGATATCGGTCTCCCCGCGGCAGAACTTCCTGAACCCGCCCCCGGTGCCGGAGAAGGCCACGGCGATCCTAACCCCCGGGTTCCTCTGGATGTACTCCTCCGCCACCGCCTGGGTGATGGGGTAGACCGTGGAGGAGCCATCTGCGCGGATCTGGGCCAAGCCCGTTCCCGCTACCGCCAAGACCGCCAGTCCTAACGTCCATTTCTTGCTCATCGCAACCCTCCCACCGTAAGGATGGCAGCCTCGTGTCAGGAGAATGTCAAGGTATCCTTTGTCAAGGTAGGGTCAAGGCCGGCCAGATTGTAAAGCCCCCGGCGGATCACCGCCCCCCCGAGAAGCCTCTCCCCCCGGTAGAAGGCGGCGCTCTGCCCCGGGGTCACGGCGAAGACAGGGCTCCTGAAGCGGAGGCGAAGGGGGTTTAGGGACTCCACCTTGGCCCAAACGGGAGGTGTGCGGTAGCGCACCTGGACCTCCACCTCCTCGCCCAGCCCGGCCAGGAGGTTTACCTCCTCCCCCTCCATCCCCCCGAAGAGGGCGGCCTCCTTGGGCCCCACGTAGACCACGTTCCCCTCCACGTCCAGGCCCACCACGTAGCGCTCCAGGTGGCTCTTCCGGAGGCCTAGGCCCTTCCGCTGGCCCAGGGTGTAGAGGCCCGCCCCCTCGTGCTCCCCCACCACCTCCCCAGTGAGGGCGTCCACCAGGGGGCCGGGCCTTACCTTCAGGCGCTCCTTCAGGAAGCCCTTCAGGTCCCCGGCCACGAAGCAGAGGTTCTGGCTCTCCGGCTTCTTGGCTGTGGGCAGGCCCGCCCGCTCGGCGATCTGGCGCACCTCCTTCTTGGTGAGGTGCCCCACGGGGAAGAGGAGGTGGGGGAGGGCCTCCTTGGGGGTGCCCCAGAGGAAGTAGCTCTGGTCCTTTTGGGGGTCCAGGCCCCTTAGGAGGGCCTCCCCCTCCCTCCTGACGTAGTGCCCGGTGGCCACGTAGTCCAGGCCAAGCCTCCTTGCCTGCCTGAGGAGGGCCCCGAACTTCACGAAGGTGTTGCAGCGGGCGCAGGGGTTGGGGGTGCGCCCCCGGGCATAGCCCTCTAGGAAGGGGGCGATGATGGCCTCCTCAAAGACCTCCCGGTAGTCCAAGAGGTAGAAGGGGATGCCGAGGAGGTCCGCCACCCGCCTCGCCTCGTAGGCGGCGTCCGGGGTGCAGCAGCTCTCCCAGGCCCGGCCCCCTTCCCCCTCGAGGCTCATGGGGGGCAGGTCGGGCCAGAAGCGCATCATGGCCCCCGCCACCTCGTAGCCTGCCTCCTTAAGGAGGTAGGCGGAGACGGAGGAGTCCACCCCTCCGGACATGGCCACGAGGACGCTTCCCCTCATGCCACCACCTTCTCCCCCACCGCTGCCTCCGTACTCCGGATGGCCACCTCCACCATGTCCGGGGTGGGCTCGGCCACGGTGAGGGCCTGGAAGCGGAAGCCGAGCTCCCTCAAGAGGCGGGAGATGGGGTCCTCGTGACGGGCGGAGAAGTAGAGGAGCTCAAAGGCCAGGGCCGCCACCAGGGGCAGGAAGAGGACCCTGGCCAAGAGCCGCCACCAGAGGACCTCGGGGGCGGGGATGAGGCTGTAGACCAGGACCGAGACCGCGATGACGAAGGCGATAAAGGTGGTGCCGCACCGGGGGTGGAAGCGGGGCTGGGCCATGACGTTCTCCACGGTGAGGGGAAGCCCCTTCTCGTAGGCGTGGATGGCCTTGTGCTCCGCCCCGTGGTACATGAAGAAGCGGCGGATCTCCGGCATGCGCCCGATGAAGAGGAGGTAGCCCACCAGGATGCCCACCTTGATGAGGCCCGCCAGGAGGTTGTAGAGGACGGGGTAGCGGGCGGGATCCAGGAGAAGCCCAGAAAGGAAGCCGGGAAGCACGATGAAGAGGGCGATGCCCAGGAGGAGACTGAAGAGGATGGTACCCCAGAGGGCTCCCTTGGGCATCTCCTCCTCTCCCCCCACCAGCTCTGCGCTCCGGGCCAAGGCCCGGTAGCTCACGGAAAGGGCGTCCACAAGGGCCACCACCCCGCGGAGGAGGGGAAGCCTGGCCCAGGGGTAGCGCGTGCTCAGGGCCTTTTCCTCGTGGCGCTCCACGTGGACCTGGCCATCGGGGAGGCGCACCGCCAGGGCCCAGGCCCAGGGGGCCTTCATCACGACCCCCTCGAGGGCCGCCGCCCCCCCGAGGGTCGCCTGCTTGGAGAGGAGGAAAAGCCGCATCCTTCCTATTCTGCCACGGGGAGGCGTGGTATAACCCAAGGTGTGATCACGCTCTCCCGCACCGAGGCTTCCCTGGCCGAAGGCGAGGCCCCCCTCAAGGTGGTCTGGGTGAAGGAGGGGAGGCTCCTTCCCCAGGGGGAGGCCCTGGACGCCCGCCTAGGGGGGGCCCTTAGGCGGGCCTTGGAGGGGGTCTCCCTCAAGGAGGGGGAGAGCCTTCTCCTGGCCACCCCGGAGGGCCAGGTCCTCCTCTTTGGCCTAGGGGAGGACGCCAGGGGTAGCGGGGGGAGGCTCGCCCAGGCCCTCCAGAGGCTTCGCTTCCCCGGGGCCCTGGTGGAGCCCCTGGAGGAGGCCTACCCCCTGGTGGAGGGGCTTCTCCTAGGGGCCTACCGCTTCCACCGCCACAAGTCGGAAAGGGAGGAAAGGCCCCTCACCCTCCACCTCCCCGGGGTGGAGGAGGCGGTTTTGGAGAGGGCCAGGAAGGTGGCCCAAGGGGTCTACCTGGCCCGGGACCTGGTGAACGAGCCCCCAAACCTCCTCACCCCGGAGGCCCTGGCGGAAAGGGCCCTGGAGCTTAGGGCCTTGGGGGTTGAGGTGGAGGTCCTGGACGAGGAGGCCATCGCCCGCCTGGGCATGGGGGCCTTCTTGGCCGTGGCCCAGGGCTCGGCCAACCCGCCCCGCTTCATCCAGCTCCGCTACGCTCCCCCTGGGGCCAAGGCCCGGCTGGACCTGGTGGGCAAGGGCCTCACCTTTGACTCCGGGGGCTACTCCCTCAAGCCCACGGAGGGCATGGCCACCATGAAGGGCGACATGGCGGGGGCCGCCGCCGTCATGGGAGCCGTGAAGGCCGCTGCCCTCCTGGGCATCCCTGTGGAGCTCAAGGGCTACATCGCCGCCTGCGAGAACATGATCTCAGGCCGGGCCTACCGGGTGGGGGACGTGCTCAAGACCCTTTCCGGCAAGACGGTGGAGGTGATGAACACCGACGCCGAGGGCCGCCTCACCCTGGCGGACGCCCTTTTCTACGCGGAGAGGGAGGGGGCGGAGCGCATCCTGGAGCTTTCCACCCTCACGGGGGCTGCGGTGGTGGCCCTGGGGGAGGAGGTGGCGGCCCTCTTCGCCACGGAGCCCTCCTGGGGAGGCCTGGTCCAGGAGGCGGCGGGGAGGGCGGGGGAGAAGGTCTGGCCCCTGCCCCTGGAAAGCGCCTACCGGGAGAAGCTGAAAAGCCCCGTGGCCGACCTGAAGAACGTAGGGGACCGAAACGGCGGGGCCATCACCGCCGCCTTATTCCTTTCGGAGTTCGTGAAGGTGCCCCTGGTCCACCTGGACATCGCCGGGCCCGCCTTCGCCAAAAAGGGCCACGCCCTGGGCCCCGAGGGGGGGACGGGATTCGGGGTGCGGACGATCCTGGAAGTAGCCCAGTCCCTGCGATAGAGGGGCCCGGGGAAGCCCCCCCGGGCCCTCCTCACCGTTGGGTTACTTCTGGCAGCTGGGGCACCGGCCCCGAAACTCCAGCCGGAACCCCTCTAGCGCCCAGCCCGCCCGCTCCGCAGCGGCCTGGAGGGCGGGGTTCACGTCCAACTCGGGGAGGTTCTTCAGGAGGAGGTCCTCCACCTTGCCGCAGGCGATGCAGACCAGGTGGGCGTGGGGCTCGTTGTAGCCGTCGTAACGGGTGTAGCCCTTGGGGTCCTTGAACTCGTAGATGAGCCCGTGCTCCCGGAGGACGTGCAGGTTGAGATAGACGGTGGAGAGGCCGATGTCGTAGCCCCGCCTCTTCAGCCCCTGGTAGAGCTCCTCAGGGGTGGGGTGGACGTTCTTGCGGTCCAGGAAGCTCAGGATCCGCTCCCGCGGCAGGGTATGCCGCAGGCCCACCGCCTTCAGCCGCGTCCGGTAGTTCTCCTTTTCCTTGGTCCTTGGCATGGCTTCTCCTTCCTTACGGTTCCAGTATACACCCAGGGCGGGCTGATGCAACACCCCTCGGACGGTCTGTCAGACAGGCCACGATCCCCCGCCCTCTGCGCCTCTCTGCACCCATTTCCCCTCGGCTTTCCCCTTTGATTTCGGAGCGCATCCCTGGTTTTCTGGTGGGCCATGGTACAATAAGACCGCTTTGGAAAGGCCCATCTACCGCATCCTCCATCTGGTCTTCGCCCTGGGGTTGGCCCACGCCCTTTTCCTCCTGGCCCAGGAGGGGGTGCGGGCCCGAAAGCTCTCCCAGGAACGGGCCCGCCTCGAGGCCGAGCTGGAAAAAAAGGAGGCGGCGGTGGCCCGCCTCGAGGCTCTGGTGGCTGCGGCCAAGGACCCCGCCCATCTGGAGGCTCTGGCCCGCAGGCTAGGCCTGGTGCACTCGGAGGAGGTACTGAAGAGGCGATGAGGGAAGATCCCGCCCGCCTCCTCTTGGAAGACGAGGCCCTTACCGATGGCCTCACCGATGAGGAAGCCCAAGTCCTCCTTGACTGGCTTCTAGGCATGATCGAGGATATGGACCCCGCCCAGCTTTCCCATCTGCGCCGCCTGGGGCATGGGATCACCCGCCTCTCCCGGGACTACGGGGTCCCTGTGGGGGATCTGATCGGCCTGGTGGAACTGGCCTGGGGCGGGGACGAGATGCCAGGCCTCAAGGGCTAAGGGGCCCCTCCTTGGCCCTTCCGCGCGGTGGAACGCTCGGGGCCTTGGGCGTGGTATCCCTGGGCCCCCACCCTGGGGATGCTCAGGGGGCCCAGGACCCGAGAAGCCCCCGCACCTCGGCGAGCCTAGGGGGTGGGGGTTCCTTGCGGTAGATGAGGGAAACCTGTAGGGCAGGCTCCTCCGCCAGGGGCTTTAGAACCGTTCCTGGATGGGGGTAGACCCGATAGGGGGCCAGCGTGAGGTGAATCCCCACCCCAGCGGCCACTAGGCTGACCGCCTGGGGAAAGCGGGCCACCTCCCGCACCACCTTGGGGGTGAAGCCCGCCTGGCGGAAGACCTCGAGAAAGGCTTCGTGCAAAGGGGGTAGGGTCTCCCTGGGCAGGAGGAGGAAGGGTTCCTCCCTCAGGGCCCGTAGGGGCACCCGTTCCTCCTGGGCCAAGGGGTGGTTCTCGGGCAGGAGGGCCACGATGGGCACCTTGAAAAGGGGCTCTGCCCCGATGTCCGGGTCCTCCACCTTGAGCCCGGCCAGGCCGTAGTCCAGGCGGTCCTCCTTCAGGGCCTTGACCTGCTCGGGGGTGTGCATCTCCAAGACCTCCACCGCCTCCCCCAGGCCCCGGCGTAAGTGGTCCAGGAGGGGCATGAGGTCGGGCAGGAGATTCTCCGGCACCCCAAACCGCAGGCTCTCCCGCCCCGCCCGGCGCACCCTTTCCTTCAGGGCCTCCACCTCCAGGAGGAGCCGCTCTCCCTCCCGCCTCAGCGCCTCCCCTGCCGGGGTCAGGCGGAAGGGGCGGCGCTCCAGGAGCCTCACCCCTAGCTCCCGCTCCAGGGCCTTTATCTGCTGGGAGAGGGCCGGCTGGGAGAGGTAGGCCCTTTCCGCCGCCCGGTGGAAGTTCCTCTCTTCCGAGAGGAGGAGGAAAAGGCGCAGGCGCCGCAGGTTCATGATAGGGAAATCTTATCGCTTTGGGCACCCCTTCGCTATTGGACAAACCCCCCCTTCTGCCCGAAACTAAAGGGTGAGTCGGTGTAGTGTATTTTCGCCCAAGGGGGAAGCATGACGGAAAGGGAGCTCAAGGAAGCCTGGGAAAGCCTCTCCCCGGAGGAGCTGGCCAGGCTTCGGGAGACGGAGAACCAGGAGTGGCGGGAGTCCCTGGAGTACGTGCTCCAGGTGGAAGGCCCCGAGCGGGTGGAGGAGCTTCTGCGTCACCTGGACGAATACCTCTACCTCCGGGGCTTCTTTCCCCAGAACCGCCTCAACAGCCCCTACCTGAACACCATCCCCAAGGAGCTGGAGCCCCCCTACCCCGGGGACCTGGAGCTGGAGCGCCGCATCGCCAACATCCTGCGCTGGAACGCGGCCATGATGGTCGCCCGGGCCAACAAGAAGGCGGACGGGATCGGGGGGCACATCTCCACCTACGCCTCCATCGCCGAGCTTTACGAGGTGGGCTTCCACCACTTCTTCCGCGGGCCAGAGGCGGGTCTGGACCGGGACCTGGTCTTCTTTCAGGGGCACTCTTCCCCAGGCAACTACGCCCGCGCCTTCCTGGAGGGGAGGCTTTCCGAAAAGGATCTGGAGAACTTCCGCCGGGAGGTCCACCCCCCCGTGGCGGGGGGGCGGGGGCTTTCCAGCTACCCTCACCCTTGGCTCATGCCGGACTTCTGGGAGTTCCCCACGGTCTCCATGGGCCTGGGGCCCATCCAGGCCATCTACCAGGCCCGCTTCATACGCTACCTGGAGGACCGGGGCCTAAAGCCCAAGGGCTCCGCCAAGGTCTGGGCCTTCCTGGGGGATGGGGAGCACGACGAGCCCGAGACCGTGGGGGCCTTGCACCTCGCCGCTCGGGAGGGGCTGGACAACCTCATCTTCGTGGTGAACTGCAACCTCCAGCGCCTGGACGGGCCCGTGCGCGGCAACTCCAAGATCATCCAGGAGCTGGAGAGGCTCTACCGGGGGGCGGGTTGGCGGGTCATCAAGCTGGTCTGGGGCTCGGCCTGGGACAGGCTCTTGGCCAAGGAGCAGGAGGGGCACCTCCTCCGCCGCTTTGAGGCCCTGGTGGACGGGGAAAGCCAGCGCTACGCCGCCTTCGGGGGTAAGGAGCTCAGGGAGCGCTTCTTCAACACCCCGGAGCTCAAGGGGCTTATCGAGGGCATGGCGGATGAGGAGCTCACCGAGCTCACCCGGGCCCGGGGTGGGCATGACCTCGGGAAGATCTACGCCGCCTACAAGGCCGCGGTGGAGCACCGGGGGAGCCCGGTGGTCATCCTGGCCCGAACCATCAAGGGCTACGGTATGGGGCCCACGGCCATGGCCAAGAACGTGGCCCACCAGGTGAAGAAGCTCACCGAGGAGGACCTCAAGGAGGCCCGGGCCTTCCTGGGGATCCCCATCCCCGAGGAGAAGCTTGGGGAGCTCCCTTACTACCACCCGGGGCCGGACTCCCCTGAGGTGCGCTACCTCCTGGAGCGCAGGAGGGCCTTGGGCGGCTTCGTGCCCGAGAGGCGGGTGCGCTTCAAGGGGGGCCTCGAGGTCCCGGGGGAGGAGTTCTTCCGGGAGTTCTACGAGGGCTCGGGAGGGCGGGAGATCTCCACCACCATGGCCTTCGTGCGCATCCTGGCCAAGATGCTCCGCCACCCGGTGATCGGGAAGCTCATCGTGCCCATCGTCCCCGACGAGGCCAGGACCTTCGGCATGGAGGCCCTGATCGCCCAGGTGGGCATCTACTCCCCCCAGGGCCAGCTCTACATCCCCGTGGACGCGGGCACCCTCACCGCCTACAAAGAGAGCAAGGAGGGGCAGATCCTGGAGGAGGGCATCACCGAGGCCGGGGCCATGGCCGAGTTCATCGCTGCGGGCACCGCCTACGCCCACTGGGGCACCCCCACCATCCCCTTCTTCATCACCTACTCCATGTTCGGCCTGCAACGGATCGGCGACCTGGTCTGGGCCGCTGCCGACCAGCGCACCCGGGGCTTCCTCTTGGGGGCCACGGCGGGGCGCACCACCTTGGAGGGGGAGGGCCTGCAGCACCAGGACGGCCAGAGCCACCTCTACGCCTTGGCCCCCCCCAACCTCCTGGCCTACGACCCCGCCTTTGCCTACGAGTTCGCCGTGGTCCTAGAGGATGGCCTAAGGCGCATGTACCGGGAGGGGGAGGACGTCTTCTACTACATCACCATAGAGAACGAGAACTACCCCCACCCCCCCATGCCCGAGCCCAGGGAGGCGGTTAGGGAGGGCATCCTCAGGGGGATTTACCTCTTCCGCCAGGGGGAGGGGAAGGGCAAGAGGGTCCAGCTCTTCGGCACCGGCCCCGTTCTCAGAGAGGCCCTGAAGGCCCAGGAGCTCCTTAGGGACCATGGGGTGGTGGCCGACGTCTGGAGTGTTACCAGTTACAAAGCCCTCTATCTGGATGCCGTGGAGGCGGAAAGGGAGCGGCGGCTTCTGGGCAAGGCCAGGAAGCCCTACGTGGCCCAGGTCCTCGAGGGCCACGAGGGCCCGGTGGTGGCGGCCACCGACTACCTCAAGGCCCTGCCCAGCCTAGTGCGGGACCACGTGGGCCGCCCCTTCTGCGCCCTGGGCACCGACGGCTTCGGCCGCTCCGACACCCGGGAGGCCCTGCGGGACTTCTTTGAGGTGGACGCCCGGCACATCGCCTACGCAGCCTTGGCCCTCCTTGTGGAGGGGGGGGAGCTTTCCCAAAAGGTGCTCAAGGAGGCCAAGGAAGGCCTTAGGCTTAGCCTGGGGGAGACGCCCCCCCACAGGCGGTAGGAGGAGGCGGGATGGAGCTCAGGATTCCCGAACTGGGCGACAACGTGGCCCTGGCCACGGTGGTGGGGGTTCTGGTCAAGGAGGGGGACCAGGTGGCCCCCGGCCAGCCCCTTTTGGAGCTAGAGACGGACAAGGCGGTCATGGAGGTGCCCGCCGAGGCGGGCGGGGTGGTGCGGCGGGTCCTGGTCAAGGTGGGGGACGAGGTCCGGCCGGGCCAAACCTTCTTGGAGCTGGAGGCCGAAGCCGTTCCCGCAAGCCCTGAAGAAGCGGCGCCCCAAAGGGAGGCGCTACCCGAAGAGGTCCCCGAGGGGAAGGCCCCTCGCCAGCCTCCGGCGGCCGTTCCCGCCCCTGCCAAACCCCAGGAGGCCCCCCGCCTCGTCCCCGCTGCCCCCTCGGTTAGGCGGCTGGCCCGGGAGCTGGGGGTGGAGATAAGGGAGGTCCGGGGTACGGGGCTTGCCGGCCGCATCACCGCGGAGGACGTGCGCCGGGCGGCGGCCCAGGTCCTGGCCCCGGCGGCCCCCGAGGCCCCACCCCCTACGCCCAGGCTCCCCGACTTCAGCCGGTGGGGCCCGGTGCGCGCCGAGCCCATGGGCGGCGTGCGGAAGGCCACCATGAGGGCCATGGCCCAGGCCTGGGCCCAGGTGCCCATGGTCACCCACTTTGACGAGGCGGACATCACCGACCTCGAGGCCTTGCGCAAGGCTTACGCCAAGAGGGCAGAGGAGGGGGGTTTCCGCCTCACCCTGACCGCTTTCCTGCTCAAGGCCCTGGCCCTTACCCTCAAGGCCTTCCCCAAGTTCAACGCCTCCCTTGACGCGGAGAGGCAGGAGGTCATCTACAAGGACTACGTCCACATCGGCGTGGCCGTGGACACCCCCCATGGCCTCCTGGTCCCCGTGATCCGGGACGTGGACAAAAAGGGAGTCCTGGCCCTGGCCAAGGCGCTCCAGGAGATCTCCGAAAGGGCCCGGGAGCGGAAGCTCACCCCGGAGGAGATGCAGGGGGGCACCTTCAGCCTCTCCAACCTGGGAGGGATTGGGGGGACGGGCTTCACCCCCATCGTCAACTGGCCCGAGGTGGCCATCCTGGGGGTCTCCCGCTCCCAGATGAAGCCCGTTTGGGATGCGGAGAAGGAGGCCTTTTTGCCCAGGCTCTACATGCCCTTCAGCCTCACCTACGACCACCGCGTCATCGACGGGGCCGAGGCCGCCCGCTTCTGCCGCCACCTGGCCGGGCTTCTGGAAGACCCCTTGGGCCTGGCCTTGGCGTAGGTTTCCCAAGTTTCTCGTGTAGTATGGGAAAGTATGCGCGTCATCGTGGTGGGAACCCGGGGTAGCGCCTTGGCCCTGGCCCAGACCCGGTGGGTGGTGGAGCGCCTCAAGGAGAGCTGGCCCGAGGCCGAGTTCAAGGTGAAGACCGTGAGGACCCGGGGGGACCAGGGAGCAGACCCCAAGGAGCAGGCCATCTTCGTCAAGGAGCTTCAGGAGGCCCTCCTTTCCCGGGAAATCGACATCGCCGTCCACTCCCTGAAGGACCTTCCCACCGAGGAGCCCAAAGGCCTCAAGATCGCCGCCATCCCCAGGCGCCAAGACCCCAGGGATACCTTCCTGGGCAAGGCCTTTAAGCGCCTGGAGGACCTCCCCAAGGGGGCGGTGGTGGGCACCAGCTCCATCAGGCGCAAGGCCCAGCTCCTCGCCCACCGCCCGGACCTTTTGGTCAAGGACCTCCGGGGCAATGTGGACACCCGCTTGGCGGCCCTGGGGGGCGGGGAGTACGACGCCATCGTCCTGGCGGCGGCGGGGCTCATCAGGCTGGACTTAAGGAACCGCATAGACCAGTTCCTGGAGCCCGAGGTCATGCTCCCCGCCCCGGGGCAGGGGGCCTTGGCCCTGGAGGTGCGCCAGGGGGACGATTTGGCGGAGGAGCTCAGCTACGCCCTGCACCACCACGCCTCCCACGACCGGGTGCGGGCGGAGCGGGCCTTCCTCAGGGGCCTTGGGGCAGGGTGCCTGGCCCCCGTGGGAGCCTTGGCCCAGGTGGGCGAGGACGGCACCCTGCTCCTGGAGGGGGGGCTCTTTTCCCCCGACGGCAAGAGCTTCATCCGGGCGGAGATAGAGGGAGAGGCCTCTGAAGCGGAGGAGCTAGGTCTGGAGCTGGCCCAGGACATCCTGGACCAGGGGGGGCGGGAGATTATGGCCCTAACCCGACCGCTTTAGTGGAGTTTCCGCCCCTTTTGAGCTATAGTGGGGGCGATGGCGCTGAAGCGCTTGACCCGCCAGCGTAGGGCTGTCCTCCAGGTGGTGCAAAGGGCCCACCACCACCCGGATGCCGCCTGGATCTACCAGGAGGTGCGCAAGAGCGTGCCCCGGGTCAGCCTGGCCACCGTCTACCGCACCCTCGAGGCCCTGGTGGCGGAAGGTTACCTCGTCCCCATCACCAAGGCGGGGGAGGCCACCCGGTACGACGCCAACCTCCATCCCCACCTCCACCTCGTCTGCGAGGGGTGCGGGGGCATCGTGGACCTGGAGGTGCCCCTCCCCGACCTCTTAGGCCCCGCCCAGAAGGCCCACCCCGGGGTGGAGGTGCGGGGTGTGGAGGTGACCTATAGGGGCCTCTGCCCCCGGTGCAAGGCGGCTCCCAAAGGATAGATGGACCCCCTCGCCTGGCTCTACGCCCGCCAGGAGGTGGTGACCCCTGGCCTGGAGCGCATCTGGGCCCTCCTCACCCGCCTGGGCCACCCGGAGGAGGCCTACCCCGCCGTTCTCGTGGGGGGGACCAACGGCAAGGGGAGCGTAGCCCGGACCCTGGCCGCCCTCCTGGAGGAGGCGGGGCTAAGGGTGGGGCTTTACACCAGCCCCCACCTGGTGGAGTTTTCCGAGCGCATCCAGGTTTCCGGCAGGCCCATTCCCGAAGGGAGGCTAAAGGCCCTCCTCGAGGAGGTCCGGCCCCACGCCGAGGTCCTGGGGGCGAGCTTCTTTGAGATCGCCACCGCCACCGCCCTCCTCCACTTCGCCCGGGAGGGGGTGGAGTTCGCCGTCCTGGAGGTGGGCCTGGGCGGCCGGCTGGACGCCACCAACGCCGCCGAGCCCCTGCTCTCCGTGGTCACCAACATCGGCCACGACCACCTGGAGGTCCTGGGCCCCACCCTAAAGGACGTGGCCCGGGAGAAGGCGGGGATCTTCCGAATGGGCGTCCCCGCCCTCACCGCCGCTAGGGGGGAGGGGCTTCTGGCCCTTCGCGAGGAGGCCCAAGCCCGGGGAGCCCCCCTTTGGGTCCTGGGGGAGGATTTCCAGGTGGAGGGGGTAAAGCCCTTTTCCAAAGGGCTTGGCTTCACCCTGCGCCTTCCCAAGACGGGGGAGTTCCGCCCTCTGAGGACGGGCCTCCTCGGCCCCCACCAGGCGGAGAACCTGGCCCTTTCGGCCCTTTCGGGCCGCCTCCTTGGGGCCTCCTGGGAGGCGGTGGAACGGGGCCTCCTCAAGGCGGAAAACCCCGGGCGGCTCCAGCGCCTCTCCCATGGGCGAGGGGAGCTCATCCTGGACGGGGCCCACAACCCCGAAGGGGCCTTTGCCCTGAGGGAGGCCCTCCGCTTCCACGGGCTTCTCCCCGCCGCTTTTGTCCTCGCCTTCTCCCGGGAGAAGGACCACGCCGCCATGGCCGAGGCCCTGAGGGGCCTGGGCCCCGTGGTCCTCACCCGCTACGCCTCCCCCCGAAGCCAGGACCCGAGGGCCCTCCTTCCCCTCTTTCCCGGGGCCTGGTTGGAGGAAGACTCCCTCCGGGCCATAGAGCGGGCCTTTGGGCTTGCGGGGCGGGTGGTGGTGGCGGGAAGCCTCTACCTGGTGGGGGAGGTCCTCCGGGGCCTGAGGGGCCTCCCCCCGGAGGAGCGGTGGCAGTAGACTGTTCTCGTGCTCCGCACCCTTGGGGGGCTCAGGCTGGAGGGGACTTCCTTTAGCAAGAGGAAGCCCCTCATCCTAGCGGCCTTTCTGGCCCTCGAGGGCCCCAAGTCCCGCCGCTACCTCCAAGAGCTCTTCTGGCCCCGGGCCGAGGACCCCCAGAACAGCCTCTCCGTGGCCCTTTCCCAGCTCAAGCGGGCCGGGGTGGGGGTCGCTGGGGGCGAGGTCCTGGAGGCCCGGGTGGCCTGCGACGCCCTCCTCCTCAAGGAGGCCCTGGGCCGAGGCCAGTTGGAGGAGGCCCGGGCCCTTTACCGGGGCCGGTTTCTGGAGGGGGCGGACGAGGACCTTTCCGAGGAACTGGAGGAATGGGTTTGGTCCACGCGGGAGGCCTTGGCCCAGGCCCTGTACGAAGCCCACCGCAAGGAGACCGAGAAACGCTTCGCCCTGGGGCTTAAGGAGGAGGGGGAGGCCCTTTTGCGGAAGGTACTCGCCCTGCCCGGGGTGGCCGAGGTGGCCGAGGAGGAGCCTGAACGCAGGCCCCTCCCTGAGGAGGTCCGCTTGGCCTTTTACGGGTTGGCCTTCCTAGGGCCGGTCCGGGCCGGTGAGGTCCTAAGGGTTAGCGCGGACTCCTTGGAAATACTCTGGCGAAGAGGACTCCTTACCCCCACGGGGGAGCCCACCTTCCTTCCCCCGCCCACCCTCGAGGCCCGCCGGGTGGCCTTGGAACTGGCCCGGAGGCTTCCCCTCTCCGAGGCCGCCCCTTACTACCGCTTAAGCCTTCCCCTCTGGCAGGAGGGGGATGCTTCCCGGGGGAAAAGGGCCCTTCTGGACCTGGCCCGCAGGGAGGTGGAGGAAAACCCCAGGGAGGCCTTGGCCCTTCTCCAGGACCTGGCCCCAGATCCCGAGGTCCTCCTCCTCAGGGCGCGGGCTCTAGAGCGCCTGGGGCGGTATGCCGAGGCCTTGGCCCTGTTGGAGGAGGTGCCCGAGGACCCAAGAAAAAGCGCCCTCAAAGGAGTTCTCTGCTTCCGTATGGGGGAGAAAACCAGGGCCAGGGAGGAGGCGGAGAAGGCCCTCCAGGGGGACCCTTACAGCCAGGGGGAGGGGTGGAACCTTCTGGGCCTCCTCCTCTTGGGGGAAGGGCGTTTCCAAGAGGCGGCCGAGGCCTTCAGCCGGGCAGCGGTGCGCTTCCTCCTCTCTGGGGAGCGGGTCCGCCACCTGGGGGCCTTGGGCAACCGGGCCGTGGCCCTGGCCGAGCTGGGCCAGGGAGAAGAGGCCTTCCAGGAGGTCCTCGAGGCTACGGAGGGCCATCCCCTCCTTCAGGCCCGCTTCCTCCTGAACCTAGGGGTGGTGAAGGAGCGCCAAGGCCTTTCCCAGGAGGCGGAAGGGCTATACCAGAGGGCCCTGGCCCTGGCGGAGGGGGTGGGGAACCTCGAGGCCGTGGGCCGGGCCTGGAACAACCTGGGGGCCCTCTACCACCGCCAAAGGAGGAAAGAGGAAGCCCAAGCGGCTTACGAGAAGGCCCTAGAACTGGCGCGACAGGCTGGGGAACGGCTTCTCCTGGCTGCAGCCCTGGCCAACTGGGCGGAGCTCCGGGGGGACCGGGCCGCCTTGGAGGAGGCCATAAGGGTCTTGGAGGAGGCAGGGCACCAGGCCCTGGCCCAGCGTTATCGGGCACGGCTAGGGGAAGCCTAGGCGTTCAGGCTCCGTTCAGACCCTTGCCGTATTCTCCCTTCATGCCCATGAGCCTTTGGGACCTGGACGGCCATAGCTTTCCCGCGGAGGTGAAGCCGTGAGAAAGGCTTTGTGGATCATTCTCCTGCTTGTGGCCTGCGCTCCCGGGCCCCTGCAGGTGGAGCTTTCGCCCAAGAGGGCCCTGGTGGGGGAGGAAGTGGCGGCTACCCTCACTGGGGCGGGAGCGGTGGGGGCCAGGGTCCGGGTGGGGGGCGTGGAGGCCGAGGTGGTGCGGGCCTCGGGGAACACCCTGGTCTTCCGGGTGCCGGAGGTGCCGGGAGGGCCAAGGGCGGTGGAGGTCCAGACCCCCAGGGGCGCTGCCACCGCCACCCTGGGGGTCTTGGGCCAGGTGGCCCGGGACCGGGTCCTCCTACGCCTGCCACCGGGCCAGTCCCCGGGGGCCCTGCCCCGGGGCTTCTCCCTCCTCCGGAGGGATGACCTTGCGGCCTGCGGCTTCGCCCTAGCGGAGCTGGGCTACACCGGGGAGGCCCTGGGGCGCGCCCTGGAGGAGCTCGAGGGCCTGGACCCCAGCTATAAGGCCGACCCGGAAAGCCTCTGGAGCCTGGATCGCTGGGGAGCGGAGGCCATAGGGGCCTTCCGGGCCCACCGGCGGGGCCTTTCTGGGAGGGGGGTGGCCGTGGCCGTCCTGGACACCGGGGTGGACCCCGTCATCCCCCAGCTTCCCGGCTACGACTTCGTGGAGGAGGACGACATCCCCCAGGACGCCTTCCCCGGGGGCCACGGCACCGGGGCCGCGGGCCTGGTGAAGGAGGTGGCCCCTGGGGCCGATATCCTCCTGGTGCGGGTCTGCGACGAAGGGGGGGTCTGCCGCGCGAGCCGGGTGGTGCGGGGGGTGTGCTGGGTGGTGGAAAACCGCCAGGGCCCCACGGTCCTCAACCTGAGCCTGGGGGCGATACCCCAGTGGAGGCCCTGAGGCTGGCCCTAGAGGCGGCCCTTTCCCAGGGCATCCCGGTGGCCGCTGCCGCGGGCAACCAGGGGAACCAGGGAAGCCCCGCCCACTACCCTGCTGCCCTGGACCTGCCGGGCCTGGTAGCGGTGGCGGCCCTGGAGAGGGATCTCAGCCCGGCCCCCTACAGCACCCGCGGGGCCTACGTGGACCTCTCGGCCCCGGGCACCGGCCTGGAGTGCCTGACCCCAGGGGGCGGGCAAGGCCTCTGCACTGGCACCTCCTTAGCCACCCCCCTGGTGGCCGGGGCCATGGCCCTTTGGTTAGAGAAGGACCCTGCTCTCACCCCGGCCCAGCTCCAGCAGCGCCTGGAGGAGAACGCCCGTTCCTTGCCCTTCTCCCCCCAGGAGGTGGGGAAGGGGATGCTGGACCTCTCCCAGAAGCCTTGAAGCCCTCCCTCCCTAGCCCCCGGGGAAGCCTTTCCCCGGGGGTTTTGCCCTCTTGGGGCGTTCATCCCCCGTTCAGGGTCCGTTAAGAAGGCTCATGCTACCTTTAGTTTTGAGGCCAGCTTAAGGCAAAACTTCCTTCCCCCAAAACCTGCCCTAAGCCCCTCAGAAGGGAGCAGGTCATGAGTAAATGGACGGCTTTTGGTGTTCTTCTGGTCATCGTCCTTCCAGCTTGCACGGGACCGCAACAGGTCTGCAACACGCCCACCTGCCCCATCGCCCACTGGCCTATGAACGAAGGGAACGGGGCGACCCAGGTGCAGGACACGGTGACCAGCCCCATCTTCAACCACGGCATGCCCAAGCCTGGGCCTGTGGTGGCCTGGCCCGGCTTTACCGGGCCCACCTCGGTTACTGGTCAGATGAACGGGGCCCTCTACTTCCCAGGTAGCGGGGCCACTTACGTGGAGGTGCCCTCCACTCCCGACCTTAACCTGGGGTATGGGAGCTTCTACCTGGAGGCCTACGTAGCTCCCGTTCAGTGTGGGCCGGGATTTTACTACCCCATCCTGGACAAGTGGGACGCTGCTAGTCAGAATGGTTACACCTTCTTCCTGGAAGGGGTAGGGCCAGGGCAAGTGCGGGCAGCCCTCAGGCTTGGTGGAGCAACCTTTACCTCCAGCGCAAACTTCACCGCCAACTTCCAGCCCCCCGCCACGGGTACCTGGACCAGGGTGGCGGTAAAGGTAGACGGGGGGAACGGGGTTTTCTACGTGAATGGAAACCCGGCTGGTACCTTCACCGCCCCTTCTGGGAGCACCACCAACACCCTTCCCCTTTGGCTTGGCGCCCTGCACACTCCGCCCAGCAGGCTTTTCCACTGCGAGATCGGCCTGGACGAGGTAAAAATTGAAAAAATCAACCCGGCCTTCAGCACGCCTTAAGGAGGAAACCATGAAAGGCCTGAAGCTCTTTGCCCCTCTTTTCTTGGTTCTGGCCGCTTGCAGCGGCGGTCCCCAGACCCTGAACGTGAGCCTAGTGGATGGCCTCGGGGAGCCCCTACAGCCCCTGGCCGCGGCCTGGCGTATCGGGCCCAGCTCGGGTAATCCCTGGGTTGCCCTGCCCGCGGGGCAGTCCAACTGGTCCCTCCCCATCCCCTCGGGGGCCCGCTTCCAGGTAGCTTTCCGTTGCCCAGACGTTGGCACCACCCAGTTCTACGTGAGCCTGGACTTGAGGCGGAGTGAGCTGGGGTCTAACCTTGTGGTGCGGTGCCCCTCGGCCTATGCCAGCCCTACGGCGCTTGTGGATGGAGGTGTAAATCCTTCCCTAAGCTCTGGCAGTGCCTTCTCGGCCAGGGGAACAGTGGCTGTTGCCAACTCCATTTTCGGAACATCATACTCCTCCTTGGTTGCGCCAACGGGAACCGGGCGGGAAGTGGCTGTTTTTGGGGTTTCATCAGGAAACCACTACTTCGGTCGGACTGGCCTTGTGAATATCCCACCCGGTGGAGGTACCTTCCATGTTTTTCCCATAGTTGCAGGTACCCTAAACGTCGTGACTCCCCACATCACTTCTTATGCGGGCTTGGTTCTCCGCTCCTCGGTTCCAGTGGACCTGGCCAACCTGTTGGGGCCCGGGTCCCATTCTGTAGCCCGCCCCACCAACCTGGGCCCGGGTGACCTCTTCCAGTTCTGGACCTGCCATAGCTCCTGCTGTGGCATCCACCGCAGGGATGCTATGGACCCTGCGGTAGCCTCCGGGAGTAACTTCCCCCTTCCTGTGGTGCCCAACCTATTCCTTACAGTTAACGAAACCCACAACCCCACCAGCCTACCCACGTTTACCTTCTCTACTACGGGATCCTCTAGTGCATCGCTAAGCGCCTTGGGCTATGCCCTCTTCCTGGCAGAACCAGGGGTGCGCTACTGGCGGCACTTCGTGAGCCCTGGCGCACTGGGAAGTGCCGCCAACTACTATGTGGACGTGGAAAGCGCTTCGGGGTTTAGCGGTATCCTTCCCAACTCGGGAGCATCCGTTCAGCTAAATGCAACGATCTTCTTCGGTGACAAGCCCCTGAGCACCCTTTTTGCCGCCAGGCCCATTCCTGAGGAAACCCACGCGGCCTATACCCTTTTCCTGGACCGGATGCTGCCGGTGCGCTTGGAGGCCTTCTTCTACCAAACTTCCTTCACCTGGTGAGAGCCTCCTGGAGGACCTGGGCGGCCTTTAGGAGCTCCTCCAGGGGCCGCACCAGGGCGAGGCGCACGAAGCCCCTGCCCCCGGGCCCGAAGCCCCGCCCGGGGGCCAGGGCTACGCCCCGTTCCACCAGGCCCAGGGCGAACGCCAGGTCGTCCACCCCCTCGGGGAGCCTCCCCCAGAGGTACATGGTGGCCCTGGGGGGAAGGAGGTCCAGGGCCCCCCTTAGGGCCTCGGCCAGGGCCAGGGCCCGATCCCGGTAGACCCTAGCGTGGCCCCGGAGGACCTCCCTGGGGGTCCTCAGGGCCTCCACCCCCATGCGCAGGATGCCCGCGTACTGGTTGAAGTCTATGACCCCCTTCACCCGCTCCAGCCTGGCCATGGCCTCCTCGTTCCCCAGGGCGAAGCCCAGGCGGAAGCCCGCCAGGTTGTAGCTTTTGGAGAGGGAGAAGAGCTCCACCACCCGCTCCTTCCCCCTGGGGAGGGCCAGGGGGGAGGGGACCTCCCCCTGGTAGACCTGGTCCACGTAGGGGTTATCGTGGACCAGCCAGAGCCCGTGCCTTCCCGCCAGGGCCAGGGCCTCCTCAAAGTAGCCCCAGTCGGCCACGGCCCCCGTGGGGTTGTTGGGGTAGTTGAGGAGGAGGACCCGGGCCCTTCGCCAGACCTCCTCCGGGACCTGGGAGAGGTCCGCCAGGCCGTCCTCCCGCAGGGGGATGTAGAAGGTTTCCAGGGAGGCCACCCGGGCGGCCCCGAAGTAGCTGGGGTAGGCCACGGCGGGGAGGAGGAGGAGATCCCCTGGCTCGGTGAGGGCCAGGAGGAGGTGGGCCAGGCCCTCCTGGCTTCCCACCAGGGCCAGGGCCTCCCGCCTGGGGTCCAGCCTTATCCCGTACCTTCCCTCATACCAGCGGCAGGCCTCTTCCAGGAAGGGGAGGGTGCAGCTTTTGAGGCAGTAGCCGTAGGTGCTGGGGTCCTCGAGGGCCCCCTTTAGGGCCTCCAGGGGGGCCTTGGGGGGGAGGAGGTCGGTGGAGCCGATGGAGAGGTCGATGAGGGGAAGGCCCCGCTCCCGGGCCCTCCGCTTGGCCTCGTCCACCACTAGGAAGACGGAGGCCTCCGGGACCCTACTCATGGTGCCCCTCCCGCCAGGCCTTGCCCGTCACCAGGCTGAGGGCGTGGGGCAGGGCGGGGAGGACGGCCTCCAGGGACTCCCGGGCCCCCTTGGGGCTTCCCGGGAGGTTCAGGATCAGGGTCCTTCCCCTGACCCCCGCTACCCCCCGGGAGAGGGCGGCCATGGGGGTCCTCTCCAGGCCCTTGAGGCGCATGAGCTCGGCGAGGCCGGGCGCCTCCCGCTCCAGGACCTCCCGGGTGGCCTCGGGGGTGCGGTCCCGGGGGCGAGGCCCGTGCCCCCGTTGGTGAGGATGAGGTCCAACCCCTCCCGGTCCGCCCAGAGCCTGAGGACCCGCTTGATCATGGGGGGTTCGTCGGGGACCACCTCGTAGAGGGCCACCTCGTAGGGCCCCCCCTTCAGGGCCTCCCGGATGGCCAGGTGGGTGGTGTCCTCCCGCTCCCCTCGGTAGCCCTTGTCGGAGATGGTGAGGATGCCCACGCGGAACATTGCCCTTAGCCTATCACGCCCCCCGTAATACCACCCCATGCTGGCTTGCGCCAGCATGGGGGCCCCGGAAGAAGGTTCTCGGAAGGCTTTTCTGAGCTAGCAGGGCGAAGGAAACAGTAAGACCCTTTCCAGAAGGCTTCGGGCGTAGGCCAGGGTCTGGGCCAAGGCCTCTTCGTCCAGGCGGGCGAAGGTGTCCGTGGGCCAGTGCCAGTCCGGGGGGACGCCCCCCTCGAGGCGGATTAGGGTCAGGCAGGGGAAGCCCCTTTGCGTGAGGGGCAGGGTGTCGAAGTAGGCCAGGCGGTAGCGGAGGGGCCTGGCCCCCGGGGTCTTCCGCGCCGCCCCCAGGAGGGGCCCCCGATAGGGGAAGTAAAGGAGCATCCCCTCCCCTTCCGCAAAGAAGAGCTCCCCTCGGCCCACGTTGTCCAGGTTGAGGACCAGGGCGCCAGGGGGGAGGTGGGGGAGGAGGGCCTTGGCCCCCAAGGCCCCCACCTCCTCGCACCCCGTCAGGGCCAAGCTAAGGCGCCACCCGGGAGGGGGCTTGGTCTCCAGAAAGAGGGCGGTGGCCAGGGCCACCCCGCTCCCGTTATCGTTGCTGCCCTCCACGTAAGGGGCCAAGAGCTCCCGGTGGAGGAGGAGGGCGGCCTGAAGGAGGAAGTAGAGGCCTAGGGGCCACTTCAGGGGAGTGAAGGCGAGAAGGGGGGCCAGGAAGGCCAGGCCCGCGTTCAGCAAAAAGGCCCGCCGGAAGCCCTTGACCCTTTGGGGGTGGTAGAAGAAGTAGGTCTTGGCCGTGTCCACGTGGGCCATGAGCACCAGGGCCCTTTCCCCTTCCCCCTTCCAGGCCAGGAGGTTCTGGGAGGGGTAGCGGTCCAGGAGGAAGCCCCAGGGGCGCACCCCCTGGAAGTAGAGGAAAAACCCCAAGGCTCCCAGGAGGGGGAAGAGGGGGGAAAGGGGGCTTAAGGCTAGGAGGAGGCTTATGGCCAGAAGCTCCCACCCGTAGCTGGGCACTCCCCGGAAGGGAATCTCCTCGGAAACCACGCCCCTTGCCTCCAGAAAGGCCTTCAGGCGGCGGAAGGCTTGCCGCTCCATAGGGGTGGTGCTCCCCCGGTGGGGGAGGTGGAGGAGGGCCAGCACCGTTTTCACCGCGTCCACCTCCCGAGCATAATGGCCCCATGTGGTCCTTCCCCCCAGCCTTCCAGGGGCGGTACGTGGCCCTGGAGCCCCTTGCCCTGGCCCACCTGCCCGAGTTTCTGGCCCGGTTTGACCCCGAGGTCTACCGCTACCTGAGCCGGGGCCCCAAGGAGGCCACGGCGGAGGCCCTGGCGGCCCACCTGGAGGCCCTACTCGCCGAGCCCGGACGGGTCAACTGGGCCATCCGCCCCACGCCCGCCCTCCTGGCCCTGAGGCCCTTTCCCGGCCTGGTGGGCAGGATCTCGGTGATCGCCCCGGACCCGGAAAACGCCAGGCTGGAGCTGGGCACCATGATCTTCAGGCCCTTCTGGGGTAGCCCCGCCAACAAGGAGGCCAAGTACCTTCTTCTCCGCCAAGCCTTTGAGGCCCTCCTGGCGGAGCGGGTCCAGTTCAAGGTGGACCTGAGGAACGAAAGGAGCCAGAGGGCCTTGGAGGCCCTGGGGGCGGTGCGGGAGGGGGTCTTGAGGCGAAACCGCAAGCTTCCCGATGGCACCTTTCGCGACGACGTGGTCTATAGCCTCCTCAAGGAGGAATGGCCTGGGGTAAAGGCCCGGCTAGAGAGCAGGCTCTATGGACCCCTGGGCCGCCCTTAGCCTCCTCATCGTCCTCCTCACCTACCTGGGCCTGGCCCTGGGGGGGTTTCCCGGCTACCGCATGAACCGGGCCGGGGTGGCCCTGGTGGGGGCAAGCTTTCTCGTCCTCCTGGGAATCCTGGACCTCGAGGCCGCCTGGGAGGCCCTGGACGCCCATACTCTGGTCTTCCTCTTCGGGGTCATGGTCCTGAACGCTCAGCTCTCCTACGCGGGCTTCTTCGCCCTGGCGGTCCAGGGGCTCTTGCGCCTGGCCAGGACCCCCTTGGCCCTCCTTGTCCTCCTCACCTTCGGGGCCGGGGGGCTTTCCGCCCTCTTCCTCAACGACACCATGGCCCTCCTCCTCACCCCCCTCCTCCTGCAGATTGCGCGCTTCCTCGGCCTGAACCCCACCCCCTACCTCCTCGCCCTCATGGGGGCGGTGAACACGGGAAGCCTCATGACCCCCACGGGCAACCCCCAGAACATCCTGGTGGCGAGCCTCTCGGGGATCTCCTACCTGGGCTTCCTGGGAGCGCTTTGGCCGGTGGCCCTCTTTGGCCTCGCCTCCCAGGTCCTCCTCCTCGCCCTCCTCTACCCCGAGGTCAGGAGCCTGAGGCCCCTCCCGCCCCTTCGCCCCGTGCGGGCCAGGGTCCACCCCGCCCTCCTCCGCAAGGGGCTCCTGGTGACCCTGGCCCTCCTTTTGGCCTTCCTCCTGGGCTACCCCATGGCCCAGGCGGCCCTGGTGGCGGCGGGGGTTCTCCTCTTCACCCGGAGGTTGCGCTCGGAGCGCTTTTTCCTCAGGGTGGACTGGGAGCTCCTCGTGATGTTCGCCGGCCTTTTCATGGTGACGGAGGGGGTGAGGCGGCTGGGGCTCGCCGAGGGGCTCCTTTCCCTGGCCCAGAGCCCCTTGGGGCTCCTCCTCTCCGCCACCCTCCTCTCCCTCCTCCTCTCCAACGTGCCCGCCGTCCTCCTCCTGGCCCAAGGCGTGGAGGGCGAGGCCCTTTGGCTCCTCCTCGCCGGGGGGAGCACCCTGGCGGGGAACCTCACGCTGCTTGCCAGCGTGGCCAACCTCATCGTGGCCGAGGGGGCGGGGAAGGAGGGGGTGAGGGTGGGCTTCGGGGAGCACCTCCGCTTCGGCCTCCCCCTAACTCTTCTCACCCTAGCCTTCCTCTACCTCTGGCTCACCTAAGGCGGGCCTCGAGCCAGCCCCCGATGGCGAGCACCCTCCCGTCCTCGGCGTAGGGGCCCACCACCTGGAGGCCCACGGGCATCCCCTCCACCCTGGCGAAGGGGAGGGTGAGGGTGGGCACCCCCAGGAGGCTGAAGGGGAGGGTCAGGATGATGAAGGCCTCCCGGTGGCCCTTCTTCCCGGACTCCAGCTCCACCTCCTCCGTGCCCAAAGGGGGGGCGGGGAGGGGCTGGGTGGGGAGGAGGAGGGCGTCCACCCCTCTCAGGGCCTTCACCAGCTCCAGCCTCAGGACCTCCCGCTCGGCCACGGCGTCCCGGTAGTCCTTCTCCGTGAGGGCAAGCCCCGCCAGGAGGGCCTCCCGCACCTGGGAGGAGAAGCCCTCGGGGTGCTCCTTCAGGGCCTTCTCGTGGATGCGGGCCGCCTCGTAGCGCACCAGGCGGGTGTAGACCTCGTAGGCCCCTTTGAGGGGCAGGGAGACCTCCTTGACCTCGGCCCTGAGGCCCGGGAGGTCCTCAAGAAGCCTCTGGAAGCCCCTCCTCACCCCCAGGCCGAGCCGCCCCTCCAAAAAGTCCAGGGGGACGCCGAAAGTGGGGTTCTGGGGGCCCTCCAAGGGGATGCTCTCCCCGGCCAGGATCTCCGTGAGGAGGTGGGCGTCCCGCACCGTCTTGGCCAGGGGCCCCCCGTGGTCCGTGGAGCGGGAGAGGGGAAGGGCCCCCTCGAGGCCCACCCGGCTGTAGGAGGGCTTGAAGCCCACCACCCCGTTGAAGGCGGCGGGGATGCGGATGGACCCCCCGGTGTCCGAGCCCAAGGAGGCGAGGCCGATCCCCAGGGCCACGGCCACGGCGCTGCCGCTGCTGGAACCCCCGGCCTGGCGGGTGGGGTCAATGGCGTTTCGCACTGGGCCGGTCCAGGGGTTCTCCCCGGTGATGCCCAGGGCGATCTCGTGCATGTTGGTCTTGGCGAAGAGGAGGGCCCCGGCTTCCTTTAGGCGGCGCACCGCCAGGGCCTCCTCGGAAAGGGGAGGGAGGGGGGCCTGGGTCCCGGCCCGGGTGGGCATCCCCCTCACCGGGAAGAGGTCCTTCACCGTGAGGGGAAGGCCGTGGAGGGGGCCCCGCGTCCTCCCCCCTTTCAGCTCCTCCGTGAGGCGAAGGGCCTCCTCCCTAGCCCCTTCCTCGTCCAAGTAGGCCAGGGCGTTCCGGTCCTCGTGGGCCTTGGCCCGCTCCAGGGCCTCTTCCAGGAGGGCCAGGGGGGTGGTCTTGCCCGTTTCCAGGAGGTGCTTGGCCTCAAGCAGGTCCATGCTCCATTATAAAAGCGTGCCGCACGGCCCGCTCCAGGGCCTGCCGTCCTGGCGGGTGGCCTTCTAGGCCAGGCGGAGGGGCTCCACCTCCACCGGGGTGCTGTGGAAGGTGCTCCCGCCCCCTAGGTCCGTGAGCCTTTCCGAGGTGAGGTGGTTCACCCCCTTGCCATCCGGGGCCCACCTTTCCCACCAGGTGCCCTCGAGGACCACCGTCCCCGGGATGGGGGCCTCGGCCACCACCGCCCTCCGGGTGATCCGGCCCCAAGGGGAGCGGATGTGGACCAGCATCCCGCTTTGGACCCCCCGGGCCAGGGCGTCCTCGGGGTGGATGAGGAGCCTGGGCTCCCCCCCTTCGGCCTCCAGTAGGGCCTCCACGTTCCCGTAGGTGGTGTTCAAGAAGCGGTGGGCTGGGGGGGTGAGGAGGATCAGGGGGTAGTCCGGGAGGGGCTCGGTGGGGAGGACCTCCGGCGGGGGGCTAAAGCGCACCTTCCCTTGGGCGAAGGGGAGGAAGGGCTTGGGGAGGTTGAGCTTCACGAACCCTTCCCGCTTGAGCCTCTCCAGGGTGATGCCCTGGAGGAAGGGGTGGTCGGTTTGGAGGAGGCTCCTCGCCACCTCCTCCGCCGTCCAGTAGAGGGTGGGCTCCTCCAGGCCAAGCCGCTTCGCCAGCTCCCGGAAGACCCAGGTGTTGGGCCTAGCCTCCCCTTCCGGCTCGGCCAGAGGCTCGTTCCAGGAGAGGTAGTAGTGGCCGTAGCTCAGGTAGAGGTCCGGGTGCTCGTAGAAGAGGGTGGCGGGGAGGAGGTAGTCGGCGTAGAGGGCGGTTTCCGTCCTCACCTGTTCCAGGACCACGGTGAAGAGGTCCTCCCGTTCTAACCCCGCCTTCACCCTCCCCGTATGGGGGGCCACCACCAAGGGGTTGCTGTTGAAGACGAAAAGGGCCCTGATGGGGGGCTTGAGCTGCGTGAGGGCCGTGCCCAGCTGGTTCATGTTCACCGCCCTGGCCTGGGGGTTGGGGCGGAAGTAGCCCTCGTGGGGATGGCCCCCCTCCAGAAGGTGCCGCCCCCCCAGGAAGCGCCGGTTCAGGAAGAAGGCCCCGCTGGTGGAGAGCATGGCCCCGCACCCGGGGTAGCGCCAGGCCCCGAGGAGGGCGGGGAGGAGGATGGCGGCCCTTAGGGCGTTCCCGCCCCCCGGGTGGCGGGTCATGCCGTAGCCCACCCGGAGGAAGACCCTTTTTCGCTCCCCCATCTCCCGGGCCAGGCGGAGGATGGCCTCCTCCGGGACCCCGGTGAGGGCGCTGGCCCTTTCGGGGGGCCACCCTTCCGCCTCCTTCCGGTAGGCCTCGAGGCCCACCGCCGCCCTTTCCAAGTAATCCCAGTCCACTAGGCCCTCCCGGAAGAGGACGTGGGACAAGGCGTAAGCCAGGGCGGCGTCCGTGCCGGGCCGGATTTTGATGTGCCAGTCGGCGAAGCGGCTCGTCAGGTTCTCGTAGGGGTCGATGTGGACGATTTTGGCTCCCCGCTTTCTCGCCTCCTTGAGGAAGGGGGTGAGGTGGCTATTCGTGGCGAGGCTGTTGATGCCCCAAAGGACGATGTAGCGGGCCTCCGGGACCTCCTCGGGGTCCGGGGCTAGGCGGGGGCCGTAGGTCATCTCCCAGGCGGCGCTTCCCGCGCTGGCGCAGATGGTCTCCAAAAGCTCCGAAGCCCCGATGGCCCGGAAGAAGGCCAGGGGGTGCTGGTTCTCGATGAGGCCCATGGTCCCGGCGTAGTGGTAGGGGAGGACAGCCTCGCCCCCTTCCCGGTCCAGGACCTCCATGAGCCTCTGGGCGATCTCCTCCAGGGCCTCCTCCCAGGAGACCCGGCTAAAGCGCCCCTCCCCCTTCCGCCCCACCCGGCGCAGGGGGTAGAGGAGCCTCTCCCGGACCCTTTCCGGATAGCGGTAGGTCTTGGCGCAGGCGAAGCCCCGGGTGATGGGGTGGCGGGGGTCCCCCTTCACCTCCTGAAGCCTTCCCCCCTGGAAGGTGAGGCGGAGGCTGCAGGCGTCGGGGCAGTCCAAGGGGCAGGTGGCCCGCATATGGCTATAGTAGCCCAAGCCGCTCCAGGAGGCTGCACCTTTCCTCGTAGGGGTCTTGGAGGAGGCCTATGGGGTCGTCCAGGCGGAGGACCAGGCCCTCCCGGTAGAGGGGCCATGTGGGCCAGCCCCCACGCTCCCCCTGGGCGAAGCCCACCCAGTAGCGGCGCATCCTCTTCCCCAGGGCCTCCGCCCTCTCCCGGGCCTCCTGGGTCAGGAAGAGGGGGAGGAAGGGCATCTCCCAGAGGTTCCCGAAGAGGGGGGCCAGGTCCAGGCCGTGGAAGGCCCCCAAGGCCTCCAATCCGGGGACGCGGAAGGTGAAGAGGTAGGCGTAGGTGGGGGCGAAGGGGCTTTGGGCCCGGGCCGCCTTCAGGGTGGGGCAGAGGAGGGTGCGCTCCGTTTGGTAGGCGGCGTAGGCCCGCCTGGGGTCAGGGAAGCGGCTTCGGTAGTGCCCTAGGAGGGCCTCCCGCACCCCAGGCCTCTCCCCCCTAAGGGCTTCCCTGAACCCCTCCCAGCTCCTGGGGCCTTCCCCCGGGGGCACCTCCTCCGCCGTGGCCCCGGCCAGGAGGGGAATCCCCCGGGCCTCCCCGGCCAGGAGGGCCTCCAGGGGCCTCCCAGGCAGGAGGCGGGGGTTCAGGTGGGGCTTGAAGGGGGAGGAGAGGAAGGAGGCGGCCTCGAGGCTTCCCCCGCCCCCGGGGATGAGGTCCCTCAGGGGAGCCCGCCGCAGGCAGGCCAGGTCCTGGGGGTCGCAGCCGGCCTTCCGGGCCACCCCCTCCCCTACCCGGAAGTCCCCCTCCAGGGGGCGCACCTCGGCGCACCCGCCGGACTGGAGGATGGCCTTCTGGACAAGCCCCCGGGCCTCGGGCAGGGCCAAGAGGGTGCAGGCCAGCATGCTCCCCGCCGACTGGCCGAAGAGGGTGAGGTTTTCGGGGTTTCCCCCAAAGTAGGGGGCCATCTTCCTGGCGAAGCGGAGGGCCAAAAGGGCATCCAGAAGGCCGTAGTTGCCCACGGCCACGGGGTCTTCCCTCTGGAGGGCGGGGAGGGCCAGAAACCCCAAGGCCCCCAGGCGGTAGTTGGGGAGGAAGACCACCGCCCCCTCCCGGGCCAGCCGCCAGGCGGCGTAGATGGGCTCGGCCCCGCTTCCCGAGAGGAAGCTCCCCCCGTGGAGGAAGACCATCACCGGAAAGCCCCCCTTGGGCGGCGCCTCCAAGGGGAAGTAGACCTGGACCTGGAGGCAGTCCTCCTCCTGGGGCGGCACATACCCCCCGAACCGGGCTGTGAGCCCTGGGGGCTGGGGGCAGGCCCGCACCGGCTTCTGCTTGAGGCCCTCCACGGGCCTGGGAGCGGTGAAGCGCTCCGCATGGGCGTAGACCAGACCAAAGACCGCCCCCACCCCGTCCCGGCCCACTCCCCTCAAGGGGCCTTCCGGGGTGAAGAGGAAGAGCTCCGCCGCCAGGGCGGGGGAGAGGAGGAAAAGGAGGAGCCAGACCATGGGCTTATAATCCCACAAAGATGGAGGGCCTCGAGGCGGGCTTCTGGGCCCAGGGCCTGAGGGTGGCCGGGGTGGACGAGGCGGGCCGGGGGGCCTGGGCTGGGCCCATCGTGGTGGGGGCAGTGGTCCTCCCCCCGGGGCGTCATCCCTTTAAGGACTCCAAGCTCCTTTCTCCTAGGGCCCGGGAGGCCCTGGCGGAGGAGGTGCGGCGGGTGGCCCTGGCCTACGCCCTAGGCCTGGCCGAGGCGGAGGAGGTGGACCAGCTCGGGGTCTTAGGGGCTACCCTCCTGGCGGCGGAGAGGGCCTTGGCCCTCCTGTCCCTTCCCCCGCAGGCCCTAGTGACGGACTACCTCCCCCTAAAGACCCCCCTTCCCCTCCTCTCCCCGCCCAAAGCGGACCAGCAAAGCCCCAGCGTGGCCGCGGCCAGCATCCTGGCCAAGGTCCACCGGGACCGCCTCATGGCCCATTGGGACCGCCTCTACCCCGGCTACGGCTTCGCCCGGCACAAGGGCTACGGCACCCCCGAGCACCAGGAGGCCCTCCTTGCCCTAGGGCCTTCCCCTGTCCACAGGCGGCGCTTCGTCCCCGTGGCCCAGGCTCCCTTAAGGTTTTCTCAAGACCCCTAAGCCTCTTCGGGGTTAGGCTAGGGGGCGAGATGCCCATGCGGCTATTGTGGGTTCTTCTCGCTGGCCTTCTTTCCGCCTGCACCCTCACCCTGCAGGGTCTGACCCTCTCCTACCGCCTGGACCTCACCCCCGCCCTCCTGCGCTTTGAGCCCGACCGGGGGCCTGGGGCTACCTACTTCGTGGGGGAGGAGATCCGCTTCCTCCTCACCTTGGACCGCCCCGGCTGGGTGAGCCTGGTGGTGGTAGACCCCGACGGGCGCACCTACGAGCTGGACCGCTTCTACCTGGAGCGGGGCACCCACCTCCTGCCCCGAGGGGCCTACCGCTACCGCCTGGTGCCCCCTAGGGGCCTCCACCGGGTGCGGGCGGTCTACACCGAGGCCCCCCCGCCCGCCCGGGTGCGGCTGGAGGGTGTGTACACAGACTGGGACGCCGGGCTTCGGGTCTACCTGGAGGCCTCCGGGTCCCGGGGGTACGGGGTGGCGGAGACCCACTTCTACCTCTACTGACCCGTAACTTTATTCCCGAGGGGCTTGTCAAGGCCCCTGGGTGCTAGGGTATAATCCCCTCGGACCGCAAAGGAGGTCACAATGAAGCGGCGTGACTTTTTGAAGAAGGCAGGCATCGGCGTGGCGGCTAGCGCGGCTTTTGGACCCGTGTTCGCCCAGGCGAGCCCCACGGTGCGCTGGCGCTTGGCCTCTAGCTTCCCCAGGAGCCTGGACACCATCTACGGGGCGGCGGAGGACCTGGCCAAGAGGGTTTCCGAGCTGACGGGGGGGCGCTTCCAGATCCGCCCCTTCCAAGCCGGAGAGATCGTACCCGCTCTCCAGGTGATGGACGCTGTGCAACAGGGCACGGTGCAGGTGGGGCACACCGCCAGCTACTACTTCGTGGGCAAGGCCCAGGTCCTAGCCTACGATACCTCGGTACCCTTTGGCCTCACCGCCCGGCAACAGAACGCCTGGATGTACTACGGGGGGGGCATTGAGCTCTTCCGCTCCATCTTCGCCGACTTCGGCATCATCCAGTTCCCCGGGGGGAACACTGGGACCCAGATGGGGGGCTGGTTCCGCCGGGAGATCAACAGCCTGGCGGACCTGAGGGGCCTCAAGATGCGCATCCCCGGCCCCGGCGGCCAGGTGATGAGCCGGCTCGGCGTGGTGCCCCAGGTCATAGCGGGCGGGGACATCTACCCTGCCCTGGAGCGGGGTGTGGTGGACGCCGCCGAGTGGGTGGGCCCTTACGACGACGAGAAGCTGGGCTTCCAAAGGGTGACCCGGTTTTACTACTACCCCGGCTGGCACGAGCCCTCCGCCATGCTCTCTTTCTACGTGAACCTAAGGGAGTGGCAACGGCTTCCCAAGGAGTACCAGCAGGCCTTTGAGGTGGCCGCCGCCGAGGCCAACCTGGCCATGATGGCCAAGTACGACCAGGTGAACCCGCCCGCCCTCCAGCGCCTCCTCAGGGCCGGGGTCCGGCTCCGGAAGTGGCCCGCGGAGGTGATGCGGGCGGCCCAGAAGGCAGCCTTTGACTGGTACGAGGAGGAGGCGGCCAAGGATGCCACCTATCGCAGGGTCTACACCGCCTGGAAGACCTTCCGGGAGGAGCAGTACCGCTGGTTTGGGGTGGCGGAGTTGGGCTACGGGCAGTTCGCTTTCCCCACCGTCTAGGCGGGGCTAGTGGAAAGCCCCCGGGTTTGCCCGGGGGCTTTTCCCGGGTTCCTTAGCCGCCCGTGGCAAACCGCAAAATGGGCTCCCGCAGGAAGTAAACCAGGAGCAAGACCAGAAGCTGGAGGAGGATGAAGGGGATGCCTGCCAGGTAAATGTCCCCCGTCTTTACCTCCTTGGGGGCCACGTTCCGGAGGTAGAAGAGGGCGAAGCCGAAGGGGGGGGTGAGGAAGGAGGTCTGGAGGTTCACCCCCACCAGGAGGCCGAACCAGAGCTTGTCAATGCCCAAGGCCTCGGCCCCGATGGCCAGGAGGGGCAGGGCGATGAAGGCGATCTCAAAGAAATCAATGAAGAAGCCCAGGAGGAAGACCAGGACCATGACGAAGAGGATGAAGCCCGCCTCACCCCCGGGAAGCCCCGTGAAGAAGCCCTCCACCCAAAGGTCCCCGTCCACCCCCCGGAAGACCAGGCTGAAGAGGGTGGAACCGATGAGGATGAAGATCACGAAGGCGGTGAGGGTGGCCGTCTGCTCCATGGCCTGGTAGAGAACCCGGAGGGAGAGGCGGCGGTTCAGGGCGGCCAGCGCCAAAGCCCCCACCACCCCCATGGCCCCCGCCTCCGTGGGGGTGGCCACCCCCAGGAGGACCGTGCCCAGGACCAGGAAAATGAGAACCAGGGGGGGAACCATGGAGAGGAGGGCCCGCCGGAGGAGGGGGTTTCTCCGGATGCGGGGGAGGAGGACGAGGGTCCACAGGGCAAGGGCCAGGAGGACCTCGAGGCCCTCCAGCCAGCCAGGCAGGCGCAGGAACTCCCCTAGCCTCCAGGCCCCCACGCCCACCAGGAGGTAGGAGAGGAGGGCGAAGGCGGTCTCCGCCTCCTTGCCCGCCTCGGGGCGGGCCTCAAGGGGAAGGGTTGGGGCCCACTTTGGCCGGAAGAGGGCCACGTAGACCACGTAGAGGAAGTAAAGGCCCACGGTGAGGCCTGCGGGGATCAGGGCCGCCCGGTACATGTCCCCCACGCTTACCCCAAGCTGGTCCGCCAGGACGATGAGGACCACGCTGGGGGGGATGATCTGGGCCAGGGTGGCGGAACCCAGGATCACCCCGCTGGCGAAGCGGGGATTGTAGCCATACTTGAGCATGACGGGCAGGGAGATGATGCCCATGGCCATGACGCTGGCGGCCACCACCCCCGTGGTGGCCGCCAGGATGGCCCCCACGAAGACCACGCTCAGGGCGAGGCCCCCCCTAAGGGGCCCGAAGAGCTGGCCCATGGTGTCCAAGAGGTCCTCCGCCAGGCCGCTCCGCTCCAAGATGATGCCCATGAGGGTGAAGAAGGGGATGGCCAGGAGGAGCTGGTTGGACATGATGCCGAAGATGCGGTCGGGCATGGCCCGGAGGAGGGCTGGAGGGAAGAGGTCCAGGGCGATGCCCAGGAAGCCGAAGACGATGCCCACCGCTCCCAGGGCGAAGGCCACCGGGTAGCCGGAGAGGAGGAAGAGGATGAGGGCCAAAAACATCAAGGGGGGCATGAGGGCGTAGAGGTCCACTACTCCACCACCCCCTTTTCCCCTTCCTCCAGGAGGTGCAGCCCCAGGAGGAAGGCCAACCGCTTGATGAGCTCGGAAAGGGCCTGGAGGGCGAGGAGGGCGAAGCCCACCAGGAGGGCCAGCTTGATGGGCCAACGGGGGAGGCCCCCCACGTCGGGGGAGGCTTCCCGGACCGCCAGGCTGCTCATGGCCCAGGGCCAGGCCAGGTAGAGGACCCCGAGGGCCATGGGGATGAGGAAGAGGACGGTGCCCAGGAGGTCTATCCAGGCCCGGGCCCTTGGGGTGAGGCGGCCGTAGATGAGGTCAATGCGCACGTGGGCGTTCCGCTTCAGGGCGTAGGCCCCCCCGAGGAGGAAGATGAGGCTGAACATGTACCACTGGGCCTCGAGGTAGGCGTTGGAGCTGTAGCTGAAGCCGTAGCGCATGAGGGCATTCCCCGCGGAAAGGAGGGCCATCAAGAGGGCCAGCCAGGCGATCACCCGACCCACCCCTTCGCTTAGGGCGTCTATACCTTTGGCTAGGGCGAGGAGCGTTCGCATTTTTCCCCTCCGGAAAACCTGCCCTATCCTAAACGAGGGGGAATGAAGCGTCAATAACGAGGGAGAACGAAGTGCCAATCCAGCGTTTCGGAGGGATGCGGGAACGCGTGTCCCTACCGGGCCCGCTGGATGCCCGCCACCAAGAAGGCCCCCAGGAGGAAGAAGAGCCCGGCCAAGAGGAAGAGGACGGTGTAGCCCAGGCCGGGGCTTTCCGCATTCAGAAGGTCCAAGGGGCGGCCAAAGGCCCCGGCCAGCACCTGGGGCACCACGATGGAGGTCTGCCACAGGCCCATGTCCGTGGCGTGGGCCTTGGGGTCCTTGAGGACATCGGCCACCAGGGCCCAGTCCGCCGCCAGGTAGATCCCGTAGAAAAGGCCGAAGAAGAGGGCGAGGAAAAGGAGAAGGTCGTAGCGGGGATAGAGGAGGATGAAGGGCATCAGGAAGCCCAGCCCTGCCCCCGAAAGGTAGATGAGGGGCTTCCGCCCTAGCCTATCCGAGGCCCGGCCTGCGGGCACGCTGGCCAAGGCTGCCCCCAAGGAGATGAGGAGGCCCAGGAGGGCCACCGCCTGGAAGGCCTCCTCCGTGAGGGTGCGGCCCAGGGCCCCGAAGACCTGCACCACGTCGGCTAGGAAGTACTGCAGGTAAGTTTGGGCCAGGTAGAAGCCCAGCATCACCAGGAAGCGGGTGAGGTAGACCAGGAAGAAGTCCCAGTCCTTCCAGGGGGCGGCCATGGCCGTGAGGAAGGGGCGGAGGTTAGCCTTGGGCAGGCGGTCTGGCATCAGGGAAAGGCTAAGGGCGGCCCCCAGGAGGTTCAAAAGGGCAGCCAGGTAGGCCTGGGGCTCAAGGGGGAGGAGGAAGCCCACGACTCCCCCCAGGACCTGCCCCGAAACCTGGAGTAGGCCCATGTACCCCGAGGCCCTGCCCCGCTCCTCCCTGGGTACCAGGTCGGGGATAAGGGCTGAGTAGGGGCCGGTGGCCAGGTCGTCCGCCACCTGCAGGAGGAGGTAGGCGAGGAGGAGGAGGGCGTAGCTTGGGGCGTGGACCAGGAGGAGGAGGGCTAGGGCGGTGAGGAGGCTTCCCCAGAGCAAGAAGGGCCGCCTCCGCCCCAGGCGATCGGAGAGGTAGCCCATAATGGGGGGGCCCAGGATGGCCATCACCGCACCCAGGCCGAAGAGGAGGCCCAGCCGGGTGGCCCTCTCCTCGAGGGGGGAGAGCTCGGCCACCTTGGCGGGGAGGAGGACCAGGAGGACTAGGAACCACTTGAAGCTGGTGCCAAACCAGTAGGCGGAAAGGCGGAGGAACCACCCGGGCCCGCGGTCCATGGGGCCCACCTTATCAGAACCGGCCCCGGGGATCCCTGGAGGCAGGGGAGCTGGGTTCCCCTAGGCTCTTTCCCCGTTTGGGACGGCAGCCGCCCCTCCGGGCCCGCTATAATCCGAGGCGTGCTCTGGCTTCGCGGTCATGCCTTGGACCTCTCCCGCCCCCGGATCGTGGGGATCCTCAACCTCACCCCGGACTCCTTCTCGGATGGCGGTCTCTACCTGGACCCAGAGAAGGCCCTCCTAAGGGCCAAGGAGATGGTGGCCGAGGGGGCGGACCTCCTGGACCTGGGGGCGGAGTCCACCCGCCCCGGGGCCGAGCCCGTGCCCGTGGAAGAGGAGAGGAGAAGGCTTCTTCCCGCCCTCGAGGCCGTCCTCTCCCTGGGGGTCCCCGTCTCCGTGGACACCCGCAAGCCCGAGGCGGCCGAGGAGGCCCTTAGGCTTGGGGCCCATCTCCTGAACGACGTGACGGGGCTGAGGGACGAGCGCATGGTGGCCCTGGCAGCCCGGTACGGGGTCCCGGCGGTGATCATGCACATGCCCGTCCCCGACCCCAAGGCCATGATGGCCCACGCCCGCTACGGGGACGTGGTGGCCGAGGTCAGGTCCTTCCTCGAGGCCCAGGCGGAAAGGGCCCTGAGGGCTGGGGTGCCCCAGGTGGTCTTGGACCCGGGGTTTGGCTTCGGGAAGCTTCTCCCCCACAACCTGGCCCTCCTCCGCCACCTGGAGGCCATCGTGGAGCTAGGCCACCCCGTCCTCGTGGGGCTTTCCCGCAAGCGCATGATCGGGGAGCTCACGGGGGTGGAGGTGCCCAAGGACCGGGTCCACGGCTCCGTGGCTGCCCACCTCTACGCCGCCATGAAGGGGGCGAGGCTCCTTCGGGTCCACGACGTGAGGGCCCACCGGGAGGCCCTTTCGGTCTGGAACGCCCTCTGGGGGTAGGGATGGGGGAGATCGCCCTCTTGGGCCTAGAGTTCTACGGGCGGCACGGGGTCATGCCCGAGGAGGGGCGGCTTGGGGCCCGGTTCGTGGTGGACCTTTGGCTGGAGGTGGCCTTTGAGGGCAAGGGAGACCGCCTCCAGGAGACCGTGGACTACGCCCAGGTCTACGCCCTGGTGGAGGAGTTGGTGCGCCACCGCCGCTTCTACCTCATCGAGGCCCTGGCGGACCACCTGGCGGACGCCCTCCTCCAGGCCTTTCCCCGGCTTCAGGCGGTGCGGGTGCGGGTGCACAAGCCCCACGCCCCCATCCCCGGGGTCTTCCGCGACGTGTACGCGGAAACGCGAAAAACCCGCTCCTAGGCGGGGTTCCCCGTGCTCATCTTGCACTCACGGGAAGGCCGTGGTAGCATAAGCGCGCCCGAAAGGGCCAAAAGGGTATATCCCTTCCCCCACCGCTCCTGTGAGCGGTGGGCTATAAACCTTCTCATCCCTCTGGGCTAGACTAAGGGAGCCCGGGGAAGGGGCGGGTCGGTTATGGAAAGGGTAGCCATATTTATCGACGGCTCCAACCTCTACAAGGGGTTGGTGCAGCATCTGGGCTCGGATTACCGGCTGAACTTTGTGGAGTTCGTCACCCTCCTCACCGCGGGCAGGAGGCTCCTTCGCGCCTACTACTACAACGCCCCCCTCCCTCCGGAGGATGCTGCAGCCAAGGCCCACCAGAGCTTCCTCAACTACCTGAAGCGGGTCCCCTACGTGACCGTGCGCCTGGGGAGGCTGGAGAGGCGGGCCGAGGGGTTCGTGGAGAAGGGGGTGGACATCCAGATCGCCGTAGACATCCTGCGCCTGGCCTTCGTGAACGCCTACGATATCGCCGTCTTGGTCTCGGGGGACGGGGACTTTGCCGAGGTGGTGCGGGTGGTGCAGGACATGGGCAAGCAGGTGGAGAACACCACATTCCACGCCCTCTCCTCCCACCGCCTGGCCCAACAGGCGGACCGCTTCTACCCCCTGGACGACTTTCCCTGGGAGCGCCTCCGGGCCGCCACCCCGCCCCAACCTCCCGAGGCCGAAGGCTAGAGGAGTTCCTCTGGGCGGAAGAAGAGGGCGATCTCCCGCTTGGCGTCCTCCGGGTTTGCTGAGCTGTGGATCACGTTTTCGTCGATGGTGGTGGCGTAGTCCCCGCGGATGGTGCCGGGCTGGGCGTCCTTGGGGTGGGTGGCCCCCACCATCTTGCGCACCTCGGCCACCGCGTTCGGGCCCTCCAAGACCAAGGCCACCACCGGGCCCGAGGTGATGAAGCCCACCAGGGAGGGGAAGAAGGGCTTCTCCCGGTGCTCCGCGTAGTGCCTCTCCGCAAGCTCCTGGGAGATCCTCAGGGCTTTCAGGCCTGCGATGCGGAGGCCCTTGCGCTCAAAGCGGGCGAGGATCTCGCCCACCAGGCCGCGCCGGAAGCCGTCGGGTTTCACCATCACAAAGGTGCGCTCCATACTTCTGGGAGTCTAGCAGATCTCAGGGGCGGAGGTAACCCAGAAGGATGTAGGCCACCACCACGACCCAGAGGAGGATGAGGAGTACGTCCCGCCAGCCCACCCGGGGACGCTCTTTGAGTTCCAGCACCTGGGTAGGGAGCTCCTCAGGCTCCTCCCCTAGATGGAGGCGCACGGGGGCGCCTCCTGCCGCTTCCAGGGGCAGGGCGTAGGGCCTGGTGCCCTGGGGGAGTTCCTGGGGTGGGCGGACCACGGCCACGCTCACGTTGTCGGGCCCGCCCCACTCGTTGGCGAGCTCCACCAGCCTCCTCGTCGCCTCCTCGGGGGGGAAGTTCCTCAGCGCCTCCTTCAGCGTGCGGTCCTCTAGCACCCCGGAAAGCCCATCGGTGCAGAGGAGGAGGGTGTCCCCCGGCTGAAGCTTTAGACCCAAGAGGTCCACCCGGGCCTGGGGAAAGGAGCCCAGGGCGTTGGTGATCACGTTGCGCCAGCGGTGGACCCTGGCCTCCTCGGCGGTAAGGAGGCCCTGGCGTACCCTTTCCGCCACCCAGGAGTGGTCCTGGGTGAGGAGGGCGAGCTCCTCCCCCCTCAGGAGGTAGGCCCGGGAGTCCCCCACGTGGGCGATGAGGGCGTAGGGGAGGTCCAGGAGGAGGCAGGTGGCCGTGGTGCCCATGCCTCGGTTCTCGGGGCGCAGGGCCTCTTGATAGATGCGGGCGTTGGCCCGCTCAAAGGCTTCCAGGAGCGCCTTGGGCGAGGGCTCGGCCTCCTTCAGGTGCTCCAGGATGGTCTCCACTGCCAGGCGGGAGGCCACCTCTCCCGTGCGGTGCCCTCCCATGCCGTCCGCCACGATGAAGACCCCGCCCCAGGGCGTGAGGAGGTGGCCCACCGCATCCTCGTTCTTGGGGCGTTTCAAGCCGGGGTGGGTCCGAAGGGCAAAGCTGAGGCTGGACACGCGGGGATTTTAATCCACCTGGGGCGGTTCCGTCCCGGGGGAGCCTGCATGACTTGACGCATACCGCATCCTGGGGTAGCGTGAACCTACGCCCGGGCCGGGAGCCCGATTGTTTTGGTGAGAGCCTGATCGTTTTGGGGGGAGGGTAGCATGCGCTTTGAGAAAGTCGCCCCCTACGTCTACCGTATCCCCCGGCAGGGGAAGATGCGGGTGGACGGGGTCTTCTTCGCCTTGGAGGAGATCTTAAAGGACCTCGAGGCCGAGGGTTACGCCTCCTTGCAGCAGCTCGTGAACGTGGCCACCCTGCCCGGCATCGTGGAGCCCGCCCTGGCCATGCCCGACATCCACTGGGGCTACGGCTTTCCCATTGGGGGGGTGGCGGCCTTTGACCCGGAGGCAGGGGGCGTGGTGAGCCCGGGCGGGGTGGGTTTTGACGTCAACTGTGGGGTCCGGCTCCTGGCCTCGAGCCTCACCCTTCAGGACCTCCTCCCCAAACAGCGGGAGCTGGCGGACACCCTCTACCGCCTGGTCCCCTCGGGGGTGGGGAGCGAGCGGCGGGACGTGCGCTTCAGCAAGGGGGACCTCAAGGAGATCCTTAAGGAGGGGGCCGGGTGGCTCGTCCGCCGAGGCTTTGGCTACCCCGAGGACCTCCGCTTCATCGAGTCCGAGGGCCGCCTCCCTTGGGCCAACCCCGAAAAGGTCTCGGAGAGGGCCTTTGAGCGGGGCGCCCCCCAGATCGGCACCCTGGGGAGCGGGAACCACTTCCTGGAGGTGCAGTACGTGGACGAGGTCTACGATCAGGGGGCTGCTGAGGCCTTTGGCCTTTTCCCCGGTCAGGTCGCCGTCCTCATCCATACGGGAAGCCGGGGCCTGGGGCACCAGGTCTGCCAGGACTACGTGGAGCGCTTCCTCAAGGCGGCCCCCCGCTACGGGATTGAGCTTGTGGACAAGCAGCTGGCCGCAGCTCCCATAAGGAGCCCCGAGGGGGAGGACTACCTCCAGGCCATGGCCGCCGCCGCCAACTTCGCCTTCGCCAACCGCCAGCTCATCGCCCACTTCGTGCGGGAGGCCTTTGAGGCCGTGGGCTTCCCCCCGAGGGACCACGGCCTCAGGGTCCTCTACGACCTGGCCCACAACAACGCCAAGTTTGAGGAGCACGGGGGGAGGCGGGTCCTGGTCCACCGCAAGGGGGCCACCCGGGCCTTTGGCCCTGGAAGCGCGGAGATCCCCCCCGAGTACCGCAAGGTGGGGCAGCCCGTCCTGGTGCCCGGGGACATGGGCCGCTACTCCTACGTGTTGGCGGGCACAGAGAGGGCCATGGAGGTCTCCTTCGGCAGTAGCTGCCACGGGGCGGGGCGCAAGATGAGCCGCCACCAGGCCAAAAAGGTGGCCCGGGAGCGGAACCTGGTCAAGGAGCTTGCGGAAAGGGGCATCCTGGTGCGGGCCGCCACCCGGGCCACGGTGGACGAGGAGATGCCCGAGGCCTACAAGGACGTCTCGGTGGTGGTGGAGGCGGTCCACGGGGCGGGGATCGGGAGGAAGGTGGCCCGGCTCAGGCCCCTGATCGTGGTCAAGGGCTGAGGGGCCGCCCCTCCTCCAGAAAACCCCCACCGAGCCCCTGCCCAGGCGCCCTCCCCGCCCCCAGGGCGCCTAAGCCCCTTCTCACCCCTTTCTGCTTTCATGAGGGGATGAGGTTTCTTGCCCTCCTCCTCTTCCTCTCCACCGCCTTGGGCCAGACCCTCCTTCCTGCAGCCACCTTCGGCCTTCGCTTCCGGGAGGAGGCTGGGGCCTTGGTGTACGAGGGGGAAGGGGTGCGCCTGGTCTACGTGCCCGGGGTGGGCTGGGTGGAGCCTTTGGCGGACCTCCCGCCCCCGGAAGGGGAAAGGCTTCCCCTCGAGGCCCTGAAGGCCCTGGGCTACTTCCAGGTCCCCGAGGCGGGGGTGCGCTTCGGCGGCCAGGGGGGAGCCTTCCGGGTGGTCCTGGACCTCCCCACCTCCCACCTGGGGGCTCCGGAGGAGGGGGTGGGGAAAGGGGTTTTGCAGGTGCGCCTCCCCTACCTGGCCCCGGGCCTCCTCAAGGCCCCCTGGCCCAGGGGCCTTTCCGCCGAGGTGCGCCTCCTCCCCGGGGGGACCCACCTTAGCCTAAAGGCTCCCGGGAGCCTCCTGAGGCACCGCCTCTTCGCCCTGGCGAACCCCCCTAGGCTGGTCCTGGACCTCCACCTCCTCCTGCCCGAGGTGGAGGAGGCCCTAGCCCCCGGGGTGCGCTACCGGGAGGTCTACGCCTTCGCCCCCGAACCCTTGCGGCTTTACCTGGTGGAGGCGGAAAGGGGCCGCCTCCTCCCCGTGGGGACCCCCTTAAGGCGGGCCTTGCCCCGGGACCTGGCCCCGGACGCCCTGGCCGTCCTCAACGGCGGGTACTTTGACCCCAGGACGGGGGCGCCCATCGGGCTTTGGGTACAGGACGGGGTCACGGTCTCTTACCCCTTCGCCCGGGTGGCCGTGATGTGGGACGCCTTCCAGTTCTTCCTGGGGTTTCCCCGGTTTGAGGCGGTGGTGGCGGGGCCCAGGGGGGAGCGGGTGCGGGTGGGGACAAACGCCTCCCGGGCCCGCCACACGGCCCACACCGTGCCCGGGCCCGTGGGCTGGGAGGGGGAGGAGGTGGCCCTGGTGGTGGGGAACCGGGTCCAGGCCCTCGGGCCCGCCCCCTTGGAGCTTCCCCCCGGGGCCTGGGCCCTCACCTTCCCCCGGGGGCTTCCCCCCTTTCCCCTGGGGGTAGGGGACCGCCTCTCCCTCTATGGAAGGCTGGACCCTCCCTTCCGCTACGCCCTCGAGGGGGGGCCCCTCCTGGTGAGGGAGGGGCAGTACGCCTTTGACCCTGAACGGGAGAACTTTCGGGACCCGAGGCCCCTCCAGGCGGTGGCCCCCCAGGCGGCCGTGGCCTGGACGAGGGAAGGAAGGCTATGGCTCCTCGTCTCTGAGCCCACCACCCCAGGGGTCCTGGCCCGGGGCCTCCTCGCCCTGGGGGCCTGGAACGCCCTCCGCATGGACGGGGGCGGCTCGGCCCAGCTCTGGGTGAAGGGGAGGTTAAGAAACCCCTACCAGGGCAACCCTAGGCCGGTGGTGAGCGCCCTGGCCCTCTATGCTCCATAATGGCCTTGTGGGGCCCGGCTTCCACCTCCGCTACGCCGGGAGGCTGGCCTGGCGCTACCGGCTCCTTCTGGCCCTGGGCTTCGCCCTTTTGGGTCTCCTCCACCCGGGGTTCGCCCTGGCCTCGCCTTTGGCCCTCCTCCTCCCCAGCCGGCTCTTCGCGGGCCGGGCCCTGAAGGAGATCTCCCGGGTAAGCCTGGCCTACCCCACCGCCTTGGCCTTCGGGGAGGAGCGGCTTTGGGCCGAGGCCAGGCGGGTCCGCTTGGAGCCCCCCCCTTTTCCCTGGGGGCTCCTCCTGGCCTACGCCCTGGTCCTCCTCCTCCTTTTGGTCCTGGCCGCCTGGCGGACGGGAGGAGGCGGGGATCCGTGGAGCCTCCCTGGGTTGGAGCGGCCCCTCGAGCCCCGGGGCGGGGAGGAGGCCCGCCCCCTGGAAGGGGCCCCAGAGGGGGGTGAGGGGCAGGCGGGCCCCCAGGACGGGACCCCGGTGGGTCGGGGGGGGGATGCGGTGCCGCAAGACCCACGGGAGGGGCAGCCGGTTCAAGGGGAGGGGGGCGCCTCGGCGGGCGACCGGCCGGGCGCCGGGGAGCCGACCCGCCAAGGGGCCTTGGGGGGCCAGGGGGAAGGCCCCGAAGGCCCTGCCCCTGGGGCCCGAGGGGATGAGGGGGGTCCTCCTGCCCCGGGCGCCGGAGCCCCGCCCCGAGGGGAGCCTGGGGAAGGGGCAAGAGGGGGGGAAGGCGCCGGCGGCCCCGATCCCCTAGCGGCGGAGGCCGGCGAGGCCTCCTCCCCTGGGGGCCAGGACCAGGGGGGCGGCCTCCGGCCGGGCGGGGAAGGGCCCGCCCCGGCGCTGGGCGAGGCCGGGGAAGTACCCCCGATCCCCCTGGAGGGCTCGGGCCAGGGCCTCCTCACCCCAGGAGGGGAGGGCGGGGAGGAGGCCCTTCCTTCCCCTTGGGCCGGGGGGAGGCCCCCCGAGAGGGTGCAACGGGGGGCCGAGGTCTACCTGGAGCGCACCCCCCTTTCCCCGGAGGCCCGGGAGCTCCTCAGGCGGTATTTCGGCGTGCCCTGAGCCTCTCCAGGGCCTCGGCCACGCTCACGGGGCCCGCCTCGAGGCGGTCCGCCATGGGCAAGGCCCCCATGGACCCCCCGTGGCCAAACCGGGCCCCTACCCTCAGGTCCACGTCCTTTAGGAGCTCCCGCATGAGCTCGTGCTTGTTCCCCCCCTTCATGGCGGCGTAGGGGTTCTCCCGCACCTCCAGGAAGCGAGTCCCCTCCTCCCCCACCTCGTAGATGGCGAAGCGGGGGGCGTGGCCAAAGGGGCCGGGGTAGACCTTCTCCGGATCGTCCTTGGCGAGGGCGATGGCCAGGCGCATGTTCTTAAGTATACGCCCGGGGTACCTTCAGGCCCGCCGCCACTCCCCGCTCTTGCCCCCCGCCTTGTGGAGGAGGCGCACCTCCCGGATGGAAAGGCCCTTGGAGGCGGCCTTGAGCATGTCGTAGACGGTGAGGGCGGCTATGGCGCAGGCGGTGAGGGCCTCCATCTCCACCCCGGTTTCCGCCTTGGTGCGGACCGTGGCCTCGATGCGCACCTGCCCTTCCTCCCGCAGGAGCTCCACCTTGACCTCCACCCCCGTGAGGGGCAGGGGGTGGCAGAGGGGGATGAGCTCGGCGGTCTTCTTGGCGGCCATGATGCCCGCCAGCTGGGCCACGCTAAGGGGGTCCCCCTTGCCCACCCCTCCCTCCTCCAGGGCCTTCAGGGCCTCCTCGGTGAGCTCCACGAAGGCCTCGGCGGTGGCGGTGCGGAAGGTGGTGGGCTTTTCCGTCACGTCCACCATGTGGGGCTTGCCGTCCTTGAAGTGGGTGAGGTCCATGGCCCTAGTGTAGTAGCCTGGGGGCAAATGCCGGCCAACCCCGAGGTCTTGGTGGTGGGGGCGGGGATCCTGGGGCTTTCCGCCGCCTATTTTCTAGCGGAGAAGGGGCTTCGGGTGGCGATCCTGGAGCGGGAGGCCCCTTTGGCCTGCACCAGCGACAAGTCCACGGAGTGCTGCCGGGTCTTCTGGCCGGGGGACGAGGCCCTGGCCGCCTTGGTGGCCCGGAGCTTGGAGCTTATCGGGATGTTTGCCCCTTTGGTCCATCCCAACTGCCGGGGCTACCTCTACGTGGGGGAGGAGGAGTCCCTTTTCCTCATGGCCCAGGAGGCAGCCCACGCCGGGCCCCTGCGGGTGCACCGGGGGGCGAGCACCTACCCCAAGGAGGCGGCCTGGGGTCTGGACCTGGTGCGGCCCGAGGCCTTAGGGGAGGTCTTTCCCTACCTGGGGCACCTCCGGGGGAGGGCCGCTCTGCACGTGCGCCCCGCGGGGTGGTTCTCCGCCCAAGGGCTAGGCATGGGCCTCCTCGAGGGCCTCCGCCAAAAGGGGGGAAGGCTGGTCCGGGGGGAGTTTCTGGGGCTGGAGCGGGAGGGGGGGCGGCCCCGCTCCGCCCGGGTCCGCCTGGGAGAAGGGGAGGCGCTTTGGCCCTTCGCCCTTCTGGTCCTGGCCCCTGGTCCCGGGCTTCCTGGGCTCCTTGGGGCCCTGGGCCTGGAGCTTCCCGTGGTGGCCCAGCCCCACTTCAAGGCCTGGTTCCCCGACCCCCTGGGCCTCTTTCCCCGGGAGGCCCCCCTGCTCATCTGGAACGAACCCCAGGAGCTCTTCACCCCTGAGGAAAGGGCCCTTTTGCAGGAGGAGGCCGGGCTTATCCCCCTTCTCGGGCCCCTGCCTCCGGGGGCCCATGGGCGGCCGGAAGGGGAGGGTTTTTTGGCCCTCTACAACCCCTTCCCGGCAGAGGAGGTTCCCCAGGGATGCCTTCCCACGCCCCCACCCTGGGCGGGGGAGGTGGCCTTGAGGGGGCTTTTCCCCCTCCTGCCCCGCCTTTTGGGCTACCTGGGGGTGCGGCCCCGGGTGGACGGGGGGTACTACGCCCGTACCCCGGAGAACCGCCCCCTCCTGGGGCCCCTGGAGGAGGGGGTCTTTCTGGCGGGGGCCTTCTCCGGCTACGGGGTCATGGCCGCCCTAGGGGCGGGGGAGGTCCTGGCCCGGTGGGCCCTAGGGGAAGACCTGCCCTCCTGGGCCCAGACCCTGGCTCCCAGCCGCTTCCAAAACCCCGGCTACCGGCCCAGCTGGGCCGCCGCCAAGGCCCAGCTCTAGAGGGCGAACTCCTTGAGGAGGCCTTCGAGGTCCAAGGCCTCTCTTTGCCCCTGGGCGGGGTAGGCCTCGGGGTAGCGGGGGAGGTAAGCCCCCAGGCGCTCCTCAAAGGTGGACGCCTCCGCCTTCCAGAAGACCCCCACGGGGATGCGCTCCCCCCACTCCAGGGCCTTCTCCTGGAAGAGGGCCATCTTCCGGTCCAGCGCCTCCGGGGGAAGGCCCTGGGGCACCTGGGGGTCGTACCCCTCCTCCTGGAGCCGGTAGAGCCTGGGGGCGAACCACTCCTTGGTGTGGAGGTCGTTGTAGGTGGGGCAGGGCTGGAGGACGTGGAGGAAGGCCAGGCCCTGGTGGGCGATCCCCTCCTTGATGAGCTCCTTCAGCCCCTTCACGTCGTAGGCGTAGCCCCGGCCGATCCAGGTGTACCCGGCGGCGAAGGCCAGGAGGAGGGGGTTGAGGCGGCCTTGGGGGTTGGGCTTGGGCAGGCTCTTGGTCTTCTCCCCCAGGCCCAGGGTGGGCCCCGCCTGCCCCTTGGTGAGGCCGTAGACCTCGTTGTCGTAGAGGATGTAGAGCATGTCCACGTTCCTCCGGCCCGCGGCCACGAAGTGCCCGGCCCCGATGCCAAGCCCATCCCCGTCCCCGCCCACGGCCACCACGGTGAGGTGGGGGTTGGCCAGCTTGGCCCCCTGGGCGATGGGCAGGACCCGGCCGTGCAGGGTGTGGACCCCGTAGACGTTCAGGTAGTGGGGGGTCTTGGCCGAGCAGCCAATGCCCGAGAAGACCACCGTCTGCGAGGGGTCCTTCCTCAGCTCAAAGAGGGCCATCTGCAGGGCGGAGAGGATGCCGAAGTCCCCGCATCCTGGGCACCAGTCGGGCTGCTTTTCCGCCTTGTAGTCTGCAAGCCTGAGCTCCACCATGCTAAACCCCCTTCCTGAGCACCAGCTTTGCCGGGGCCTCTCCCCCAGCGATGGCCTTCAGGGCCTCCACCGCCTCGTCCAGGGTGATGGGGCGGCCGTTGTACTTCACCACCCGGTGGTGGACCTTCTTTAGGGTTTCCTGCTGCACCAAGTCCGCCAGCTGGCCGGAGAAGTTGTGTTCCACCGTGACCAGCCGCTTGCCTTCCAAGAGGTGGGCGATTTTGGGGAAAGGCCAAAGGAGCCTGAGGTGCAAGTACCCCACCCCCTCCAGGTGGTCCAGGGCCTCCAGCATGGTCCCCTTCACCGTGCCGAAGCCCAGGACCAGGACCTCCCCGTCCCGAAGGAGGGTGTACTGGTCCTCCAGGGGGATCTCCTCCCGGGCGGTCTCCAGCTTCCGCATCCGCTTTTCCATCTGGTACTCCCGGAGGGCGGCGTCCTCGGTGATGTGGCCCTCGAGCTCGTGCTCGTCCGAGGTCATCCAGTAGAAGCCCCCCGGGGTGCCGAGGGGGACGAAGGGGGAGATCCCGTCCTCGCTTGGGGCGTAGCGCTCGTAGGGGCCGAACTCCTCCTGGGGGACGACGCGCCTTTCCCCGTCCAGGTTGAGGACCCGCAGGACCTCCTTGGGGAGGCTTTGGGCGCTGGAGGCGAGGAACTTGTCCAGGAGGTGGACCACCACCGTCTGGTAGCGCCAGGCCCAGGCCAGGGCCTTCTGGGCGTCCAGAAAGGCGTCCTGGATGTCCCCGGAGGCCAGGACGAGCCTGGGGTACTCCCCGTGCCCCCCCCGGATGGCGAAGAGGAGGTCCCCCTGCTCCGTGCGGGTGGGAAGCCCCGTGGAGGGGCCCCCCCGCTGGTAGAGGGTCACCACCAGGGGAGCCTCGATCATGCCGGCGAAGCCCATCCCCTCCGCCATGAGGCTGAAGCCGGGGCCGCTGGTGGCGGTGGCCGCCTTGGCCCCGGTGAGGGCTGCCCCGATGGCCATGGTCACCGCGGCGATCTCGTCCTCGGTCTGGACCACGGCCACGTCGGCCCCCGGGAAGGCGGTGTGGGCCTCCAGGTAGACGGACTCGTCCGTGGCGGGGCTGATGGGGTAGTAGGTCTGGAAGCGGAGGCCTCCGGCGAGCTTCCCCAGGGCGGCGGCCTGGGCCCCGGTGAGGTAGACCCGGCCCGGCTCGTAGCCGTTCAGGTGCAGGCGGAAGGGGAGCGTGGGGACCTCTTCCCGGTAGACGGCCTCGGCCACCTTCTGGTTCAACTCCAGGACCTTGCCCCTAAACTGCAGGGCCAAGGCCTCGAGGAGGGGCTCCAGGGGATAGCCCAGGAAGTGGAGGCTTGCGGCCACGGCGATGGTGTTCAGGGTGCGCCGGGCCTGCAGGGAGGGCACCCCGAGCTCGGCCCCGATCCGGTCCGCCACCTCTTCGTAGGGGTATGGCAGGGGCTGGACCCCGGCCTCCACGTAAGCCCCCAGGATGTCCTTGAGGCTCGGGTCCCGTTTGCCAAAGCGCTCCGAGAGGCCCTCCACCACCCGGTGGTCCAGCATGGGGAGCTTGCGGAGGGTGAGCTCCAAGACCTTGGGGTCGTAGAGGAGGACCCCCCCCTCCCGCACCTCCCCCAAGTGGCGGGCCAGGGTCTCCCCGTCCAGGGCCACCAGGAAGTCCACCTTTTCCCGGAAAGCCTGGACTGGTTTTCGCCCTAGCCGCACATCCAGGTAGGAGTGCCGCCCCATGATGTTGGAGTGGTACTCCCGCTTGGTGGCCACCCACCATCCCCCTTTGCCTATGGCCCGGGCGAAGAGGGTGGCCGCGGTCTCTATTCCACCCCCCTGGGGGCCGCCCACGCGCCAGGTGAAGTCATCCATAAGCCCTCCTTCGTTCCCTGATAGGCTACTCCTTTTGGGTTCCCCTTGGCTAGGGGCACCCGTCATACCCTTTCTTCCTGTTTCCTCCGCCTACCGGGGCCCCCATGCTGGCGCAAGCCAGCATGGGGTGGTCTCACTCTTCCCGGTCCGCTTGGTGCAGCCTCCTTCCCCAGAGGCTTTGCGGGGCGTGGTGCTCCAGGACTAGGGCCCGAACCAGGGGATCCCTTATGCGCTCTGCCCCGTATAGGGGGTGGTGGCGGCGCACCTGCAGGGCCCCCAAAACCCCCCGCCGCAGGGGGTAGGGGGGGACGGAAAAGGAGACCAGGCCCACCAGAACCCTCTCCCAGGGGCGGTAGGGCCTCAAGGCCTTGCCCACGTCGTGGAGGAGGGCGGCCCGCACGGCAAAACCAGGGGCCTCGGGGTAGAGGGCGAGGAGCCTCTTGGCCACCCGCACCCCATGGGCCCGGTCCCGGGGGTCCATGGCCAGGTAGAGCGCCCTCTCCTCCCCCTGCAAGAACCCTAGGGCGAAGGCGTCGTCCGGGGCTTCTTTGGCGAAGAGGGCGCGGGCCAGGCGGAGGGTGCGCCCCCGAAGCCTACGCATCTAGATGAACTTCTTCAGCATGTTGGCGATCTCCTCAGGCTTCTTGGGGTCCACCTTGCCTTCGGAGACCTCGGCGGCGCATATGTTCAGGAACTCGTGCAGGATCAGGGTGGCCGCCGCCTCCATGGCCTTTTTGGTGGCGGTCATCTGGGTGAGGACCTCGTCGCAGGGGCGGCCCTCGGCCACCATCTTCTGCAGGCCCCGCACCTGGCCTTCAATGCGCCGAAGCCGCTTTAGGATGTTCTCCACGGTGTCTTTTCCCAGCTCGGTCGTCCTGGTCATAGGAGCATTATATACGAGTACCCCCTATGTCCTTTTCGCTCACGGGTTCCTCAGCCTCGAGGGCCTTGGGCCCCTTCACCCAAAGGAGCCGGGCCCCCAGGATCCGGGCCAGGCGGGCGAGCTCTTGGGAAGGGTCTTCTCCCCTTCCCACCTCTCCTACCCCCGGGGCCTCCTCCGGCTCTGCCCCGGGTATCCCCACCGGCTCCCAAGGGGGGTTTAGGGGGGGGCTTCCTGGGGTGGGCTTTGCCGGAGCCTGGGAGGGGTTAGCCCCGTTCGGGGTTTTTTTTTCCAGGAGGAAGGCCAGCTCCTCCACCCCGAACTGGGCCCGGGCCAGGGGGAGGAGGGCTTCCTTCTGCCCCTCCGCCTTCCTTTGGTGAAAGGCCATGGTCTCGGGGAAGCGGAGGATCAGGGTGGTCCCTTCCAGCTGGGGCCTGGCCTCTCGCAAGAAGGCCCTCAGGGTGGGCTTCAGGGCCTCCAGGAAGGCCCGCCACCTTTCCGAAAGGTCCCCGGGGCCCGCTTCATCTGGGGCTTGGGCAGGGGGCCCTTGGGGGCCGGGAGGGAAGGCGGGGCCAGGAGGCGGGGGTCGGGGAGGGGCATCTCCTGGGCCCTGGGGGCGAGGGCGGAGAGGAGGGCGGCCTCGAGGGCCAGGAGATCCGAGCGCCTGGCCAGGCGTTCCAGGGCCTCGTCCAGCCGGGTGAGGGCCAGAAGCAGGGTTTCCGCAGGGGCGGGCAGGGCCCACCCCCCGAGTCCGTAGGCGGCGTAAAGCCCCTCCCTTAGGATCTCCATGAGCCCCCCCACCAGGCTCCTCGGGGCGAAGCCCAGGCCATAGAGCCGCCTGGCCTCTTCCAGGGCTTCGGGGACCTGCCCCTGAAGGAGGGCCTGGGCCAACCGGTAGAGGGCCTCCCTGGGGGGGAGGCCCAGGGCCTCCTCCACCTTGGCTCGCGTGAGGGGATCTTCCAGGAGGAGCATGCGGTCCAGGAGGCTTTCCGCGTCCCGCATGGCCCCGTCCGCCAGGCGGGCCAGGAGGAGGAGGGCCTCCTCTTCGGCCTCACGTCCGGCCTCCTCCAGGATGCGCTTGAGCTTGAAGGCGATCTCCTCCTCCTTGAGGCGCCGGAAGCGGTAGTGCTGGACCCGGGAGAGGATGGTGGGGGGCATCCTCTCCGGCTCGGTGGTGGCGAAGACGAAGAGGACGTGGGGCGGGGGCTCCTCCAGGGTCTTGAGGAGGGCGTTGAAGGCGCTTTTGGAGAGCATGTGGGCCTCGTCCAGGATGAAGACCTTCTTGGGGGCGGAGAGAGGGGCCAGAAGGATCCTTTCCCTCAGCTCCCGCACGTCCTCCACGGAGTTGTTGCTGGCTGCGTCGATCTCCACCACGTCGGGGTGGGTTCCCTTCTGCACCGCCTGGCAGTGGGGGCAGACCCCGCAGGGGCGCTCCTCCCCCTCGCACCCCACGGCCATGGCCAGGAGGCGGGCGGTGGTGGTCTTGCCCACCCCCCGGGGGCCGGAGAAGAGGTAGGCGTGGAAAAGCCTCCCCTCCCGTATGGCCCGCATGAGGGGCTCCTTCACGTGCTCCTGGCCCACCACCTCCCCGAAGGTGGGGGGGCGGGCCCGGCGGTAAAGGGCGCTCACAAGGGCTAGTATAGGGGTTGGTGCGGGGCTTTCTCTCCTTTCACGTGAAGGCCCCCTTGGAGGAGGTGGCGGCCTTCGCAAAGGGGCGGACGGAGGGGGCCGGGGTTTACCTGGTTCCCGATCCCCCTTGGACGGGCCTCTACCACGAGGCCCTCGAGGCCCAAGAGGACCTGGAGGGGATCAGGGCCTTCCTCGAGGGGCTTTCCCACCTGGGGGAGGCCCTGGCCTTCTTCGTCCAGGAGGAGGAAAACCTCCTCTTCCTCCTGGGGGAAGGGGGGAGGGTGCGGGCGGAGCTCAGGGTAGGCCCGGAGCTGGGGGAGGCCCTTTGGGGCCCGGAGGAGGTCTTGCCCCTCCTCGCTGTGGCCAGGGCCATGCCCCCGGTGAGCGCCGCAAAGGCCCTTGCGGCCCACTTCGGCCTCCACCCGGACCACGCCGCCCTGGGCTTCTTGGACCTCCTGGAGGCCGAGGAGGAGGGGGACCTGCCCGAGGAGGTGGTCTACCTTGAGTGAGCCCCTTTTGGTCAAGGTGGGGGGAAGCCTGAGGGCCCCGGGGGCCCTCCTGGAGGAGCTGGCCCGTTACCCGGGCCCCCTGGTCCTGGTGCACGGCGGGGGGCCGGAGATCGGGGCGTGGCTCGCCCGCCTGGGCCTGGAAAGCCGCTTCCAGGATGGGCTCAGGGTCACGCCCCCGGAGGGGATGGAGGTGGTGGAGATGGTCCTCACCGCCATCGGCAAGCGCCTTTCTGGGGGGCTTTCCCGAAGAGGGCGAAAGGCCCTCGCCCTCTCGGGCCAGGACGCCCTCCTCCTCAAGGGGAGGGCCCTTCCCGGGCTGGGCCGGGTGGGGGAGGTGGTGGGGGTGGAGAAGGGGCTCCTTCTGGACCTCCTGGAGAAGGGGTACACCCCGGTCCTAAGCCCCGTCGCCCTGGACGAGGAGGGGGCCTTGAACGTGAACGCCGACACCGCCGCCGGGGCGGTGGCCGGGGCCCTGGGTTGGCCTGCCCTCTTCCTCACCGACGTGGAGGGGGTCTACCGGGACCCCAAGGACCCCGAGACCCGCTTCCCCCGCCTCACCCCGGAGGAGGCCGCCCGCCTCAGGGCGGAGGGGGTGGTCCAGGGGGGGATGGTCCCCAAGGTGGAGGCCGCCCTCTTCGCCCTCCGCCAGGGGGCCCCTTGGGCGGCCATCGCCAAGGGGCGGCGGGGAATCCTTAAGGAGGTCCTCGCTGGGAAGGCCGGGACGCTCTTCAGGAAAGAAGCCTGAGGAAGGCCCCCATGAAGGCGGGGAGGTCCTTGGGGCCTTGGGCGGTGACCAGGGGCCCGTCCACCACCACCCCCGCCTCCTGGTAAAGCCCTCCGGCGTTCAGGAGGTCGTCCCGGATGGAGGGGAAGCCCGTCACCTTCCGGCCCCGCACGAGCCCGGCGCTAATGAGGACCCAGGGGCCGTGGCAGATGGCCCCGAGGGGCCTTCCCCTCTCCCCCACCCCCTTCACCAGGGCCAGGACCTCGGGGCTCCGCCTCAGGTAGTCGGGGGCGAACCCCCCGGGGATGAGGAGGCCAAAGAGCTCCCCCGCCTCCTCAGGGGTGGCCTCCGCCCTCCAGGCGAAGCCCGACTTGGCCCGGTACTCCTTGGCCTCGGGGCCGATGACCACGGGGGTAAGGCCCGCCTCCAGGACCCGGTAGTAGGGGTAGATGAACTCCCGCTCGTCAAAGAGGTCCGCTAGCAGAATCCCGATGCGCCGCACGCCACACCTCCAGGAACTCCCTTAGGATATTCCCCGTGACCCCCCAGATGTCCACCCCCCGCCAGGGGAAGTGCCAAACCTGCCTCCCCAGGCGGACCTCGCGCCAAGGCACCACCCGCAGGAGCTCCTCTAGGGGGGCGAGGAGGACCTCGGCCACCTCCTCGGGGTTGGGCCTTAGGGGGGAAAGGTCAGGGCGGTAGACCACCACGGGCTGGATCAGGAAGCCCTGGGGGGAGAGGGTGGGGGAGAGGAAGCCCAAAGGTTCCACCCCCCCTAGCCCCACCTCCTCCCAGGCCTCCCTCAGGGCGGCCTCCACCACGCCCTCCCCCGGCTCCACCACCCCGCCCGGGAAGCTCACCTGCCCCGCATGGGTGGGGAGGCGGGGGCTCCTTAGGGTGAAGAGGAGGTGTTCCCCCAGGAGGGGCAGGGCCACCGCCGCCAGCCGGAAGCCCGGGGGGGGCTCTAGATCTTCCGGCAGGCCCTGAGGGAGCGCCGCCTTAAGGCGCTCTCGGGATCCTCTCCCTTCTCCACGAAAAGCCCCACCAGATGCCAAAGCGCCTCCTCGAGGTCCCCCTTTTCCAAAGCCTGCCTAAGCCCCTCCTCGCTCCCCCGGTCCAGGCCCCTCTTCTGGAGGTTATAGGCCCGGAGGAGGGTGGGCAGGGCCTTGGGGCCGCAGGGGTCTTCCTCCTTCCCCTCTCCCGCTTTGAGCTCGTCCCAGCGGGCCTTGACCTCCTCCGGGGTCTCGGCCCTGGCCTCCCCAAAGACGTGGGGGTGGCGGCGGATGAGCTTTTCCACGATGCGCCTCTCCACCTCGGCGTAGGTGAAGGTGCCCTCCTCCTCGGCGATGGCGCTGTGGAAGGCCACCTGGAGGAGGACGTCCCCAAGCTCCTCCGCCACCGCCTCCGGGTCCCCCTTCAGGATGGCGTCCGCCGCCTCCCCCGCCTCCTCCAGGAGGTAGGGGACCAGGCTCTCGTGGGTCTGGGCCCGGTCCCAGGGGCATCCCCCGGGGCCCCGCAGGCGGCGCATGACCTCAAGAAGCCGCTCCATCCCTCCCATTCTCCCTCAAGAGGAGCCCCCCCGCCAGGGAGAGGCCCACCAGGAGGAGGGAGAGGGGATCCAGGGGGGCCCTTTCCAGGACCAGCCCCCCCTCCCCAGGGGCGGGGAGGCCCGTGGTCCGGGTGAGGAGGAAGAGGAGCAAGAGCACCCCGACCAGGTACCGCCCCGCCCTGGGCCATCCCGGCCCCAGGCGCACCTCCAGAAGGGGCAGGAGGAGGAGGGCGAGGCCATAGCCCAGCTGGAGGGCCAGGAGGACCATGAAGAGGAGGCCGTACCAAAAGCCCGGGCTAATGAGGGCCAGGGCCGGGTCCCTTTGGCGGAAGAGCTCCCCGCAAAGCCCCCCGCCCAAGGGGGTCTCCCCCAGGCCCAGAAGCTGGAGGAAAAAGGGGAGGATGAGGAGCAGGGCAGCCAGGCGGTGCACCCTCGCCATACTACCGGTCCCGCCGGGCGAAGACCAGGGCGGCCAGAAGGGTCAAGAGAACCCCGGAGAGGGCGAGGTGGAGGAGGCCCACGAGGGCCCCCACCGTCCCCAGCCTCTCCGCCACCAGATGGCCCACAGGCCCGGTGAGGACCGGGGCGTTCAGGCCTGCGAGGAGGCCCACCCGGTGGACCTCCTGGGGGTTCAGGAGGAGGGCCAGGGTGAGGAGGCCCTCGAGGGGGTAGTCCCTAAGCCGCACGGCCAAGGCCACCACCAAGGGGCCGTAGAGGACGTTCAAGAGGCCAAAGAGGCCGAAGCCCAAGGCCAGGGCCCGCCTTTCCTCCAGGAGGAGGGCGGCGAGGAGGGCGCTCACCCCCAGCCAGAAGAGGAGGAGGCCCGCCCCGGAAAGGAGGAGCCAAAGGCCCGCCCCGGGGGAGAGGCCCAGGAGCCCCGCCCCTAGGAGGAGGCCGAGGAGAAGGGGCGGAAAGAGGCCCAGGAAGACCCCCAGGGTCCCTTCCAGGAGGGCCCTGAAGGGCCGGGCGGGGAGGCCGAGGAGGAAGGCCCACTCCTCCCGGGAGGCCAAGAGGGGCACCGAGAGGGCCAAGACCAGGGGGGGAAGGAGGAGGGAAAGCCCCGAGTAGAGGCCCACCAGCCCCACCCCCTCTCCCCGGCCCTGGAACCCCAGGGCCAGGAGGGGCGGCAGGAGGAGGAGGCCCGCGGTCCAGGGGTTGCGGGCCACCTCCTTGAGGAAGAGGGGGGTCATACTCTTTCTTCGCTCTGCCAGCTTAGAAAAGCCTCCCAGGAACACCCTCTGCCGGTGCCCCCATGCTGGCCCAAGCCAGCATGGGGTGGTATCACGGCTTAGGGGGAGGGGGGAAGAAGTCCGTGGGGACCCAGGTGCGCTTCTCCCCCTCCTTCAGGGCCTCCCTCCAGGTGAGGACCCGGCCGCCCCGCCTCTCCGGGCGCTCCTTGAGGTGCCGTTCCAGATTTTCCCGGCTCTTGAAGGCCAAAAGCCCCGAGCCCATGGGGGTGCGGATCTGGGGGTTGTGGTAGAGGAGGGCCTTGTCCGCCTCCACCCAACGGGGCTGGGTCCGGGTGCTTTCCAGGAAGTCCACCAGGTAGACCTCCTTGGCCTTGAGCTCGGGCCCGCCCCAGCCGTTGAGCTGGTCCAGGAGGCAGGCGGGGTCGTCGTAGAAGAAGGCCTTGCCCTGGGGGTTCACTGCCTGGGCGGCGTAGCGGGCGTCCAGGATGGTCATGAAGCAGTAGGGGCAGGCCTCCACCCCCACCCTGAGGGCCCTAGGGGCAGAAAGGGCCTTCGGGAGGAGGGGGAGGGCCAGGAGGGCCAAAAAGCGGCGGCGTTCCATGGGTTCACCTCCACTCTACCAAGAAGGCCACCCCGGAAGGTCCCGGGGTGGCCCAAGATCGGGTCAGCGTCCCTTGGGAACGGTGTATTCCCTGGGGTCAAGGACGGCTTCCTTGGAGTGGAAGAACTTGGAGAAGGTTTCGTTGATCTCCAAATCGCCTATCTTGCCCCGCACCCTCCAGACGTAGTTCCCGCTCACCCCGGGGATGAACCAGCCCCGGTAGTACCCGGGCTGGCGGTGAGCCGGCCGCAGGTCCACCTGGAAAGCCTCCCCGTTGGGGGCGATGATCTCCACGATGAGGGTCTTTTCTAACCCTTCCGCAGGCTTGTCCCCTTCCGTGACCCTAAGGTCCAAGGAGTTGGGAAAGCCGGCGAAGGCGGGGTTGTAGAGGAAGCCGATCACGATCCTGTAAGGTCCCACTTGACGGCTCTCGTGGGCCAGAACCGAGGTGGCCAGGGCCACGAGGAGAACGATCAAGAACCCCTTAAGGTAGGAGATGTGCATGAGGACCCTTCTTAGTGGCTATGGTCGTGCCCGTGGTCTCCCTTCCCTCCCAAAAGCCCCGCATGCCGGGCCAGGAGGGCGACCAGGTTGGCCTCGGGCAGGGGGGCGAGGTCTAAGAGGGTCTGGAAGGTGAAGAAGTTCTGCCTGCCGTGCTGGGCCCTGTGGGCCTCGGCGAAGGCCCGGGCCCGGTCGGGGTCCCTGAAGGCTAGGAGGCGGGCGTTCATCACCACCATCAACCTCTCCCCCCAGTAGAAGGTGGCCTGCCGGGCGGGGACCAGGCGCACGCTCCCCTGGGGGTTCTGGGGATCGTAGCCCCCCCGGTCCGTGACGTAGAAGGTGGTCCCTTCCCCGTCCTTCAGGCCGTGGACCCAGGCGTAGTTCACCATGCAGGCGATGCTCTCAAAGTGCAGGGCCTCCACGGTCTCCTTGGGGTTGTGGGGGGCGGGCCTTTTCTCCTTGAAGGCGATCTGGCTGTAGGTCTGCTCAAAGAAGCCCTTAGGGAAGGTGCGGCCCCGCCACTGCCCCTCGGGGGTCTTGATGGGCATCTCGCAAAAGCCGCAGGCGCCCGCGTCCCAGGGAATGGGCTTGGGGGGGACCAGGTCGGCCCCGGAGGCCATCCCCCCGGGGCTCCCGTGCCCTCCGTGGTGGGCCAGGGCTTGCGGGGCCAGGACCAGACCGCCCAAAACCGCCAAAACCTCACGCCGCGTCTTCGCCATAGACTACCTCCATTAGCCAGGGGAGGCGCTCTCCCCTTGGGCCCAAGACCTCTTCCGGGGGGCCTTCCTCCAAAAGCTTCCCCCCCTTGAGCAGGAAAAGCCGCTGGGTTAGGGAGGCCTCCTTCAGGTCGTGGAGGGCGAGGAGGGCCACCCCTTCCCCTTTGTCCCGTACCCAGTTCCAGAAGCGCTCCTGGCCCTTAGGGTCCAGGGCGGCGGTGGGCTCGTCCAGAAGCCAGATGGGAGGGTTCCCCATGAGGGCGGCGGCGATGGCCAGGCGCTTTTGCTGCCCTCCGGAAAGCTCCCCCACCCGTTTACCCAAAAGGGGCTCAATCCCCATCCGGAAGGCGGCCTCCTCCAGGGCACCCTGTCGCAGGCCCTTCACCCTCCTGGCCCCTTGGAGGACCTCGAGGGCCTTCAGGTGGGGGAGGAGCCTGGGGTTTTGCGGCAGGTAGGCCCTTAGGGCCAGGACCCCGGGGTCCCTGGGGGCTTTGCCCAGGAGGAGGGCCTTGCCCCCATCCGGCCGCAGCCTGCCGGCCAGAATGGCCAAGAGGGTGCTCTTCCCCGCCCCGTTGGGCCCGAAGAGGCCCACCACCCCCCTCTCCGCTTGGAGGCTTACCCCGAAGAGCCTTCCCCGCTTTTCTAAACCCTCCACCGCCACCACAGGACACCTCCCAGGAGCCCCAGGAGAAGGGGGCCCACCCGGACTCCTTCTTCCCTCGGCAAGGGCTTGGGCTTGGGGTCGGCCAACGAGAGGAGCCTCAGGCCCGGGACCTGGCCCTCCACCCCCTCCCATAGCACCACCCCCGGGGAGAGGGCGAAGAGGGAGAGCTCCGGCTGCCGGGCCAGAAGGAGGGCGAAGCTGGAGGCGGGAAGGTGAGGAACGGGAAGGCCTGGGGCCCGGTCGTAGGCGTTGCCCTGGACCTCCGCCTTGGCCTCGGGGTCGTCCACCAGGAGGTCGTAGAGGTTCCCCAGGAAGGCGTTTTCCACCACCCGGGCCGAGTTCCCCCCCCGCTCCCGGGTGATGCGGAGGGCGGTGCCGTTTTGCCGGAAGCGGTTTCCCACCACCCTCACCCCTTGGGCGTCCATGAGGACCAGGCCCAGGGTGTTCCCGCCGAAGACGTTCGCCGCCACCTCCGTCTCCCGCTCGTCCTGGAGCAAAAGGCCGTAGCCGAGGGGGGTTTTGTGGTCCAGGAGCAGGTTCTTGACCACCCGGTTCCCTGCCCCGTGCATGACGGCGTTGCCCACGGCGTTCCCCTGGCTCAGGTTGCCCTCCACCCGCACCCCCCAGGAGAACATCACGTGGAAGCCGTAGCGGCCGTTGGCCTCCAGGAGGTTCTCCTGGATGCGCGCGCCGGGGCTGTACTCCACGTAGATGGCGTCCATGTAGCCCGAGAGGTGGCTTCCCTCCACCGCCGCCTCCTTGCTCCGGTAGAGGAGGACCCCGGGAGATTGGCCGAGGCCCTGGGCCCTCAGGCCCCGCACCAGGGCTCCGGGGGAGTCCTCCACCCGCACCGCCGCGGGGGCCTTTTCCACCTCCACGTCTTCCAGAAGGCACCCCGCACACCCCTCCAGGTAGATGGCGGCGTGGGGCTCAAAGAAGTCGTCCTCTGGGCCTGCCCCCACCACCTTGAGGCCCCGCACCCGGATGCCCGGGGCCAGGAGGCTCAGGGTGTGCCCCCTTTCCCCGTAGAGCACCGCCCCCTTCCCTTCCACCAGGAGGCCTGGGGTGGTGAGGACCAGAGGGCCCCTCACCTCCCCGGAAAGCCTCAGGACCGGGCCGGCCGAGGCTAGGGCCAGGAGGGGCAGAAGGCCCAGGGTGCGCATACACCCTCAAGGTAGGGGCGGGGGGTGGGACTTTTGTACTTTTGCCCCTGGCCTCGGTGTCCCAGGATACAAAGAGTACATTCGTCCCTCGAGGCCCCGTAGACTGGTAGCTATGAGGCGCCTCCTTCCCATCTTCCTCCTTTTCCTCCCCGCCTGGGGCCAGGTGGTGGCGGAGCCAGGCTGGGTGCGCCTGTTGCCTCCGGTGGTGCGGGACACCGCAGCCTACCTCACCCTGGAGAACCGGGGGAGGACCGCGGTAAGGCTCCTTGGGGCCGAAACGGAGGTGGCGGAGCGGGTCTCCTTGCACCGGGATCACAGGGAGCACAGGGGGGGGCATACCGTGCTGGGCATGCGCCCCCTGCCCTACGTGGAGATCCCTCCGGGGGGCCGGGTGGCCTTCAGGCCCGGGGGGTACCACCTGATGCTAGAAGGGCTAAAGCGGCCCCTGAAGGCGGGGGAGAGGGTGGAGATCGCCCTCCTTTTCCAGGGGGGCCTGAAGCTTAAGGTAACCCTGCCTGTGGAGATGCGATGAGACGCTTTTTCCCGGTCCTTTTGGTCTTGGGGCTCCTCGCCTTGGGCTACTTTCTCCTGCCCAAGGGCCCCCACAGCTTCTTCGGCACCCGGCTCCTCAACCCCAGGCCCGTGGACTTTGTCCTGGAGGGGCCCAAGGGCCCCGTGCGCCTGGCGGACCTCCAGGAGGAGTTGGTCCTCATCTTCTTCGGATTCGTGCGTTGCCCGGACGTCTGCCCCACCACCATGCTGGCCCTCAGGCGGGCCTACGAGGCCCTTTCCCCCAGGGAGCGGGCCCGGGTCCAGGTGATCTTCATCAGCGTGGACCCCGACCGGGATCCCCCCCACATCGCCGACGAGTACGCCAAAGCCTTCCATCCCGACTTCCTGGGCCTTACGGGGAGCCCGGAGGCGGTCCGGGAGGTGGCCCGGAGTTTCGGGGTCTACTACCAGAAGACCCAGTTCCGGAGCCCCGAAGACTACCTGGTGGACCACACGGCCACCACCTTTGTGGTTCATGGGGGGAGGCTGGTGCTCCTCTTCAGCCCCGACAAGGTGGAGGCCACGGAGAGGGTGGTAGCGGACCTCCGCGCCCTCCTGTAGCCTGGAGGCTAGATGGACTCCAAGGGGCTTGGGGAGAGGGGCGAGGAGGTGGCCCGATCGCTGGCCCAAGAGGCGGTTCAAGAAAGGGCGGCTAGCCCGATGCGGTGGAGAAGCGCCTGGAGGAGGCCAGGGGCCGCCCGGTGGAGCTGGACAAGGATGGCATTCCCGACGGGCTGAACAGGGTTTCCCAAGCCGCAGCTGCCAAGGCCAAGGGGGCGCCCCCCAAGGGACGCCCGAGCAGGGGCCAAGGGGCCTAGGCGGCTGTCCATGGCCTTACTCCACCGTCCCGAAGGTGGATACGTCCCCGTTGCCCTCCCCCTGGCTTTCAGGAATGACCCCCTTTAGGGCCACGAAGACCATGGCCCCTGCGGCGAAGGCCATGGGGTAGGGGAGGAGGGCGGCACCCGGGTTACCCAAAGCCCTCCCTGGACTGCGCCGATGGGCCCCACGATGGGGGGGAGCTACCCGTAAAACCGGGCCGGGCCTGCCCTTACCCCTGCCCGCTTCAAGGGCCAGGCCACCGCCAAGCCCTTGGGGGTGTTGTGCAGGGTGATGGCCAGGACCTGCAGGGTAGCGCGCCGCCAGGGAACGCGCGTCCCCTCCCTGGCCTCCATGGGAAACCCCAGGTGCAGGTGGGGAAGGAGGTGGTCCAAAAGCCTCATGGTTACGCCCCCTGCCAGAGGCCCGACCGCAGCGGGAACCCAGGGGAGTCTGCATTCCGGGGACCAGGGGGGAGAAGGCGCAGAAAGCATCACCCCGGCGGTGGAGCCCAGCATCCCGTCCATGGGCTTGCGGCTAGGCTCCTGGGTGAGGGAAGCGATGGCCGCCCCTAAGGCGGTGAACCCCCGGGCCAGGAGGCCGCCCAGAAGGGTGTAGGGCGGGGGATCTTCCACGGCGGGTATTTAGGCAAGCCTAAATCCTCCGTCAAGCCCCCCATGGAGTATCCTGGGATCAGGTATGCTGGACAAGCTTTTGCGCTTGGAGGAGGAGTACCGTGAGCTGGAGGCGCTGCTCGCTGACCCGGAGGTCCTAAAGGACCCGAAGCGCTACCAGGCCCTTTCCCGGCGCTATGCCGAGATGGGGGAGGTCATCGCCCTCATCCGGGAGTACCGCAAGGTGCTCCAGGACCTGGAAGGGGTGGAAAGCCTCCTCGAGGACCCCGAGCTCCGCGAGGTGGCCAAGGCGGAGAAGGCCGAGCTGGAGGTCCGCAAGAAGGAGCTGGAGAAGGAACTGGAGCGCCACCTTCTGCCCAAGGACCCCATGGACGAGCGGGACGCCATCCTGGAGATCCGGGCCGGCACCGGCGGGGAGGAGGCCGCCCTCTTCGCCCGGGACCTCCTGGAGATGTACCTGCGCTTTGCCGAAGAGATGGGCTTTGAGACGGAGCTTCTGGACTCCAACCCCACGGACCTGGGGGGATTTTCCAAGGTGGTCTTTGAGGTGCGGGGCCCCGGGGCCTACGGCACCTTCAAGTACGAGAGCGGGGTCCACCGGGTACAGCGGGTCCCAGCCACGGAGACCCAGGGGCGCATCCACACCTCCACGGCCACGGTGGCCGTTCTGCCCAGGGCGGAGGAGGCCGACTTCCAGCTCAACATGGACGAGGTCCGCATCGACGTGATGCGGGCCTCGGGGCCTGGGGGCCAGGGGGTGAACACCACGGACTCCGCCGTGCGGGTGGTCCACCTGCCCACGGGCATCATGGTTACCTGCCAGGACTCAAGGAGCCAGATCAAAAATCGGGAGAAGGCCCTCATGATCCTCCGTAGCCGTCTCCTAGAGATGAAGCGGGCCGAGGAGGCGGAGAGGCTCCGCAAGACCCGACTCGCCCAGATCGGCACCGGGGAGCGCTCGGAGAAGATCCGCACGTACAACTTTCCCCAGTCCCGGGTCACGGACCACCGCATCGGCTTCACCACCCACGACCTGGAAGGCGTCCTCTTGGGCAAGCTCCAGCCCCTTCTGGAGGCCCTGAAGCGGGCTGACCAGGAGCGCCAGCTGGAGGCCATGGCGGAAGCGTGATGCGCCGGGAGATCCTGGTGGTGGCGGCCATCCTCCTGGACCGCCAGGGGCGGGTCCTCCTGGTGGGGAACGATTGGGGGCGGAAGGGCCTGGTGCGCTACACCCTCCCCGGGGGCACGGTGGAACCCGGGGAGACGGTCCCGGAGGCCTTGGTGCGGGAGGTGCGGGAGGAGACGGGCCTAAGGGTGAAGGCCATTGAACACCTGGCCTATGTGATCCAGGTGGAGGACCGCCGCAGGAACGAGCGCACCCTCGCCTTGGCCTTTAGGGCCAGCTACGAGGGGCTCCTGAACCCGAGAGACCCCGACGGCCACATCGTGGAGGCCCGCTTCTTCACCCCACAGGAGGTGGCGGCCAGGCTTTCTAGCCACCGCCCCCTGCAAGAGCCCTTGCTGGACTACCTTCGGGGGGAAAGGGGCCGCTTCTACGCCTATCCCGGGTGGGGTGCCGAGGGGACGCGGGTCTAGGGGCCAAGTTTGCGCTTCAGATAGGCCATGAGCTCCTCCAGGGCTTTGCGGAGGGCCCTTTGCTCCTCGGCCAGGGCCTCGAGGGGGTCCTTGGGGAGGTCCAGGCCGGAGAAGGTCTTGAAGAGCAGGGTGGCGTTGCCGCACCGGGGGCAGGCGATGCCCTCGGGACGGACCGAGGGGGCGTAGAAGATCCGGGTGCTGCACCGGGGGCAGAGGAGGTACTTGGCCCCCAGGGCTTCTCCCCTGCGCACCTCTTGGGCCAGCTCCAGGGCTTCCTCGCGGGGAAAGCCCAGGAAGTGGTCTTCCCCTACCTTGATGGGGCCTGGGCTCTCCTCGGTAACCTTGAGGTCGCCCAGCCTGCCCTCGGGGACCTCCCAGGCGGAGCCATTCCAGCGAAAGTGGCGCAGGTGCTTCCTCCCTTCCTGGTCCTCGATCTCCACGATGAGCTGGAGCTTGGGGTCCTTGGGGTAGTAGTAAAAACGTACTGCCTGGACTCCAGAAAGGGCCTGGTTGCGGGGAAGGGTGTAGGCCAGGGGTCCCTCCCCCCGGGCGGGGTAGCCCACCAGGCGCTCCAGGTCATAGATGGTGAGGCCGGGGCGCTTTGCATCTCCATAGAGGAGGCGCTCCAAATACTTGAAGGCGGCCTCCAAACCTTGGTCCATAGCAAAAGTTTACCCTGGGAGAGGCTCCCAGGGTAGTTGAGCTAAGGCTTAGGGCCAGGCCACGCAGTAGGGCTTTAGGACCGCATACCTTCCGCCCCCATACTGGGAGAGCATGGCCTCCTGGACCCCCTTTTCCGGCCACAGGTAGTCCACCACCAGGGGGGCGTCCTCGTTCAAAGCCCCACCCAGATTCCAGGGCCCCGCCTCCTTACCCACGGGGCGGAAGTGGTCAGGGCCGTAGCCGTCCTGGCTTCCTACCAGGACGTAGAAGCAGACCCTCTGGCCCGGGATGGGGTTGAAGTACTTCTTGTCCACCTGGAGGATGACCTGCTTGTCCGCAGGGTTGCTGGCCACCACGATCCCGTCCGCAGTGTCGGTGCCGTCGGGAAAGCCCACCCGCTGGCCGTACTGGGGCCAGCCCGCCGCTTTGAGGAAGAGGTCCCAGGGGTGCTCAGGGTCAAAGGCCACCCTGGCCCCCTTGGCGAAGGTCTCCGTCCTGCCGCCCTCCTTGTAGTCTATGTAGACGTTGATGAGCTGGTGGCTGAAGCCCGCAGGGGCGCCCCAAGGGTTGGTCATCTCCTTGAAGGTGAAGACGAAGGTCCAGGTGGCCCCGCCGTCCAGGATGCGCATCTCCAGGAGGTCAAAGAGGCCTTGGAAGGGGGCGAAGGCGCCCTCCTTGGGGTAGGTGTAGGTGCCAGGGCCATACTCGTCCCCCTCGGGGTCCTTGAGGACCAGGGCCTCCTTCCCCGCCAGGCGCTGGGGCAGGGCCAGGGCCAGGGGGTTGCCGTTCGGGGCGGTGTCCAGGATGCGCCCTTCCTTTTCCAGGACCACCGCCAGGCGGAGGGTGTCCCCCGCCTCCGCCTTGAGGGTGGTGTAGGGGATGCGCATCTCCACCACCTCGTCCAGGAAGGCGCGGCGGCCTGCCAGATCCGCAGGGGAGCTGGCCAAAACCCAGGCCCCTTCCCGGTAGGCGTAGCGCACCAAGACCGCCTGGCCCTCCTGGACCTGGTTGAAGTCCAGGGTGATCCGCTGTTGCAGGGGGAAGCCCAAGGAGACCTCCCCCTCCTCGGGGAAGGCAGCCCCGCCCTCCCCCCTCGGGATGGTGGCGTAGACGTGCAAGCGGTACCCCTGGCCCACCAGGTCCCTGGCCCTGACCCCGTCCCGGAGGTCCACCCTGAGGTAGACGTTCTGCTCGTCAAACCCCAGGTAGAGGGCCTGGATGAGGTCGTCCGGGGTCTGCATGGTGGTGCCATCGGGGTCGGGGAGGTAGGCGGCACCCCTCCACTCCTCTGGTTCGGCCCGGCCGTCCAGGGTAGGCTTCACCCTTCCCGGGGTGCCTTGCACTTGGGCGGGGGGGCGCACGGCGATGTAGAGCTCCTCCGGGGGCTTCTGGCCCAGGGTTTTGTAGACCGCCTGGAGGATGGCGCGGAAGGCCTCGTCAAAGAGGGGATGGTTGGGGAAGCCGGTGTCCTGGCCGTACCACCAGAACCAGTCGGAGGCCTGGGCGGCGTAGATGAGCCCCATAGCCCTTTCCGCCACCTGGGGGTCCCCGCCCTGGGCCTGGTAGGCCAAGACCGCCTGCCGGGCCCGGCTTAGGCGATCCCAGGCCTCGTTTTCCTCGGGTTCCCCGGCCCACATGGCGAAGTCCCCAGCCCAGCCCCCGGTGCCCAGCCGGGCGATGGGGAGGGTGGGAAGGTCTAGGACCTCGGAGAAGAGCACGGTCTTGAGGGTGCCCTTCTTCTGCTCCTCGGTGAGGCGCCTATAGAGGAGGCGGAGGAAGTCGTTGCCGTTATTCGGGTAGTGCTCCCAGGCGTTTTCCCCGTCCAGGGCGATGGTGAGCACGGCCTCGGGGTTTTGCCCGATCACCTGGCGGCGGATCTCCAGGAGGGTGCCGATGAAGTCCTCCACCGCCCGCTCGGCGGGCATCTGGCTGTAGCTGAAGCCGATCCGGTCCGAGAGGTCCCGGTGCCGGAAGAAGAGGACCACCCCCTTGCCCTCCTTCTCCACCCGGTAGAGCCGGGTGAGGGTGGCGGGGTTCACGGGGAAGCCGCTTCTGCCCAGGATGGCCTCGTCCGTCACCAGGAAGCCGATGCCCTCCTCGGCGTAGAGCTCGGCGGCCTTCTGGCTCACGGCCCCCTCGGGGGGCCACATGCCTTTGGGGGCCTTGCCGAAGAGCTTTTGGAAGTAGTCCCGCCCCGCCCGCACCTGCCAGGCGGCGTCCTCGGGCCAAGCGATCTCCTCCTTGGGCAGGGCCAGGGCGGGGTTGGACTCGCGGATGGCCTCCTTGTCCAGGAGGATGGGCAGGATGGGGTGGTAGTAGGGGGTGGTGATCAGGTCAATCTGGCCCCGCTCCCAGAGCGCCTTGTGCAGGGGCAGGATGGTGGCCATGAGCTCCAGGTGCTTCCCTAGCACGTAGGCCAGGTCTTCCTGGGTGAACCCCCGGTCCTTGCGGTAGAGGGCCTTTAGGCCTGGGTCCCGCTCAATGTAGTTCACGTTGATCCAGTAGAGGTTCCAGAGCACCCGCAGGTCCTCGAGGTCCTGGTCGCTGAAGGTTTCCCCCCGGGTTTTCTTGGTCTGGAGCTCCTTGTAGCGGGGGCTTTTTTCCACGAAGCGGGGGTTGATGTCAAAGAAGCGCTCCACGATGAAGGTCCGCTCCTCCGGGGAAAGCTCCTTTAGGGGCTTTTCCGAGACCCGCCAGTAGGCGTCCTTGGCCCTCCCTGAGAGGTAGTCCTCTATCTGCTTGAGGAGGGTGGAGGTGTAGTCAAAGGTGACCTTGATTTCCGGATACTCCTTGAGCACTTCCGCCATCCACGGGTAGCTGTTCACCCCGTGCATGCGCACCCAGGGCCCCTCGTACTGCCCGGTGACGGGGTTCTCGTAGGGGGGTTGGTGCTGGTGCCACAGGATGGCCACCTTGAGGGGCTGGGCCAGGGCGAGGCCTAGGGCTATGGCCAGGGTGGGGAGCCATTTATACCACCCCATGCTGGCCCAAGCCAGCATGGGGGCCCCGGAAGAAGGTCCCCGGGAGGTTTTTCTGAGCTGGCAGAGCGAAGAAAACAGTAAGAAAAGGGTATTACCCATCCTCCTACCTCCTTTTGGACCTCGTGGAAGAGGTTCCATTCCTTCGCCCATAGCCTACCACAGGCGCGATAATGAGGGGGTCATGGCCTTGCTCTTTACCCCTTTGGATCTCCGCAGCCTCCGCCTCAAAAACCGCCTGGCCATGTCCCCCATGTGCCAGTACTCGGCCACAGGGGAGGGCCAGGTCACGGACTGGCACCTCCTCCATTACCCCACCCGGGCCCTGGGCGGGGTGGGGCTCGTGATCGTGGAGGCCACGGCGGTCCTCCCCGAGGGGCGGATCAGCCCCTTTGACCTGGGCCTCTGGTCCGAGGAGCACCTCCCGGGCCTTTCCGAGCTGGCCCGCCGCATCCGGGAAGCGGGGGCGGTGCCGGGGATCCAGCTCGCCCACGCCGGGCGTAAGGCGGGAACGGCCAGGCCCTGGGAGGGGGGCAAGCCCCTGGGGTGGCGGGTGGTGGGGCCAAGCCCCATCCCCTTCGCCGAGGGCTACCCGGTGCCGGAGGCCCTCACGGAGGAGGGGATGGCCCGGATTCTGGAAGCCTTCGTGGCGGCGGCCAAGCGGGCCCTTAGGGCGGGCTTCCAAGTGGTGGAGCTCCACATGGCCCACGGGTACCTCCTCTCCTCCTTCCTCTCCCCCCTCTCCAACCAACGGGACGACCTCTACGGAGGAAGCCGGGAGAACCGCATGCGCTTCCCCCTCCTGGTGGCGGAGGCGGTGCGGGAGGCGATCCCTGAAGAACTTCCCCTTTGGGTGCGGGTCTCGGCCACGGACTGGGCGGAGGGGGGGTGGGCCCTCGAGGACACCTTGGCCTTCGCCGAGGCCCTGAAGGCCCTGGGGGTGGACCTCCTGGACCTCTCCAGCGGGGGGGTGGTGCCGGGGGTGCGGGTGCCCGTGGCCCCGGGCTTCCAGGTGCCCTTCGCCGACGCCGTGCGGAAGCGGGTGGGCCTGGCCACGGGGGCGGTGGGGCTCCTCACCACCCCGGAGCAGGCGGAAACCATTCTCCAAGCAGGAAGCGCTGACCTCATCCTCCTGGGCCGGGTCCTCCTCCGGGACCCCTACTTCCCCTTGCGGGCGGCCCAGGTCCTGGGGGCGGAGGCCCCTATTCCGCCCCAGTACCTGCGGGGCTTTTGATAGGCTTGGGCCATGAAGGCCATTAGGGTGCACCAGGTGGGCGGGCCGGAGGTCTTAAGGCTGGAGGAGGTCCCCGTCCCCGAGCCGGGCCCCGGGGAGGTCCTGGTCCGGCTCCAGGCTATCGGCGTCAACTACATCGACATCTACAAGCGGAAGGGGCTTTACCCCATGCCCCTCCCCTTCACCCTGGGGGAGGAAGGGGCCGGGGGGTGGAGGCGGTGGGGGAGGGCGTGGCGGGGGTGCGGGCAGGGGACCGGGTGGCCTTCGCCAACGTCCAAGGGTCTTACGCGGAGTACCAGCTGGTGCCCGCGGAGAGGCTGGTCCCCGTCCCCGAAGGGGTGGACCTGAGGCTGGCGGCGGCGGCCCTCCTCCAGGGGATGACCGTCCACTACCTCCTGGAGAGCACCTACCCCGTGCGCCCCGGGGACCAGGTTCTGATCCACGCGGGGGCTGGGGGCGTGGGCCTGCTCTTCATCCAGTGGGCCAAGCGCAAGGGGGCCACGGTCTACGCCACCGCCAGCACCCCTGAGAAGCGGGCCCTATGCCTAGAGGCCGGGGCGGACTACGCCCTTCCCTACGAGGGCTTCGCCCAGGCGGTGAAGGCCCTTTCCGGGGGCGGGGTGGATGCGGTTTTTGATGGGGTGGGGAAGGACACCTTTGAGGGGAGCCTGGACGCCCTCCGTCCCCGGGGTATCCTGGTCCTCTTCGGCCAGGCCTCGGGGCCCGTTCCCCCCCTTGACCCCCAGGTCCTGAACCGCAAGGGAAGCCTCTTCCTCACCCGCCCCACCCTTCACCACTACACGGCAAGCCGCAAGGAACTCCTCTGGCGGGCGGGGGAGGTTTTCCGGGCCCTTAGGGAGGGGTGGCTTAGGGTGCGGATTGGGGCCGAGTTCCCCCTGGAGAGAGCCCAGGAGGCCCACGAGGCCCTAGAGGGGCGGAGGACCGTGGGCAAGGTCCTCCTCATCCCCTAGGAAGCGGGCCCGCCAGGCCCCAAGCCCCTCCTCGGGGAGGCCCGCTCCCCGCACGGTGCAGGCCAGGGCGGCCAAGGCCGTGGCCCCCTTAAGGATTCCTTCCAGGGTTTCCGCTTCCAGGGTGGAAAGGTTCCCCTTGCCGAAGCCCCTTTTCCATAAGAGGGCTAGAAGCCCCGCGGTGAAGGTATCCCCCGCCCCCACGGTGTCCACCACCTTCACTTTCTCCCCCGGGACCCGCACCTCCACCTCCCCCAGGAAGGCCACCGCCCCCTCGGGGCCCAGGGTGAGGACCTTGAGGGCAGGGGGGAGGCGCCGCACCCCCTCCAGGGGGCCTTCGGGAAAGAGGAGGCGGGCGTCCTCCAGGGAGAGCTTGAGGAGGTCTACCCGCTCCAGGTATCCCCCAATCCAGTCCCGTTCCTCTGGCCCCGGGGGGCTTCGCAGGTTGGGGTCGTAGGAGAGGAGGGCCCCTTCCGCCTCCCTGAGGAGGGCCTCTAGCCCTTCCCGGGTGCGGGCCTCGAGGGTGAAGAGGGAGCCGAAGTGGAGGCCCCAAGCCCCCCTCACCCCGCCCGCCTCGGGCCGGTAGGGGGCTTGGAAGGGGCGGTGGAAGCTGTAGTGGGCGTTCCCCTTTTCGTCCAGGCGCACCAGGGCCAGGGGCATGGGGGCGGGGTGGCGGAAGAGCCTGGGCTCTAGGCCCTGCCTCGCCATCTCCCCCTCGCACCAAAGGGAAAGCCAGTCCGTCCCCACCTCGGAGAAGAAGCGCACGGGAAGGCCCAGCCGGGCCAGGGCGCTCGCCGTGTTGAGGACCGAGCCCCCCGGCACCCCTGTGAAGCGCAAGGGGTCTTCCTCCTCCAGCACCAGGTCCACCAGGGTTTCCCCCACCAGGGCCAGCATGATGCCCCACTGTACACTCCGGGGCAGGGGGTGTGGTACAATCCGGCGCAACGCTTAGGGAAAACGTCTTTGCCTCGTGCGACGAAGCCTTTATGGGAGGTGCAGGATGCTTGGAGGATATGCCCACAAGCTTGCCCGTATTGACCTGACCACCGGCCAGGTGGAGTACTTCGCCCCCGATCCCAAGGACCTGGAGATGTACGTGGGGGGACGAGGCCTTGGGGTGAAGTACGTGTACGAGAACGGCCCCCAGGTGGACTCCCTGGGCCCGGAGAACCTCCTTTGCATCATGAACGGCCCCCTTTCCGGCACCCGCGCCAAGATGTCCGGGCGGCTGGCGGTGGTCACCAAGAGCCCCCTCACCGGCACGGTTACCGACAGCCACATGGGGGGCTGGACCGCGGCCAAGCTGAAGTGGGCGGGGTTTGATGGCCTCCTCATCAAGGGGGCCTCGGAGAGGCCTGTCTACCTCCTGGTGGAGGACGGGGAGGTCTCCATAGAGGACGCCTCCGACCTCTGGGGCAAGACCACCCACGAGGTCCACCGCATCCTCCGCGAGCGGCACGGGGAGGAGGCCGACGTCATGGCCATCGGCCCCGCCGGGGAGAACCTGGTGCGCTTCGCCAACTGGATCAACAACGATGAGCGGGCCGCAGGCCGCGGGGGCACGGGGGCGGTGGCGGGGAGCAAAAAGCTGAAGGCCATCGTGGTGGTGGGCAAGCAGGACAAGATGCCCCAGCCCAAGGACCCCGAGCTCTGGCGGGAGGCGGACCGCCTGGCCTCGGCCACCATCAACGACCCCAAGAACGTGACCGCTCCCAAGAAGGGCGGGCTTTCCCTCTACGGCACCAACGTCCTCATGAACATCACCAACGTCATGGGGGCCCTGCCCACCTACAACGCCCAGCACACCTGCATTGAAGGGGCGGAGAAGATCTCCGGGGAGTACATCCGCGAGCACCGCCTCATCCAGGACAACACCTGCCACGCCTGCCCCGTGGCCTGCAAGAAGATGGTGGAGGTCCACGTGGACGGCAAGACCATCCGCTTTGAGTCCTACGAGTACGAGTCCGCCTGGGCCTTGGGGGCCCACGCGGGCCACACGGACACGGACTGGACCGGCTACGCCATCTACCTCTGCAACGCCTACGGGATGGACACCATTGAGGCGGGCAACGCCATCGCCGTCCTCATGGAGGCCACGGAGAAGGGGTACTACCATGGGGAGGACGGGATCCGCTTTGGGGACAAGGAGGGGGAGGCGAGGGTCCTCGAGGCCATCGCCCACCGCCGGGGCGTGGGGGACATGCTGGCCGAAGGTCCCGCCCGCTTCGCCAAGGCCATCGGCCACCCGGAGATCGCCCTAGAGGTCAAGGGCCAGTCCATCCCCGCCTACGACCCCCGGGGCCTCAAGGGCATGGGCATCGCCTACGCCACCTCCAACCGCGGGGCCTGCCACCTAAGGGCCTATACCCCTGCCTCGGAGATCCTGGGGGTGCCCTACAAGACCGACCCCCTGGCCTGGCAGGGCAAGGGGAAGCTCACCAAGCTCTTCCAGGACCTCTCCGCCTTCACCGATTCCCTGGACCTCTGCAAGTTCAGCCAGTTCGCCGAGGGGCCGGAGGAGTACGCCAAGCAGCTTTCCGCCTACTGGGGCCGGCCCGTGACCCCCGAGGAGATCCTTAAGATCGGGGAGCGCATCTACAACCTGGAGCGCCACTACAACAACCTGGCGGGCTGGGCCGAGGGCTCGGACTACCTGCCCGAGCGCTTCCTCCAGGAACCCTCGGACTGCGCCGGCTCTAAGGGGCAGCTCACGGAGCTGGACCTCATGCTGGAGGAGTGCTACCGCGAAAGGGGCTGGGAGCGGGGCGTGGTGCCCCCGGCCAAGCTCCTTGAGCTTGGCATCCTCTCCCAGGCGGCGGACTAAGCACCCCACCGCGGCGAAAGCCGCGGTGGGGACCCCGAAAGGGCCTCGCCAAAGCCCCTACCCGGATACCCGTCCATGCCCAAGGTGAACCTCTACGCCACCTTCCGCGACCTGGCGGGCACCTCCCAGGCTTGGGTGGAGGGCTGCACGGTAGGGGAGGCCCTGAAGAACCTCGTGGCCCGCTACCCCCCTTTGGGGCCGGAGCTCTTTGAAGGGGGGGAGCTCTTGGAGCGGGTCTCGGTCTTCCTCGAGGGCCGGGACGTGCGCTACCTGATGGGCCTGGCCACCCCCTTGGGAGAGGAGGCCACCTTGGACCTCTTTCCCCCGGTGGCGGGGGGTGGACGGTTCGGCCAGGTTTTTGGGGCCCTTCCCCCTTGGCTCCTGGAGGAGTACCTGCGTTCCTGGGGCGGGGAGAGGGAGGCCGAGGGGGTCTTTCGCCTCCCTGGGGCCCGGGTGCGGTTTTGTGAGGCACCCCCCTTGGAGGCGGGCGGCCTCGCCACCTGCCAGCTCCGGGTGGAAGTGGAGGGGGAGGCGGCCAAGGCTTGGTTCCGGCGGATCGCCCTCGCCGCTAGCCGGGGAGGAGGTTAGCCTTAAGGGCATGGAGGCCCTGGAGACCTTCCTGGCCCTTTTCCGGGAGGGGCGGTACTTCGAGGCCCACGAGGCGCTGGAAGAGGCCTGGCAAAGGGCTCGAGGGGAGGAGCGGCGCTTCCTCCAGGGCCTCATCCTCCTAGCGGCGGCCCTCCACCAGGAGGCGGAGGGCAGGAACGGCCTGCGCAACCTGAGGAAGGCTGAGGCCAGGCTCCAGGGCCTCTTTTCCCCCTACCTGGGCCTGGACTGGCGGCCCCTATTGGAGGAGGCCCGGCGTAGACTTGGGGCGTGAAGGCAGAGGTTTTGGTCTACCGCGGGCCGTGGGTGGAGAACCGGCACCGGGTTTCCCTGGCGGTCTACGGCGAGGAGGGGCTTGTGGCCTGTGCGGGGAACCCCGCCATGGTGAGCTACCTGCGCTCCTCGGCCAAGCCCTTCCAGGCCCTGGCCCTTTTCCTCACCGGGGCCGTGGAGCGGTTTGCCTTGGGCGAGGAGGAGATCGCCCTGGCCACCGCCAGCCACGACGGCACGCCCCGCCACGTGGGGGTGGCCGCCCGCTTCCTAGGGAAGCTGGGCCTGGGCCCTGAGCGCCTGGTCTGCGGGGTCCATCCCCCCTTTTCCAAGGAGGCCCGGGAGGCCCTGCAAAGGGCGGGGGAGAGGCCCACCCCCCTCCACCACAACTGCTCGGGCAAGCACGCGGGGATGCTGGCGGCCGCCCTGGCCCTGGGGGCCTCCCCGGAAGGGTACGAACGCCCCGAGCACCCGGTCCAGGAGCTGAACCGGAAGGCCCTCCAGGACCTTTCTGGGGCCGAACCCCTGCAGGCCACGGATGGGTGCGGCGTCCCTACCTTCGCCCTGCCCCTTGCCCGGGCGGCCCGGGCCTTCTACCTGCTGGCCCGGCCGGACCAAGCCCCAAAGCCCTATGAGGAGCCCCTCCGCCGGGTGGGGGAGGCCATGCGCCGCCACCCCCATCTGGTGGCGGGGCCAGGGAGCATAGACACCCTCCTCATGGAACGCCTTCCCCTCCTGGCCAAGCGGGGGGCCGAGGGCTACCATGGCTTGGCCCTTCTGGATAGCCCTAGGGGGCCCTTGGGCGTGGCCCTCAAGGTGGAGGACGGCTCCACCCAGGCCCGGGAGGTGGCGGTGGTGGCCCTCCTTAGGGCCTTGGGCCTCGAGCCCGGCCCCACCCCCTGGGACCGGCCCGAGGTGCAGAACCACCGGGGCCTGGCCGTGGGGCACCTCGAGGCCCGGCTAGCGCTTTCCTGGATCTGAGGCCCGCCCCTTCACTGATCCCCTCAGCGCCTTCTGCGGCCTTCTGATCCAACTGAACTGGGGACGGGGTGGCCCGGGGAGGACGTCCGTCCGGACAGCGGGAGATCTTAGGGGCTAGCGCAGTCGTTGACAGGCGAGGGGGTCAGGGGTATAATCCCCTTTGGAAAAGCTTCCATAGGAGGACGACATGAAGCGCAGAGAGTTTCTCAAAGGGGTAGGTGTCGGGCTCGCGGCTAGCCTTGTCCTGGGACCCTTGGTGGTTCGGGCGCAGGCGGGTCCCATCATCCGAGTGGCGGGGGACTCCACCGCTGTGGGCGAGGGCGGTCGCTGGATGAAGGAGATGGCAGAGGCCTGGGGTAGGAGGACGGGAACCCGGGTGGAGTACATCGACTCCCCTGCCGACACCAACGACCGCCTGGCCCTCTACCAGCAGTACTGGGCCGCCAGAAGCCCGGACGTGGACGTCTACATGATTGACGTCATATGGCCGGGCATTGTCCTCCCCCACGCCGTCGATTTGCGGCAATATTTCACGGAGGCGGAGCTCAGGGAGTTCTTCCCCCGCATTGTGCAGAACAACACCATCCAGGGCCGGCTCACCTCCATCCCCTTCTTCACCGACGCTGGCATCCTTTACTACCGGAAGGACCTTCTGGAGAAGTACGGGTATAGGAACCCTCCGCGCACCTGGGCCGAGTTGGAGCAGATGGCCCAAAGGGTTGTTGAGGGAGAGCGGAGGGCGGGAAACCGGAACTTCTGGGGTTTCGTCTTCCAGGGCAAGGCCTACGAGGGGCTCACCTGCAACGCCCTGGAGTGGGTCTACTCCCATGGGGGTGGGCGCTTCGTGGAGTCCAACGGCACCATCAGCGTCAACAACGGCAACGCGGCCTTGGCCCTCAACCGGGCCCGGGGCTGGGTGGGGAACATCGCCCCTCAAGGGGTCGCCAGCTACGCAGAGGAAGAGGCCAGAAACGTCTGGCAGCAAGGCAACGCCCTCTTCATGCGCAACTGGCCCTATGCCTACGCCCTGGGCCAAACCGAGGGGAGCCCCATCCAAGGCAGGTTCGGGGTCACGGTCCTGCCCAGGGTATCCGCCGACGCTCCCAACGCCGCTACCCTAGGGGGCTGGCAGCTGATGGTCTCCGCCTACAGCCGCTACCCCAGGGAGGCCGCCGACCTGGTCAGGTACCTGGCCTCCTACGAGGTGCAGAAGGACAACGCCGTGCGCCTCTCCCGCCTGCCCACGCGGCCTGCCCTCTACACCGACCGGGATGTCCTGGCCAGGAATCCCTGGTTTAGGGACCTCCTCCCCGTCTTCCAGAACGCCGTTTCCCGTCCCTCCGATGTGGCTGGGGCCAACTACAACCGGGTCTCCGAGGCCATATGGACCGAGGTCCACAGCGTCCTCACCGGGCGGAAGAGGGGAGAGGCTGCGGTGAGGGACCTCGAGGCCCGCCTGAGGCGGATTCTCCGCTAAGGGCCCCCTGGCCCCGGGGGGCCCCGGCCCCCCGGGTATCCTTAGAACACCATGCTCACCCGAAGACAAGCTCGCCTCGCCTGGCTCCTCGTCCTTCCCACCTTGCTGGTGGTGCTCCTGGTGGCCGGCTACCCCCTGGCCCAGGTCTTCTACTGGTCCCTTTTTAGGGCTGACATTGCCTTCGTGGAGCCCCCGGAGTTCGTGGGCCTGGAGCACTACCTCTACCTCCTCCAGGACCCCGATTTCCGCCAAGCCCTTTGGAACACGTTGCGGTTCACCGTGATCTCCGTGACGTTGGAGACCCTCTTGGGGTTGGCCATCGCTCTCATCATCCACTCAAACTTCAAGGGCCGGGGTCTGGTGCGGACCGCCATTCTCATTCCCTGGGCCATCCCCACGGTGGTTTCCGCCAGGATGTGGGAGTGGATGCTCCACGATATCTACGGCATCATCAACATCCTTGGGGTCAGGCTGGGCCTCCTTTCCGAGAAGGTGGCTTTCTTGGCTCGTCCAGAGCTCCTCTTCGCCTCCATCGTCGCCGTAGATGTGTGGAAGACCACACCCTTTATGGCCCTTATCCTCCTAGCCGGTCTGCAACTCATCCCTGAGGAGCTCTACGAGGCAGCCAGCATTGACGGCGCCACGAAGTGGCAGCAGTTTTGGACCATCACCCTTCCCCTCCTGACCCCCGCGCTGGTGGTGGCCCTTATCTTCCGCACCCTGGACGCCCTCAGGGTTTTTGATGTGATCTTCGTCCTGAGTGGGTTGAACCCCGCAACCCGCTCCTTGGCCATCTACAACCGCCAGACCCTCATTGACTTCCAGGACCTGGGTTACGGTTCGGCCATCAGCGTGGCCATCCTGGTCCTCATCTTCCTCTTCGTCGTCTTCTACATGCGCACCTTGGGTAAGGAGGCCTTGAGATGAAACTCCTTTTGCGCGTTCTCAACCGGGCCCTCTTCTATGTCTTGGTGGCCTTTGTGGTAGTCTACAGCGTCTTTCCCTTCTACTGGGCGGTCGTTTCCAGCTTTAAGCCCTCGGGGGAGCTTTTCTCAACGGACCCCAGCTTTTTGCCCGTGCCCTTCACCCTGGAGCACTATCAGAACGTCTTCCTGCAAGCCAACTTTGGCCGCAATCTTCTCAATTCCCTCATCGTGGCTGGGGGAGCCACCCTCCTTTCCCTGACCCTGGGGGTGATCGCCGCCTACGCCCTGGGCCGCCTACCCTTTCCCCCCAAAAACGCCGTGCTCTACATCGTTCTGGCCATGACCATGTTCCCGCAGATCGCCGTCTTGGGGGGGCTTTTTATGCTCCTCCGCCAGATGGGCCTCTTCAACACCCACCTGGGCCTTATCCTCTCCTACCTCCTTTTCACCCTCCCCTTCACCATCTGGGTCCTGGTGGGCTACTTCCGCGGACTTCCCCGGGAGCTGGAGGAGGCCGCCTACGTGGACGGGGCTACCCCGTTGCAGACCCTGGTGAAGGTGATGCTCCCGCTCGCGGGGCCAGGGTTGGTGACCACGGGACTCTTGGCCTTCATCGCCGCCTGGAACGAATACCTCTTCGCCCTCACCTTCACCGTAGGGGACGCGGTGCGCACGGTCCCCCCGGCCATCGCCAGCTTCGGCGGGGCCAGCCCCTTCGAGATCCCTTGGGGCTCCATCATGGCCGCCAGCGTCGTGGTCACCGTGCCCCTGGTGATCCTGGTCCTCGTTTTCCAGCAGCGCATCGTGGCCGGCCTCACCGCCGGGGCGGTGAAGGGTTAGGCCAGAAGGCGCGCCACCAGGCCTAAGGCGGCCTCCAGCACCGCCTGCAGGTGCTCCTCCCCCTTGAAGCTTTCCGCATAGACCTTGGCCACGTCCTCGGTGCCGCTGGGCCGGATGGCGAACCAGGCGTTCTGGGTGACCACCTTTAAGCCCCCTAGGGGCTCCCCGTTCCCCGGGGCCCGGGTCAGAACCTGGAGGATGGGCTCCCCCGCCACCTCCCTTCCCACCTCTTCCGGGGAGAGGCGGGCGAGGCGGGCCTTGGCCTCCGGGGGTACGGGCAGGTCCTTGCGGGCGTAGTGGGGGCGGCCCAGGTGCTCCACGAGGGCCTCGTAGAGCTCGTCCGGGGCCTGGCCCCGCTTGGCCATGATCTCCGCCGCCAGAAGCCCAAGGAGGATCCCGTCCTTGTCCGTGGAAAAGGGTCGGCCGTCCCGGCGGAGGAAGCTGGCCCCGGCGCTCTCCTCCCCGCCAAACCCCAGCCAGCCCTGGAGCAGGCCCTCCACGAAGTACTTGAAGCCCACCGGGGTCTCGTAGACCTCCCGGCCCAAGGCCCCCGCCACCCGGTCCAGGAGGGCGCTGGTCACGGCGGTCTTCCCCGCCTTGGCCCCCGGCCAGGCCCGGGTGGTGAAGAGATGGTGGAGGGCGGCGGCCAGGTAGTGGTTGGGGTTCATCAAGCCCCGCCCGGTGACGATGCCGTGGCGGTCGGCGTCGGGGTCGTTGCCGATGGCCAGGTCGTAGCGGTCCTTGAGGGCAAGGAGGCCCGCCATGGCGTAGGGGCTGGAGCAGTCCATGCGGATCTTGCCGTCGTGGTCAGGGGGCATGAAGCGGAAGGTGGGGTCTATCTGGCGGTTTACCACCTCGAGGTGGAGGCCGTACCTTTCCGCCAGGCGCTCCCAGACCCCTAGGCTTGCCCCGCCCAAGGGGTCCACCCCCAGGCGCAGGCCCGCGGCCCGGATGGCCTCGAGGTCCACCGCCTCCCCCACCTTTTCCGCGTAGAGCCCGGCGAAGTCAAAGGGCTTGGCCCGGGAAAGGGCCTCCTTCAGGGGAAGCCTTTTCACCCCCTTCAGGTTCTCCCGCAGGAGGGCGTTGGCCCGCTCCTCTATGGCCCTGGTGATGCGGGTGTCCGCGGGGCCTCCCGTGGGGGGGTTGTACTTGAGCCCCCCGTCCTCGGGAGGGTTGTGGCTGGGGGTGAGGAGAACCCCGTCCGCCTTGGCCGGGCTCGCGGCGTTGTGCTCCAGGATGGCCAGGGAGACCAGGGGGGTGGGGGTGTACCCCTCCTCTATCCGCACCTCAATCCCGTTGGCGGCGAAGACGGATAGGGCCGTGGCCCAGGCGGGCTCGGAGAGGGCGTGGGTGTCCTTGGCCAGGAAGAGGGGGCCCGAGGCCCCAAAGCTTTCCCTGAGGTCGGCGATGGCCTGGGCGATGGCCAGGACGTGGGCCTCGGTGAAGGTCGCCTTGAGGCTCGTCCCCCGGTGGCCGCTCGTGCCGAAGGCCACGCGCTCCAGGGGGCTTTCCGGGTCGGGCGTAGCCTCGTAGTAAAGGGCAAGGAGCCGGGTCAAGGCCGAAGCTTCCATGGGTCCATTCTAGTCCAGGTCAGGGGTTTTCTTCTGGGCTCTCCTCCTCGCCTTCCTTCGTTTCTGGAGCGAGGTCCGCCAGCACCTGGGTCAAGAGTTTCTCCACCTCGGTCTGCTGGCGCAAGCTCTGGATGAGGCTCTGGGCCTTCTCCTGGCGCTTGCGGTTCCTTACCCCCTCCAGGGCCTCCTCCTTCACCTCCTCGTAGGGCTTAAGCGCCTCGGGCCGCCGGTCCCGGACGAGGACCACGAAGAAGGTGCCATCCTCCAGCTTCAGCACCTCGCTGACCTCGCCCAGGGCTCCCCGGGCGAAGACATCCGCTGTTCGGAAAACCAGCCGGTCCAAGACGCCAGGCAACTGGTTGGGAAGCACGGTGCCGTACTCGGTCACCGTCCCCTCCTGGGCTCTGGCCAGGGCCTGGAGGTCGGTGGCCCTCAAAGCTGCCTCCCGGAAAGCCCTGGCCCGGGTCTCCTCCCTGAAGGCCACCCCCACGACCTCGGCCCTCGCGGGAACGGTGAAGAGGGCAGGGTTCTCCGCGTAAAACCTTCGGGCCTCGGCCTCCGTGGCCGCCACCTCCCGGGTCCTGTAGAGGAGGTAGGCCTGGGCGATCTCCTCCTTGGAGCCGATAAAGGGCCCGCCGCTCTCCTTGGCCGCCTTCACCAAGACCTCCCGGTCGACCAAGGCCTCCAGGGTTTGGGGCAGGAAGAACTGCACTACCAGCTCCCCCAGGCCCTGCTGGATGAGGACCGCCGTCTGGGGGTTGGAAAAGGCGGGCTGGAGAACCTGGGAGAGGAGGATCTCCGCCCCGTTGACCCTGGCCACCACGGGGTTTTGGTAGGCGACGCCTTCGGCAAAGCGCACCTGGGCCCTCTGCCTAAGGTTCGCCAGATAGGCCTCGAGGGCCCCATCCCCCTTGGCCTCCTGGGCGTCCCTCTCCACCTGGTCCCTCACCTCCTCAAAGCTGGGGACCCTGGGGGGCAGGTACTCCTCCACCTTCACCAGGTAGTACCGCCCGCCAGCCTCTATGGGCCCCACCAGCCCAGGTCCCCTCAGGGCAAAGACCCTCTCGGCCACCTTTTCGGGAAAGACCACCCTGCTCACTGGCCTCGGGTCGCTTTCCCCAGGGGCGGCCCCCAGGGCTCCACCCTGCTCCGCCCCCACCCTGGAGCGTTCCCGGGCCAAGGCGGCGAAGTCTTCCCCAGCCTTGGCCTTGGCCATAAGCTCCTCCGCCAGCCTCTCGTCGTCCACCACGATCTGGCGGGCCAGGACCCGGGGCTCGGTTCTGTAGTCCTCCTGGTGCACCTCAAAGTAGAAGCGCACCTCTTCCGGGGAAGGCTTGGCAGCGGAGCGGATCTGCTCCAGGCGCCGCTGGATCTGCAGTTGGGTTCTGATCTCAGCCCGGAGCTGGGCGTCGGTGTAGCCTATCTGGTTCAGGAACCCCTCGTAGGCCCTTTTTTCCCTAAGGCCAAACTGCTCCCGGATGCGGTCCACTTCCCTGCGCACCTCCGCGCTGCCCACGCGGATGCGGGCCGCGTCCTGCTTCAGGGCCTCGGTGAGGATTACCTGTTCCAGGAAGTGGGTGTCCACCAGGGTCTTGAGCAGGCCCTGGGGGTTGGCGGCGTAGAGGGGGTCGTTCCCCTGGAGCCTGAGGAGGTCCAGCTCGTGGACGGGCTTTCCGTTTACCCAAAGCACCGGCCTGCCCCTGGCCTCCCCTCCGGCTTGGGGGGTGAAGAGGAGAACGGCCCCCACCACGAAGACCAAGGCCAAAAAGCCGAAAAGGAAGGTTAGTACCCGCTTGTTGATGCCAAACACTTGACCGCCTCCTCCTCCACGTGCTATAGTACACCCGCTTGAGTGCGCCCGTAGCTCAGCTGGACAGAGCGTCGGCCTCCGGAGCCGAAGGTCAGAGGTTCGAGTCCTCTCGGGCGCGCCATGCCCTTTTTGCCCCCCGGAAGGCCCCTAGCACATAGGGGATTCTAACACCCCTTCCTGAGAAATGGGTTTAGCATGGGGAGGTGCTGCCCCTTCTCCTGGCCTGGCTTCACGCCGTCAATGACCTCTTCTCCAACTTCCTCACCCCCCTTCTCCCCAAGCTCATGGCCCACTTCGGTGTGGGCCTGGGCACGGCCGGGCTCCTGGTCTCGGTCTACTCCCTGACGGGAAGCCTCCTGCAACCCTTAGCGGGCCTCATCGCCGACCGTATGGACCGGAGGCTTCTGGCGGCCCTGGGACCCCTCCTCGTGGCCCTGGGCATGGGGTCCTTGGGCCTCTGGCCCCGCTTTGAGCTTCTCCTTTTGGTCCTGGGCCTCGCGGGGCTGGGTTCGGCCCTCTTCCACGCTTCGGGGGCCAGCCTGGTGGGGGAGTTTGCCCCTAGGCAAAGGAGGGGCTTCTGGCTCTCCTTCTTCGGTTCCGCGGGCTACCTAGGCCTTTCCCTGGGCCCCATTGTGGCCCTCTTCACGGTGGGGGCCTGGGGGCTCAGCGGGCTTTTGTGGCTCACCCCTCTGGCTCTCCTCCCCGCGCTTTTTCTCCTGCGCCTGCCCCCTGTGAGGCGGCAGGGAAAGCCCGCGGGCCTGGGCGATTTCCTCAGGGTCTTCCGGGGCGATGTGGCTCGGCTTTGGGGCATGGCCACCCTCCGGAGCCTGGTCTTCATGAGCTTCGCCACCACCTTGCCCTACTGGTACGCCCAGAGGGGCATCCCCGACGTCTATACCGCCCTCTCCCTTTCCATCTACAGCTTCTCCGCCACCCTGGGGGCCTTCCTGGGGGGCACCCTTTCGGACCACCTGGGCCGCAAGACCGTTCTGGTGGGCACCCTAACCTTTGGCCTTCCCCTTTACTTGGGCCTTCTCCTCTTCCCTCCCGAGAACCCTTTCTACCTGGCCCTCTTGGCCGTCACCGGCGCCCTGATGAACGCAGGCATACCGGTGGCGGTGGCCTTGGCCCAGGAGCTGGAGCCCCACCAGACCGCCACGGTCTCGGGCCTCCTCATGGGCTTTACCTGGGGGTTTGCCGGGCTCTTTTACGCCCCCGTTGGCCACTTGATAGAGATCTATGGGGTTATCCCCGTTCTCCTGGCCTTGGGCAGCCTGATCCTTCCCGCCTGGCTCCTCGCCCGCTCGGTACGGGAACCCCGTAAGATGGGGGCATGAGGATTCTACTGGCTACGGATGGCTCGCCCCAGGCTCGCGGGGCGGAGGTGCTGGCGGAATGGCTTTGCTACAAGCTCTCCGCCAAGCTCCTCGCCCTTTTCGTGCGGGATGTGCGTTTGGTGCGCTTTCCCGAGGTTTTGGACTTCGGGGCCCTGACCATTCCCGTATCCGTTCGCCGGGAGGAGGTGGAGAGGGCTCTCACCCTTAAGGGGGAGGCCATTCTGGAGCAAATCCGCAAGAATGGGGAAGGAGCGGGCCTCGAGGTGGAAACCCTTTTGGAGACTGGTCTTCCCCACGAGGCCATCCTACGCCACGCCCGCATGGCGGATCTGGTGATCCTAGGGAGGAGCGGGGAGGCCCATGGGGGCAACTTCGCCGGCCTCGGGAGCACCGTGGACCGGATCCTCCGCGCCTCCCCTACCCCCGTGGTGGTGGCCCCCGTGGACTACGTGGAGGTAGCGGGGGCCCTTTTGGGGTACAACGCCTCGGAAAGCGCGGTGCGGGCCATGCACACCCTAACCCTCCTGGCCAAGCCCTTAGGCCTTAGGGTGCGGGTGGTGAGCGTGCACGAGGACCCCGTGCGGGCGGGGGCCTGGGCCCTGGAGGCGGAGGCCTACCTCAAGGACCAGGGTATCGCCGCGGAGGGCCTGGCCTTCGCCGGGGATCCGGCGGAGCACCTCCTGGCCCTGCAGGGTCCTTCCGATCTCCTGGCCCTGGGGGCCCCGGTGCGGCGGCTGGTGCTGGGGAGCACGGCGGAGCACGTGGTGCGCCACGCCTTGGGTCCGGTGCTCACCGCCCGATAAGCAAAGCCCGTTTTGGCATAATGACCCCTTAGAGGAAAGGGGGTCTTATGACGGTCCAGCAGGTCCTGTTGCGCAAGGGGAGCGCGGTCTGCACCATCCCGCCCCAGGCCACGATCTTGGAAGCCCTAAAGAGGCTGGCCCAGAAGGACATCGGGGCCCTCTTGGTCATGGAGGGAGGGAAGCTTCTGGGCATCTTCTCCGAAGCGGGACTACGCCCGCAAGCTGGTCCTCCTGGGCCGTTTTTCCAAGGATACCCGGGTGGAGGAGGTCATGACCCGGGAGGTGATCACGGTACGCCCGGAAACCGACCTGGCCGACGCCATGCGCCTCATGACCCAGCACCGGGTGCGCCACCTCCCCGTGGTGGAGGAAGGCAAGGTGGTGGGGGTGATCTCCATTGGGGATGCGGTCAAGGCCATCATCACCCAGCAGGAGATGCTCATAGAGGAACTTTCCCGTTACGTGTCCGAAAACCGCTAAGTGTCCGCGAAGAGCCCTTCCCCTGGCGGCTGAGGAGGGAGGCGCCCCCGGCCCATCGCGGAGAGGGAGGGGGCCAGGCTGGTGCGGGGGGTTTTCTGAGGGGGAGGTTCTGGTGAGGCCATGGGACGGCCACCCCCTTGACACTTTTTTTGGGGTTTGGTAGACTCCTCTTTGCGCTGCCCAACGGGCGGCGGGGGATCTTGAAAGCCGGGGTGGATGGATGGAAGCCACGGGCCACGCGCCGCGTGGTCCATGAAGGGTCAAGATGCTAAGGGCCCACGGTGGATGCCTTGGCACCCGAGCCGAGGAAGGACGTGGCTACCTGCGATAAGCCAGGGGGAGCCGGTAGCGGGCCTTGATCCCTGGATGTCCGAATGGGGGAACCCGGCCCGTGGGAACACGGGCCACCGCCTTTGTGCGGGGGGAACCTGGGGAACTGAAACATCTCAGTACCCAGAGGAGAGGAAAGCGAAAGCGACTCCCTGAGTAGCGGCGAGCGAAAGGGGAAGAGCCTAAACCGCTCGGCTGGTCCGGGCGGGGTCGTGGGGCCCTCGGATGCCGAATCCCTAGCCTAGCCGAAGCCTCCTGGGAAGGGGCGCCAAAGAGGGTGAAAGCCCCGTAGGCGAAAGGTGGGGGGATAGGTGAGGGTACCCGAGTACCCTGTGGTTCGTGGAGCCATGGGGGAATCTGGGCGGACCACCGCCTAAGGCTAAGTACTCCGGGTGACCGATAGCGCACCAGTACCGTGAGGGAAAGGTGAAAAGAACCCCGGGAGGGGAGTGAAATAGAGCCTGAAACCGTGGGCTTACAAGCAGTCGCGGCCCCTTTGGGGGTTGCGGCGTGCCTATTGAAGCATGAGCCGGCGACTCACGGTCGTGGGCGAGCCTAAGCCGTGGAGGCGGAGGCGTAGGGAAACCGAGTCCGAAGAGGGCGCAGGCGGGCCGCGTGCGGCCCGCGCAGTCCGCGGCCGTGGACCCGAAACCGGGTGAGCTAGCCCTGGCCAGGGTGAAGCTGGGGTGAAACCCAGTGGAGGCCCGGACCGGTGGGGGATGCAAACCCCTCGGATGAGCTGGGGTTAGGAGTGAAAAGCTAACCGAACCCGGAGATAGCTGGTTCTCCCCGAAATGACTTTAGGGTCAGCCTCAGGTGCTGACTGGGGCCTGTAGAGCACTGATAGGGCTAGGGGGCCCACCAGCCTACCAAACCCTGTCAAACTGCGAAGGGTCCCAGGGGGAGCCTGGGAGTGAGGGCGCGGGCGATAACGTCCGCGTCCGAGCGCGGGAACAACCGAGACCGCCAGCTAAGGTCCCGGAGTCTGGGCTAAGTGGGAAAGGATGTGGCGCTGCGAGGACAGCCAGGAGGTTGGCTTAGAAGCAGCCATCCTTTAAAGAGTGCGTAATAGCTCACTGGTCGAGTGGCGCTGCGCCGAAAATGATCGGGGCTCAAGCCCAGCGCCGAAGCTGCGGGCCTAGGGCCTAGGCCCTAGGCGGTAGGGGAGCGTTCCCGATGCCGACGAAGGTCGTCCGTGAGGGCGGCTGGAGGCAAGGGAAGCGCGAATGCCGGCATGAGTAACGATAAAGGGGGTGGGAATCCCCCTCGCCGAAAGCCCAAGGGTTCCTACGCCATGGTCGTCAGCGTAGGGTTAGGCGGGGCCTAAGGTGAGGCCGAGAGGCGTAGCCGATGGACAGCCGGTTAATATTCCGGCCCTTCCCGCGGGTGCGATGGGGGGACGCTCTAGGCTAGGGGGACCGGAGCCATGGACGAGCCCGGCCAGAAGCGCAGGGTGGGGGGTAGGCAAATCCGCCCCCCGGGGGCTCTGCGTGGTGGGGAAGCCCGTGAGGGTGACAACCCTCCGAAGCCAGGGAGCCGAGAAAAGCCTCTAAGCACAACCCGCGGGAACCCGTACCGCAAACCGACACAGGTGGGCGGGTGCGAGAGCACCAAGGCGCGCGGGAGAACCCTCGCCAAGGAACTCTGCAAGTTAGCCCCGTAACTTCGGGAGAAGGGGTGCTCCTGGTGGCGCCCTCGGGCGCCGCTTGGGAGCCGCAGTGAACAGGCTCTGGCGACTGTTTACCAAAAACACAGCTCTCTGCGAACCCGTAAGGGGAGGTATAGGGAGCGACGCTTGCCCGGTGCCGGAAGGTCAAGGGGAGGGGTGCAAGCCCCGAGCCGAAGCCCCGGTGAACGGCGGCCGTAACTATAACGGTCCTAAGGTAGCGAAATTCCTTGTCGGGTAAGTTCCGACCTGCACGAAAAGCGTAACGACCGGAGCGCTGTCTCGGCGAGGGACCCGGTGAAATTGAACTGGCCGTGAAGATGCGGCCTACCCGTGGCAGGACGAAAAGACCCCGTGGAGCTTTACTGCAGCCTGGTGTTGGCTCTTGGTCGCGCCTGCGTAGGATAGGTGGGAGCCTGGGAAGCCGCCCTTTCGGGGGCGGTGGAGGCGCCGGTGAAATACCACCCTGGTGCGGCTGGGGGCCTAACCCAAGGGATTGGGGACAGCGCTTGGCGGGCAGTTTGACTGGGGCGGTCGCCTCCTAAAGGGTAACGGAGGCGCCCAAAGGTCCCCTCAGGCGGGACGGAAATCCGCTGGAGAGCGCAAGGGTAGAAGGGGGCCTGACTGTGAGGCCTGCAAGCCGAGCAGGGGCGAAAGCCGGGCCTAGTGAACCGGTGGTCCCGTGTGGAAGGGCCATCGATCAACGGATAAAAGTTACCCCGGGGATAACAGGCTGATCTCCCCCGAGCGTCCACAGCGGCGGGGAGGTTTGGCACCTCGATGTCGGCTCGTCGCATCCTGGGGCTGAAGAAGGTCCCAAGGGTTGGGCTGTTCGCCCATTAAAGCGGCACGCGAGCTGGGTTCAGAACGTCGTGAGACAGTTCGGTCTCTATCCGCCACGGGCGCAGGAGGCTTGAGGGGGGCTCTTCCTAGTACGAGAGGACCGGAAGGGACGCACCTCTGGTTTCCCAGCTGTCCCTCCAGGGGCATAGGCTGGGTAGCCATGTGCGGGAGGGATAACCGCTGAAAGCATCTAAGCGGGAAACCCGCCCCAAGATGAGGCCTCCCACGGCGTCAAGCCGGTAAGGACCCGGGAAGACGACCCGGTGGATGGGCCGGGGGTGTAAGCGCCGCGAGGCGTTGAGCTGACCGGTCCCAATCGTCCGAGGTCTTGACCCTTTGCCCTGATGGGCCACCCCGGCCGGGATCCCCCGCCCCTCAAGGGGGCGTGGGGAGTTTGAAAGGCAAAACAGGAGAATCCCCCGTGCCCATGGCGGCGTGGAACCACCCGTTCCCATTCCGAACACGGAAGTGAAACGCGCCAGCGCCGATGGTACTTGGACCGCAGGGTCCTGGGAGAGTAGGTCGGTGCGGGGGGTTTTGCCTTTGCGGGAGTAGCTCAGTTGGCAGAGCACGACCTTGCCAAGGTCGGGGTCGCGGGTTCAAATCCCGTCTCCCGCTCCACAAACACCCCCCAGGAAGGCCTGGGGGGTGTTTTTTACTGGAGGCTCTCGTCGGAGAGCCAGTCGCTCCAGGTTTCCAGGTGGCCGGCGTCAGAGACGCACAGGACCTCCAGGCTCGGGAAGAGGATGCGGGTGATGGAGGTGTTGGGGATGTGAAAGCGCCGCCAAGCCTCCCCTTCCAAGTCCAGGGCCAGCTTGAGGGCAGCGCGGATAACGCCCCCATGGGTGACCAGGAGGTGGCGGCCTGGGGGAAGGCCTTCCAGGAAATCCTTTAGCCGCTTGGCCAAGTCGGCCATGCTCTCCCCTCCGGGCCGGGAGGTGTTCCAGGGATCCCTTAAGGCCCTTTGCACGAACTCGGGGTAGCGGGCCTCCGCCTCCTCGCGGCTGAGGCCCGCTAGGGCTCCCACGTCAATCTCCCGGAGCAGGGGGGAGGTGTTTAGGGTAAGCCCTAGGACCGCCGCTAGGGGTTCGGCGGTTTCCCGGGCTCGGCGGAGGTCGGAGGCGTGGAGGCCGTCAAAGGCCTGCCGGCTTTTGGCCAGGCGTTGGGCCAGGCGGAAGGCCTGGCCGATGCCCACCGGGGAGAGGGGCACGTCCAGGTGGCCTTGGAAGCGCCTTTTGGCGTTCCACTCCGTTTCCCCGTGGCGGATGAGCCAGACTTCCTTCATAGGAGACGGACGCCCGATCCCGACACCACCCGGCCCACCAGGAAACCCTCCACCAGGGCCTGGGCCCGCTTGGCCTCCGCTTCCGGCAGGACCAGGATGAGGCCCAGCCCCATGTTGAAGACCTGGAACATCTCCTCCTCAGGGATCTCCCCGAGGCGCTGGAGGTAGGGGAAGATGGGGGGCACGGGCCAGGTGCCCCTACGGATCTCCGCCCCCAGGCCCTGGGGGAGGGCCCGGGGCAGGTTTTCGTAAACCCCGCCCCCGGTGATGTGGGCTATGGCGTGGGTCTCCACCCCGGCCTCCTTGAGGCGGAGGAACTCCTCCAGGTAGGCCCGGTGGGGGCGGAGAAGGGCCTCCTTGAGGCTTTCTCCAAGCTCTGGGACAGAGGTGAAGAGGTCCTTCCCCGCCACCACCTTGCGGATCAGGGAGTAGCCGTTGGTGTGGGGGCCGGAGGAGGGGAGGGCCAGGAGAACATCCCCTTCCCGCGCCCGTTCTGGGCCTAGGATCTCCTCCCGCTCCACCACCCCCACCAGGGTGCCCGCCAGGTCCCAGGTCCCTTCCCGGTAGACCCCGGGCATCTCCGCCGTCTCCCCGCCGAGGAGGGGGATGCCCAGGGCCTTGCAGGCCTCGGCCAGGGAGGTGAGGAGGGCGGTGAGGATGCCCTCATCTAAGCGCCCCGCTGCCAGGTAGTCCAGGAAGAAGAGGGGCCTCGCCCCCTGGCAGAGGAGATCGTTCACCGAGTGGTTCACCAGGTCAAAGCCGAGACCGGAGACATCGCCGGCCTCGAGGGCCAAGAGGGTCTTGGTGCCCACCCCGTCGGTGGTGGCCACCAGGACCGGGTGGCGCATCCCCTTGAGGGCCATGGCGTCAAAAAGGCCTCCGAAGGCCCCCAGGCCCCTCAGGACCTCTTTGGTGTAGGTGGCCTCCACCAGGGCCTTGGCCCGCCCCAGGGCCTCGGCCTTTTGGGTGATGTGGACCCCGGCCTCCTCGTAGCGCATCGCCCCTATCCTACCCCAAGGGCCTCCTCCAGGAGGCGGCGCACCAGGTCAGGCCGGGCCTGCCCCTTCGTGCGGCGCATCACCTGGCCCACGAGGGCGTCCAGGGCCTTGGCCTTCCCCTTTCGCACGCTTTCCGCCGCCTCGGGCATGCTGGCGACGACCTCGGCCACGATGCCCCTCAGGGCCCCCTCGTCCGCCACCACCCCTAGGCCCCGCTCCCGCACCAAGGCCTCGGGGTCCGCCCCTTCCAGGAGCTCGGGGAGAAGCCCCTTGGCCACCCGGCTCGTGATCTCCCCCCGCTCAAAGAGGGCCACCAGGCGGGCCAGGGCCAGGGGGGTAAGGCGGGTGGCCTCTAAGGCGAGCCCCCGATCGTTTAAAAGCCCCGCCACGTCCGCCAGGAGCCAGTTGGCCAGGGCCTGGGGGGAGGCGAGGCCAAACTCCAGGGCCCCATCTAGGAAGCGGGCTAGGGAGGGGGTGTAGGCCAGGACCTCGGCGTCCTTGGCCTTGATGCCCAGGGCCTGGTAGCGCTTTTCCTTCTCCCAGGGGAGTTCCGGGAGGCCTTGCCGCACCTCCTCCAGCCAGGCCTGGGGGATGGGCACCGGGGGGAGGTCGGGCTCGGGGAAGTAGCGGTAGTCCGCCTCCTCCTCCTTGGTGCGCATGGGGTAGGTCTTGCCGCTCCCCTCCTCAAAGCCCAGGGTGGCCTGCTTGACCCTCTCCCCCCGCCTTAGGATCTCCGTCTGGCGGCGGATCTCGTACTCCAGGGCCCTTTGGACGCTCTTGAAGGAGTTGAGGTTCTTGATCTCCACCTTGGTGCCCAAAGGCTCCCCCACGCGGCGCACGGAGACGTTGACGTCGGCCCGCATCTTGCCCTCCTCGGGGCTGGCCTCGGAGATGCCCAGGGTCTGGGCCAGGGCCTGGATCCTCTGGAGGAAAAGCCGGGCCTCCTCCGGGGTCTTGAGGTCGGGCTCGGTGACGAGCTCTATGAGGGGGCTCCCCGCCCGGTTCAGGTCCAGGAGGGTGCGGCCTTCCAGGTGGAGGCTTTTCCCGGCGTCCTCCTCCAGGTGGAGGCGCTTGATGCGCACCGCCCGCTCCCCCAAAGGTAGGCTCCCTCCCTGGCCCAAGGGGAGGTCGTACTGGCTGATCTGGTAGTTCTTGGGCAGGTCGGGGTAGAAGTAGTTTTTGCGGTGGAAGACGAGCCTTTCCGGGATCCGGCTCCCTAGGGCCAGGGCCAGCCTGAAGCCGTAGGCCACCGCCTGTCGGTTGGCCACGGGCAAGGCGCCCGGGAGGCCCAGGCAGACGGGGCAGGTGTGGGCGTTGGGAGGGGCGCCGAAGGGGTCCGCCGGGCAGCCGCAGAAGGCCTTGGTCCGGGCCTTCAGGTGCAGGTGGACCTCGAGGCCGATGACCGCCTCAAACATGGGAAGAGTCTACCTGCCGGCGGGCTTCTCCTGCACCCCAGCCAGGCGCATGAACTCCTTGGGGTCCACCGCCCGGGCGAGGCCCAGCTCGTAGGTGATGAGCTTGCGCCTGTAGAGGTCCGCCAAACAGGCGTCCATGGTGACCATGCCGTACTGCCCCCCTGTCTGGATCACGCTCCTAAGCTGGTGGCTCTTCCCCTCCCGGATTAGGGCCCGCACTGCGGGGGTGGCGATCATGAGCTCGTAGGCCAGGACCCGCCCCCCGCCATAGGCCTTGGGCAGCAGTTGCTGGGTCAAGACGGCCACCAGATTGTTGGAAAGCTGCACCCGCACCTGCCCCTGTTGGTTCTCGGGGAAGACGTCGATGATGCGGTCAACCGTCTCGGGAGCGGAGTTGGTGTGCAAGGTGCCCATGACCAGGTGGCCGGTTTCCGCGGCGGTGATGGCGGCGGCGATGGTCTCGTAATCCCGCATCTCCCCCACCAGGATCACGTCGGGCGCCTGGCGCAGGACGCTACGGAGGGCCTTGTGGAAGCCGTGGGTGTCGGCGCCGATCTCCCGCTGGTTGACCATGGCCTTCTTGTGCTTGTGGAAAAACTCAATGGGGTCCTCAATGGTCACGATGTGCACGGGCCTGCGCTCGTTGATGTAGTCGATCATGGAGGCTAAGGTGGTGCTCTTCCCGCTGCCCGTGGGCCCCGTGACCAGGACCAGACCCCTTGGGGCCATGGCGATCTCGGCGATGTTCCTGGGCAGGCCCAGCTCCTCAAAGCCCTTGATGACCGCAGGCACCACCCTTAGGACCCCGCCCACGCTTCCCCGTTGCAGGAAGACATTCACCCGGTAGCGCCCTTTCCCCGGGAGGCTGAAGGAGAAGTCCAGCTCCTTTTCCTCCTCAAAGACCCGCTGCTGCTTCTCGTCCATGAGGGCGTACATAAGGCGGCGGGTGTCCTGGGGGGAGAGGGGCTCGTACTCCGTGGGGTGGAACTCCCCGTCGATCTTCAGCATGGGGGGGAGGCCTACGGTGATGGCCAGGTCGCTGGCTCCCCGCTCCACGGCCAGGCTCAACAGGTCCACGATGTCCGGCGTCTTGGGCATTGCCCTCAACCCCCTTCTATTCAATGGTACGGGCCAGGACCTCCTCGAGGGTGGTGATCCCCAGCAGGGCCTTGTGGATTCCGTCTTCCCTCAGGGTCCTCATGCCCTTCTTGCGGGCCAGCTCCTTGATCTCCGTGGCCGACTTCCCCGCCACGATGGCGTGGCGGATCTCCTCATCCACCACCAGAAGCTCGTGGATGGCGTAACGCCCCTTGTACCCGGTGCCGCCGCACCGCTCGCACCCCATGCCTTTGTAGAGCTTGGCCCTTTGGATCTCCCCTTCGCCCAGGCCGAGCCGCCGCAGGACCTCGGGGTCCGGCTTGGTCTCCACCCTGCAGTGCTCGCAGATCCTCCGCACCAGCCTCTGGGAGAGAACCCCAATGAGGGCGGCGGAGATGTTGAAGAGCTCCACCCCCATCTCGTCCAAGCGGGTGATGGCCTGGGCGGCGTCGTTGGTGTGTAGGGTGGCGATGACCAAATGGCCGGTGAGGGCGGCCTCGGTGGCGATCTTGGCGGTCTCGGAGTCCCGGATTTCCCCCACCATGATGATGTCTGGGTCCTGCCTCAGGAAGGCCCGGAGGGCCCGGGCGAAGGTGAGGCCCGCCTGGGGGTTCACCTGGGTCTGGTTGATGCCGGGGATCTCGTACTCCACCGGGTCCTCAATGGTCTGGGTGTTCTTGTCGGGGGTGGCGATGCGCTTGAGGATGGAGAAGGTGGTGAAGCTCTTCCCCGACCCCGTGGGCCCGGTGATGAGGAAGATGCCGTAGGGCTTGGAGATCACCTCCTGGAAGCGCTCGAAGACCCCGGGGGCGAAGCCTAGGCCCTCGATCTCCGGGATGTCCGCGGCCTTCTTGAGGAGGCGCATCACCGCCTTCTCCCCGTAGACCGTGGGCAGGGTGGAGAGGCGGAGGTCCAGGTCGATGCTCCCCTCCCGGTAGCGCACCCGGCCGTCCTGGGGCAGGCGCTTCTCGGCGATGTTGAGCCCGCCCATGATCTTGATGACGCTGATCACCGGGGCCAGGGCTCCCTTGGGCAGGGTGGTGTACTGGCGCAAGGCGCCGTCAATCCGGATGCGCACCAGGACGTCGCTTTGCCGGGGCTCCACGTGGATGTCCGAGGCGTCCTGCAGGTAGGCCTCGCGGATCACCTGCTTCACGAACTTCTGGGCGGCGCTCTCGTCCAGCTCCCCGGTGACCGCCTCCTCTTCCTGCTGGTAGCCCTTGGAGAGCTCCTTGGCCAGCTCCCCCAGCTCCTCCTTGCCGTAGAAGCGCTCGATGAGCCTGACGATGGCCGCCTCGGTGGCCACCGCCGGGGAGACCTCGTAGGCAAGCCCCTTGCGCTTCAGGGCTAGGCGCACGTCGTCCAGGGCCAGGATGTTCCGGGGGTCCTTCATGAGGAGGACCAGGGTCCTCCCCTCCAGGCGGTGGGGGAAGATCCCGTAGCGCCGGCAGAGGTCCTCGGGGAGGAGGAGGGCAGCCCCAGGGTCTGGGGGGTTCTCCTCGGGGTTGAGGTAGGGGTAGCCCAGCTGGGCGGCCACCGCCTGGGCCAGGGCCTCGGGCCTGAGCTTGCCCGACTGGACCAGGGTGTCCTCGAGGCGCCCCCCGCCCTGCCTCTGCTTCCTCAGGGCCTCCTCCACGTCCTCGGGCCGGGCCAGGCCCAGCTCCACCAGGATCTCCCCCAAGGGCTTGGCCTTGGGGAGGCGCTTTTGTACCTCCAGAGCCTCCCTGAGGCCTTCCCGGGAGAGGCGGCCCTCCTGAACCAGGACCTCCCCCAGGCGGCCCCTCTCCGGATAGGCGCGTTGGAAGAGGGCCTCCCAGGCCTTGGGAAGCGTGAGGTAGAAGCGGGCGGGGCGGCCTAAGAGCTCCTCCACCGCCTCCTTGTGCCGGGGATCGGCCAGGACCACCTCCACCTTGCCCTCCCGGAGGGCTATGGGCACGGCGCTGTACCTCATGGCGTCGGAGCGGAGGAGGAGGGGGGTGGCCGCAGGCTCGGGATTGAGGCTTTCCGTGGAGGGGAGGAACTCCAAGTCCTTCTGCTCCGCCAGCGTCCGGTAGAGATCCTCCTCTGAAAGCCCCCTTTGTACCAGGATCCGGCCCAGGAGGTCCCCGGTGCGCTCCTGCTCCACCAGGGCCTCCTCCAGGGTGGCCCGATCTATCAAGCCCTTCCTCACCAGGAACTCCCCCAGTTTCAGCTCCTCCTGGGTGGGGCCTGCGGGGGGCGGGGGAAGGGGGAGCCCCAGCTCGGGGTAGTTCTGGGCCAAGGCGTAGAGGAGGTCGCTCTTGGTGGCCTGGTAGGGCTCCACCACCAGGCCGGTGAGGTCCTCCGCCTCCTCCAGGCCCAGGGTATCCAGGGGGTTCACGAAGGCCATCCGCACCACGCCTGCTTCCTCGTCCAGGGCGAAGGGGATGGCCTGGAGCTCCTTGGCCCGTTCCGCAGGGAGGAGAGCCTTGACCTTGGGGGGGATCTGCATGGTGTGCAGCTCCACCAAGGGGATGCCGAAGTGGTCCTCGATGGCCTGAGCGATGCGCCTTTCCGAGAGGAGGCCCATGTCCACCAGGACCTCCGCCAAAGACCCCCCCACTTCCCGGTGCCTTTCTAAGGCCATCTGGAGCTCCTCGTCCGTAAGGAGCCCCGCATCCAAGAGGATGGCCCCAAGCCGCTTGTCGCCAATGGTGAGCACGCTCATGCCGAACCCCCTCGGGGTTGCCTAAACGGAGCTTCCAACATCCGTATGAAACGCGTGTAAAAGAACTCCTGTTCCCTCAGGGGGGGCACCAGGACCGTGTAGGCCCCCACCAGGTTGCCCCCCAAGACGTCGGTGAAGACCTGGTCCCCCACCACGGCCACCGCCTCCGGCGGCAGGCCTAGGGCCTTTATGGCCCGCCGAAACCCGAGCCAGGGCTTGAGGGCCGGGGCGTGCCCGGGAAGCCCAAGCCTCCTTTGCAGGCGGGCAAAGCGCTCGGGAAGGGCGTTGGAGAGCAGGTAGATGGGCACCGCCTTCTTCAGGGCCTCCAGCCAGGCCTCGTGCTCGGGGGAAAGATCCTCCTCCCCGTAAGGGAGAAGGGTGTTGTCCAGGTCCAGGATCACCCCCCTAAGCCCCCGGGCCTCGAGCCACCTGGGGGTGAGGTGGAGGAGGGAGGGGAGGACCGCTCGGGGGAAAAGCATGACCCCATTGTGCCATCAAAGGGATTAACGAAGCCTTAACGGGAGCATCACCAGGCCCCACATCCTTCCAGTCTGGCCCCGGTCCCGGCGATGGGAGAAGAGGCGGGGGTCGCAATGGGTGCAAAGCCCCACCCGGTAGATCCGCTCCCCCTTAAGCCCCGCCCTTTCCGCCTGCAGGAGAAGGGCCTTTTCCAGGTCCAGAAGGTACTTCCCCGGGGCCTTGGGGTCGGGGGTGAAGGTGGGGAGGCCCGCCTCGAGGAACCTTTCCACCACCTCCTCCCCCACCTGGTAGCACCCGCCCCCGATGCCGGGACCTAGGGCCAGGTGGACATCCCTAGGGTCCAGGCCCAGGGCCGCCACCCTCTCCAGGGCCTTGGGGAGGATCCCCCCTACCACCCCCCGCCAGCCTGCGTGCAGGGCCCCCACCAGGCCTTCCGGGTGGTAGAGGAGGAGGGGGTAGCAGTCCGCTATCCCCACCCTTAGGAGGAGGCCCGGGGTGCGGGTGAGGAGACCATCCCCTTCAAAGGTCCCTGGGCCTTCCACCAGATGGACCTCGGTGCCGTGCACCTGCCTAAGCCCCGCCGCCGGGGGGTGGCCGAAGGCGGCGAGGACCCGGCGCTGGTTCTCCGCCACCCTTTCCGGATCGTCCCCGGTGGCGGCGGAGAGGTTGAGGCTTTGGTAGGGCCCCTGGGAGACCCCGCCCTCGCGGGTGGTGAAGCCGTGGGGCACGGGCAGGGGGGTGGTGAGAAGGGGGACCATGGGGGCATTCTGCCACAGGCTTTGTGCCTTTTACCCCTGAGCTTGATGGGCTCAGGTGTAGATTGGGCCTATGAAGACGGATCGGAACCAGCTCCGCTTCAACCAGGCCCTTCTGGTCCTCCTCCTGCCCCTAGCTGCCCTTTGGGACTGGCCCTGGCTCGTCTTTCTCCTCTTCCTCCTCATGGCTAGCCAGCACACCCCTTGGGACCTGATGGTGGCCTTGAGGCGGCTTCTTCGGGTGCCTCCCGAGGTGGTGGAGGAGGACCCCGGGCCCCACCGCTTCGCCCGCTTCCTGGGGGCGGTGTTTTTGGGCTTGGCCTCGGCCTTGCTCCTCTTGGGCCTTAAAGGGGTGGGCTACGCCCTAGCCCTCCTGGTGGCCCTCCTGGCCTTGATCAACCTGGCCTTCGGCTTCTGCCTGGGGTGCTTCCTCTACCTGCACCTCCGCTACGCCCGGGCCTTCTTCACCGGGAAATAGCCTCCAGGAGGCGCACCATCTCGATGGCGGTGAAGACCGCTTCCGCTCCCTTGTTTCCCGCCTTGCCCCCAGCCCTTTCCTGGGCCTCCTCGGGGGTGTTGGTGGTGAGGACCCCGAAGACGATGGGCTTATCGGTCTGGAGCATGACCTGCATGAGGCCGCCTGCGGCCTGGGCGGCCACGTACTCAAAGTGGGGGGTCTCCCCCCGGACTATAGCCCCCAGGGCCACCACCGCGTCCACATCCGGGCGCTGGGCCAGGCGCTTGGCGATGAGGGGGAGCTCAAAGGAGCCGGGGACCCAGGCCACCAGGATCTCCTTGGGATCCCCCCCTAAGCGGGCGTAGGCCTCGAGGGCCCCTTCCAAGAGGAGCTTGGTCACCCGCTCGTTGAAGCGGCCCACGGCGATGGCCAACCGCACCCCTTGGGCGGTGAGGATGGGGGAGAGGGTCTTGCCTTGCATGGGAACACTATACCGGTCCTTACAAGCGCTCCTGTCCTTGCCTGGCCCCCGGGCGATGCCCCTGTGACCCTAGGGGGCCTTTGGCGGCAAGGGCCCTGGATCCCGGGGCGGCCAGGGCCGTCGGCTATACTCCTGGGGTGGAGCGCTACCTCCTCGTGGCCTTGGGCGGGGCCTTGGGCTCCCTCCTCCGCTACGCCCTAGGGGCCTGGGTCCAGGGGCTTTTGGGTCCCGGTTTTCCCTGGAGCACCTTCTTCGTCAACGCCCTGGGGAGCTTCCTCATCGGGGTGCTGGTGCGCCTTTCCTTGGAGGGAGTCCTTTCCGGGGAGGCCCGCCTCTTCTTGGCCATGGGGGTCCTGGGGGGGTTCACCACCTTCTCCACCTTTAGCTACGAGACCCTGATCCTTTTGCAGGACGGAGAGTTCCTGAAGGCCTTTGCCTACGCATTCGGCAGCCTCGTTCTCGGCCTCCTCCTGGCCTATCTCGGTTATCGCCTCGGGGGTATGCTCTGGCCATGAAGCTGGAAGGGGAGGCTAGGCTTTTGCGCATCTTTATCGGGGAATCCGACCGCTATGGGGGGCGGCCCCTCTACGAGGCCATCGTCCTCGAGGCCAAGCGGCGGGGGCTTTCCGGGGCCACGGTCTTCAAGGGGTTCATGGGCTTTGGGGCCCACTCCCGCATCCACACCGCCAAGCTCCTCCAGCTCTCCGAGGACCTGCCCGTGATGGTGGAGATCGTGGACAGCGAGGAGAAGATCCGGGGCTTCCTCCCGGTCCTGGACGGGATGGTGCGGGAGGGGCTGGTCACCTTGGAGAAGGTGGAGGTGATCCGCTACCGAAGCCGGTGACCTAAGCCCCTTTTCTACGGCGGGAGCGGCCCTAACCTGGAGGTATGGACCGCCTGCCCCCCGGCCAGATCCTCACCCAGCGCTTTCCCATCCTCACCTACGGGGAGGAGCCTGAGGTTCCCAAAGAAAGCTGGCGCTTCACCCTCTTGGGTCTGGTGGAGGAGCCCCTGGTCCTCACCTATGAGGACCTCCTGGCCATGCCCCAGGTGGAGCTCACCCGGGACTTCCACTGCGTGACCCGCTGGAGCCGCCTGGACGTGGCCTGGAAGGGGGTGAGGGTGCGGGACCTGCTGGAAAGGGCTAGGCCCAAGGGGGAGGCGGTGGCCGCCTTGGTCCACTGCTATGGCGGCTACACCACCAACCTCCTCCTGGAAGACCTCCTCCATGAGGATGTCCTCCTGGCCCACACCCTCTTCGGAAAGCCCCTGCCCCGGGAGCGGGGCGGCCCCGTGCGCCTCCTCGTTCCCCACCTCTACGCCTGGAAGAGCGCCAAGTGGGTGAAGGGCATTGAGCTTTTGGACCATCTGGAACTGGGCTTTTGGGAGCGGCTAGGCTACCACTGGCGGGGGGACCCCTGGCGGGAGGAGCGCTTCCAGGAGGGCCCCATCCCCGCCGCCAGCCTGCGCTTTAGGAGCCGCAAGGAGGGGGTATGAACCCTTTGGAACGGGCCCGCCTCGAGGTGGATGAGGCCCTAAAGGCCTACGAGGCGTGTGTGGAGCGAGAAGAGGCCGAGTACGGCCCCGAGTACGAGCGCGTCACCTTCATGGAGTACGAGGCCCCGGCCCCCGGCCCCTGCGCCGAGGCCTTCCCGCGCCTCCTGAGGGCGGTGCGGGGCTAAGGACCCCACCGCGGCGAAAGCCGCGGTGGGGACCCCAAAAGGGCCTCCCCAGGGCCCCAACCAGGCCTCCATGCTGCGAAGCCAAAGAGCAGGCGCCTAGAGGAAGGTGGGGGCCAAAGCCAAAGGGACGCCCTGGACCTCAAGGGGCATAGGGCTAGGGTCTACGAGGCTCTGGACAAGGGGTAGGCCACGGCCCGCCCCTCCTGGAAGTAGTGGGCCTCTTGGAAGCCCAGGGAAAGGAGGAGGGGGGCAGTTTCTGCGAAGGCGAAGCCCACCTCCTCCGGCCGGTGGGCGTCCGAGCCCAGGACCAGGCCGATCCCGAGCTCCCGGGCTCGCCGGAGGAGGAGGGGGGCGGGGTAGACCTCCCCAATGGGCTTTCTGAGGCCGGCGGTGTTCACGTCCAGGAAGAGCCCTTCCTCCGCGATGGCCCCTAGGGCGGGTTCGGCTAGCTCCAGGAGGACCTCTTCCGGCAGGCGGTCCCCGAACTTTTTGGGCAGGTCCAGGTGGGCGATGGCGTGGAAGAGGCCAGTTCTTGCAGCCCGCTCCACCTCCTGGAAGTAGGCCCGGTAGACCCCCACGAGGTCCCGCCGGGCGTACTCCCCCCGGTGGTCCGGGTGGTCCAAGGGCCAGGCGCCCAGGTAGTGGACGCTCCCCAGGACGTAGTCAAAGGGGTAGCTCCGCACCACCTGGGCCACGAAGGCCTCGGTGCCGGGGTGGTAGTCGGCCTCGAGGCCGATGCCCACGTAGAGGTCCGGGTTCCGCTCCCGCACCCTTTCCAGGGCCAGGAGGTAGAAGGGGAGCTCGGAGAGGCTCATCCGGTTCCCCGGGTCGTACCAGGGGGGCATGGGGCTGTGGTCGGTGAAGACCAGGCCCCTTAGGCCCATCTTCCGTGCCCGGAAGAGGTACTCCTCGGGGCTCCCCTCAGCGTGGCCGCAGAGGGGGGTGTGCACGTGGCTATCCACCATGGGGGGATTCTATCCGCACCACCCGGCCCCGCCAGGCGTAGACCACCACCTCCTGCCCCAAGGCGCGGGAGAGGTCCAGGGAGAGGAAGGGGTCCTCGGTGGCCCCTCCCGCCTCCTGCACCAGGACCGGGGTAAAGGGGGGGATGAGGTGGGGGTAGCGCCGGAGGATGGCCTCCACCCGGAACCTCTCCCAGTAAAGCCGCTTGAGGGCGAGGAGGGCTTCCTTGGGGCCCAAGGCCCCCTCCCAGCCCCCCTCCCCTGCGTAGCGAAGGAGGAAGGGCCCCCTCCCCTCGAGGGCCTTCAGGAAGGCCTCGGCCCGCTCGGGGAGAAGGTAGCTCTCCCTAACCGCCCGTACCGCTTCCTCCGCCGCCAGGAGGAGCCTCTCCTCATCTATGCGTACCCCGAAGACGCCCCGAAAGAGCCCCTCTAGGCGTTCCTTTAGGTTGTTCAGCCGGAAGAACTCCTCCTCCAGGGTTACCACCCAGGTGGGGACGAGGGGGAAGCCCAGGGCCTGGATCCGTTTGAGGAGGGCCACCTCCCCGTCCCCAGGGGCCTGCTCCAAGGGGGATGTCCAAGGCTCCGCCACCTCAGGTGAACCGCACCCCTTCCGCCCGGGTCACCTGGCCCTGGTAGAGGAAGGTGACCTGGCGCAAGGTAGCCTGGAGGTCAAAGGGGGTGAGGGCGCTCACCCCGTCCTCGGGCAGGACTACCCCGTACCAGCGCAAGGCGGCCGAGCCGGCGGTGTGGAGGACGCAGATGTTGGCCACGGTGCCCACCACCACCACCCGCCTCACCCCAAAGAGGTGCAGGTAGTGGTCCAGGGGGGTGCCGTAGAAGGTGTCGTAGCGCACCTTCTGGATGACGAGCTCCTCGGGCCTAGGCCTAAGCTCCTCCAGGATCTCCGCCCCCCAGGTGCCCGCCACGGCGTGCCGGGGCCAGATCTGGAACTCCGGGTCATCCTCCCGGTGCCAGTCCTGGGTGAAGACCACCCGCACCCCCGCCTGGCGGGCCCTTTCCAGAAGGCCTTTGATGGCGGGGACGGTCTTGGGGGCCTCGGGCACGAAGAGGGCCCCTTCGGGGTGGGCGAAGTCGTTCTGCATGTCCACCACGATCAGGGCGGTCTCCTTGGCGGGAAGCTCCAGGGCTTCCACCTTGGGGATCTCGGGAACCTCTACCATAGCCTTATTATGGTTCATCCTTGACCTCGGGAGCCTGGCGGGCTACACTTTGGCGCATGAAAATACGGGACCTCCTCCGGGAGAAAGGCCCCCACTTCTCCTTTGAGTTCTTCCCCCCGAAGACGGAGGAAGGGGAGGAGGCCCTCTTCCGCACTATGGCCGAGCTTAAGGCCTTCCGCCCCGCCTTCGTTTCCATCACCTACGGGGCCATGGGGAGCACCCGGGAAAGGAGCGTGGCCTGGGCGGCCCGCATAGGGGAGCTTAGCCTCACCCCTCTGGCCCACCTCACCGTGGCTGGGCAGAGCCGAGAGGAGGTGGCCTCGGTCCTGGAGCGCCTCTTGGGGGTGGGGGTGGAGAACATCCTGGCCCTGAGGGGGGATCCGCCAAAGGGGGAGAGGGTCTTCCACCCCCATCCTGAGGGCTTCCGCTACGCCCTGGAGCTTGTGGCCTTCATCCGGGAGCGCTACGGGGAAAGCCTCTCCGTGGGGGGGGCCGCCTACCCCGAGGGGCACCCGGAAAGCGTGAGCCTCGAGGCCGACCTCCGCCACTTCCAGGCCAAGGTGGAGGCGGGGCTGGACTTCGCCATCACCCAGCTCTTCTTCAACAACGCCCACTACTTCGGCTTTCTGGAGCGGGCCCGGCGGGTGGGCGTGGGGATCCCCATCCTCCCTGGGATCATGCCCATCACCAACTACCAGCAGCTCCGCCGCTTCACCGAGGTCTGCGGGGCCAGCATCCCGGGGCCCCTCCTCTCCCAGCTGGAGCGCTACCAGGATGACCCCAGGGCTGTCCTGGAGATCGGGGTGGAGCACGCTACCCGCCAGGTGGCCGAACTCCTGGAGGCAGGGGTGGAGGGGGTCCACTTCTACACCCTCAACAAGAGCCCCGCCACCCGGATGGTCCTGGAAAGGCTAGGCTTTAGGCCGGAGCCTCTTCTCCCCGTGTTCCCAGGCTCAACCCTTGCCCCCTAAGGGCCGGTGGGTTTCCCGAGGCTAAGGGCCTCCCCTCCCCCTGTGGGCCAGGACCACACCGTGGCTGTCCCTCCAACCGGGGGTGGTTCTGGGCCTACCCCTTTCCCCGAAAGACGCCGCAGCCCTAAAGTGCCCGCCGCCTCTCCGCTTAGAGGGGTTGGCGGCTTACCGTCGTCTCCCAAGCCATGCCAAAAGGTACGATGCGCATGCCCTTATCTTGACACTTGCCCCCTCTTGTGTTAGCCTAATCCCTCGGACAGGGTTCCATCCCCGGTCCTGCCACCCTAGCTCAACCGGCAGAGCACCCGACTTGTAATCGGGGGGTTGGGGGTTCAACTCCCCTGGGTGGCTCCAAAGGGTGCGGGGGCAGGTGCCCGAGCGGCCAAAGGGGACGGTCTGTAAAACCGTTGGCGCATGCCTACGCTGGTTCGAATCCAGCCCTGCCCACCACCGCGCGGGAGTAGCTCAGTTGGTAGAGCATCGGCTTCCCAAGCCGAGGGTCGCGGGTTCGAGTCCCGTCTCCCGCTCCACGAGCTCGCGTAGCTCAGCAGGTAGAGCACACCCTTGGTAAGGGTGAGGTCGCCGGTTCGAGCCCGGCCGCGAGCTCCATCTTTTTGACTGCCCTGGGTGGGAAAGGCCCAGGGCGGCCTTTGCGTGCAAGGAGGAACCATGGCCAAGGGCGAGTTTATTCGGACGAAGCCTCACGTGAACGTGGGGACGATTGGGCACGTGGACCACGGGAAGACGACGTTGACGGCGGCCTTGACGTTTGTGGCCGCGGCGGAGAACCCGAATGTGGAGGTGAGGGACTACGGGGACATTGACAAGGCGCCGGAGGAGCGGGCGCGGGGGATTACGATCAACACGGCGCATGTGGAGTACGAGACGGCGAAGCGGCACTATTCCCACGTGGACTGCCCTGGGCACGCGGACTACATCAAGAACATGATCACGGGGGCGGCCCAGATGGACGGGGCGATTTTGGTGGTGTCGGCGGCGGATGGGCCGATGCCGCAGACGCGGGAGCACATTCTTTTGGCGCGGCAGGTGGGGGTGCCGTACATTGTGGTGTTCATGAACAAGGTGGACATGGTGGACGACCCGGAGCTTTTGGACCTGGTGGAGATGGAGGTGCGGGACCTCCTGAACCAGTACGAGTTTCCTGGGGACGAGGTGCCGGTGATTCGCGGGAGTGCCCTTTTGGCGCTTGAGGAGATGCACCGGAACCCGAAGACGCGGCGTGGGGAGAACGAGTGGGTGGACCGGATTTGGGAGTTGTTGGATGCGGTGGACGAGTACATTCCCACGCCGGTGCGGGATGTGGACAAGCCCTTTTTGATGCCGGTGGAGGATGTGTTTACGATCACGGGTCGTGGGACGGTGGCCACGGGCCGGATTGAGCGGGGGAAGGTGAAGGTTGGGGACGAGGTGGAGATTGTGGGGTTGGCTTCGGAGACGCGGCGGACGGTGGTGACGGGTGTGGAGATGCACCGGAAGACGTTGCAGGAGGGTTTAGCTGGGGACAATGTGGGGGTTCTCCTGCGCGGGGTAGGTCGGGAGGAGGTGGAGCGGGGGCAGGTGTTGGCGAAGCCTGGGAGCATTACGCCGCACACGAGGTTTGAGGCTTCGGTGTACGTGTTGCGGAAGGAGGAGGGGGGCCGGCACACGGGGTTTTTCACGGGGTACCGGCCGCAGTTTTACTTTCGGACGACGGATGTGACGGGGGTGGTGGAGCTGCCCCAGGGGGTGGAGATGGTGATGCCTGGGGACAATGTGACGTTCAGGGTGGAGTTGATCAAGCCGGTGGCGTTGGAGGAGGGGTTGCGGTTTGCCATCCGGGAGGGTGGGCGGACCGTGGGGGCCGGTGTGGTCACCAAGATCCTGGAGTGAGGGGGGCATGGCCAGCGAGGTCCGCATCAAGATCCTCTTGGAGTGTACGGAGTGCAAGCGCCGCAACTACGCCACCGAGAAGAACAAGCGCAACACCACCTCCAAGCTGGAACTCAGGAAGTACTGCCCCTGGTGCGATAGGCACACGGCGCACCGGGAAGTGAAGGTCTGATGTTCGCCCGGATCGTCCGCTACTTCCAGGAGGCCCGGGCCGAGCTCGCTCGGGTCACCTGGCCCACGCGGGAGCAGGTTATTGAGGGGACCCGGGCCATTCTGATCTTCACCCTGGTGGCCATGGTCATCCTGGGGTTTTACGACCTGGTCTTCCGCTTCCTGGTAGGGCTCTTGCGATGAGCATCGAATGGTACGCGGTCCACACCTACGTGGGGCAGGAGGAGAAGGCCAAGGCCAACCTGGAGAAGCGGGTGAAGGCCTTCGGCATGGGGGATAAGATCTACCAGGTCCTCATCCCTACGGAAGAGGTGGTGGAGGTGCGCGAGGGGGGGAAGAAGGAGATCCTCAAGCGCAAGCTCTTTCCCGGGTACCTCTTCGTCCAGATGGACCTGGGGGATGAGGAGGAGCCCAATGAGGCCTGGGAGGTGGTCCGGGGTACCCCCGGCATCACCGGCTTTGTGGGGGCGGGCCACCGGCCGGTGCCCCTTTCCCCGGACGAGGTGCGGCACATCCTCCAGGTTTCCGGCCTCCTGGGCAAGAAGGAGGCCCCCAAGGCCCAGGTGGCCTTCCGGGAGGGAGACCAGGTGAGGGTCGTCTCCGGCCCCTTCGCCGATTTCACCGGCACCGTGACCGAGATTAACCCCGAGAAGGGCAAGGTCAAGGTCATGGTCGCCATCTTCGGGCGGGAGACCCCTGTGGAGCTGGACTTTTCCCAGGTGGTTAGGGCCTAAGGGCGCTTGCACCCCCAACTTGGGGGGAGCCTAGGAGGGAAAAATGAAGAAAGTCGTTGCCGTAGTCAAGCTACAGCTTCCCGCGGGCAAGGCCACGCCCGCGCCCCCGGTGGGGCCCGCCTTGGGCCAGCACGGGGCCAACATCATGGAGTTCGTCAAGGCCTTCAACGCCGCCACGGCGGGCATGGGGGACGCCATCGTCCCCGTGGAGATCACGGTTTACGCCGACCGCTCCTTCACCTTCGTCACCAAGACCCCGCCCGCCAGCTACCTCATCCGCAAGGCCGCGGGGCTGGAGAAGGGGGCCCACAAGGCCGGCCGGGAGAAGGCGGGGCGGATCACCTGGGAGCAGGTGTTGGAGATCGCCAAGCAGAAGCTGCCCGACATGAATACCACCGAACTCGAGGCCGCCGCCCGGATGATCGCAGGTTCGGCCCGCTCCATGGGGGTGGAGGTGGTGGGGATGCCGGAGGTGAGGGATGCCTAAGCACGGCAAGCGCTACCGGGCCCTCCTGGAGAAGGTGGACCCCAACAGGGTCTACCCTATAGACGAGGCTGCGGCCCTCGTGAAGGAGCTCGCCACCGCCAAGTTTGACGAGACGGTGGAGGTCCACGCCAAGCTGGGCATTGACCCCCGCAAGTCCGACCAGAACGTCCGGGGCACCGTCTCCCTCCCCCACGGCCTGGGCAAGCAGGTGCGGGTCCTGGCCATCGCCAAGGGGGAGAAGATCAAGGAGGCGGAGGAGGCCGGGGCCGACTACGCGGGGGGCGAGGAGGTCATCCAGAAGATCCTGGACGGCTGGATGGACTTTGATGCCGTGGTGGCCACCCCCGACGTGATGGGGGCCGTGGGTTCCAAGCTGGGCCGCATCCTGGGCCCCCGGGGCCTCCTTCCCAACCCCAAGGCGGGGACCGTGGGCTTCAACATCGGGGAGATCATCAAGGAGATCAAGGCGGGGCGGATCGAGTTCCGCAACGACAAGACCGGGGCCATCCACGCCCCCGTGGGCAAGGCGAGCTTCCCCCCTGAGAAGCTCGCTGACAACATCCGGGCCTTTATCCGGGCCCTCGAGGCCAGCAAGCCGGAGGCGGCCAAGGGCACCTTCCTGCGCTCCGTCTACGTGACCAGCACCATGGGGCCCAGCATCCGCATCAACCCCCAGTCCTGAGACGAGGGGGTTTTGGGCCCGGCGTCTTCTTGACTCCGGGCCTTTTCCTTCGTACACTCCTCTATGGCACCCCGGGCGCATGGCGCCCAGGCCCAAGACAGCGGGGGGCTTAGGCCTTAAACATCCCGCCGAGGCGCTTGAGGGGGAGCGTTTCGCAAAGATCCCAAGGAAATCGGTCGGGGTTCCCCTGCCCCAAAAGGGAGGAAGGCGTGCCAAGCAAGCGCAACATCGCCCTTCTCGCCGCCCTCAAGGAGAACCTTGAGCGGGCCCATGGCTCCTTCTTCCTGGTGAACTACCAGGGGCTATCCGCCAAGGAGACCCACGCCCTGCGCCAGGCCCTGAAGGAGAAGGGGGCCAGGCTCTTCGTGGCCAAGAACACCCTGATCCGCATCGCCCTGAAGGAGCTGGGCCTGCCGGAGCTGGACGGCCTTTCCGGGCCTAGCGCTGTGGTCTTCTACGGCGACCCGGTGGCCGCGGCCAAGGCCCTCCAGGAGTTCTCCAGGAAGAACCCCAAGGGCATTCCCCAGGTCAAGGGTGGGCTTTTGCAGGGCCAGCCCCTCTCGGCCAAGGACCTCTTGGCCCTGGCGGAGCTCCCCACCATGGACGAGCTCCGGGCGGAGCTCGTGGGCGTGCTCCAGGCCCCCATGGCCGAGCTTGTGGGCGTTTTGGGGGGCTTGGGCCGCGAGCTGGTAGGGATCCTCGAGGCGTACGCGGAGAAGAAGGCGGCTTAGGAGGTAGGAGATGGCTTTGGACATCGAGCGCATCAAGGAAGAGCTTTCCCAGGCGACGGTCTTGGAACTCAAGCAGCTCATCGACGTCCTCAAGGAGGCTTGGGGCGTGACCGCCGCGGCTCCTGTGGCCGTGGCCGCTGCTCCCGCCCAGGCCCAGGCGGCGGCCCCCGTGGAGGAGAAGACCGAGTTTGACGTGGTCCTCAAGGAGGCCGGGGCCAAGAAGCTGGAGGTCATCAAGGAGCTTCGGGCCATCACCGGGCTCGGCCTCAAGGAGGCCAAGGACCTGGCGGAGAAGGGCGGCCCCATCAAGGAGGGCATCCCCAAGGCCGAGGCCGAGGAGATCAAGAAGAAGCTGGAGGCCGTGGGCGCGGTGGTGGAGCTGAAGTAAGGCCGCACCACGGGGTGCCCCCCGGGGCCTGGGCCCCGGGGTTTTCTTATAGTGGGGGCATGGAGCTTCCCCGCGTGGTGGTGGGGCTTTCCGGGGCCAGCGGCATGCCCTACGCCCTGGACCTCTTGGAGGCCCTTTCGGGCCTGGCCGAGGTGCACCTGGTCCTCTCCCAAGGGGCCAAGCGGGTCCTCTTTGAGGAGATGGGCTTAAGCCCCAAGGACCTTTATCCCCTAGCGGCGAGGGTCTACAAGGACGGCGACCTGGGGGCCCCCATCGCCTCCGGCTCCTTCCCCACCCGGGGGATGGTGGTGGTCCCCTGCTCCGCCACCACCCTGGCCAAGGTGGCCCACGGCCTGGCGGACACCCTCCTCACCCGGGCCGCCTACGTGCACCTGAAGGAGAGGCGGCCCCTCATCCTGGTGCCCCGGGAGACCCCCTTGCCCCTCTCCACCCTAAGGGCCATGGTCCAGGCGGCGGAGGCGGGGGCCCTGGTCCTTCCCGCAAGCCCCGGGTTTTACCACCGGCCCAAGGCGATCGCCGACCTCTTGGGCTTCATCACCCAGCGCATCCTGGACCACCTGGGCCTTCCCGCCCACCGGGCCCCGAGGTGGGGCGAACCGGAGTAGCATGACGCTTTTTCGCCGCCTTGCGGTGATACCATGGGGCCGATGACGCTCACCCAAGAGCAGAAGCTGGTCCTGGACACGGTGCGCCAGGTGGCCAAGGAGATCCTCCACCCCCTGGCCCCGGAGTACGACCGCACGGGCCAGTACCCCTGGCCCCAGCTCAGGGCCCTAGGGGAGCTGGGCTTCTTGGGCATGACCACGCCCGAGAGCTGGGGGGGCGCCGGGCTGGACTCCGTGACCTGGGTGTTGGCCCTGGAGGAGATCGCCGCCCATGACCCCAGCGTGGCCGTGATCCTCTCCGTTACCTCGGGCCTTCCCCAGTACATGCTCCTCCGCTTTGGCACCGAGGAGCAAAAAAGGCGCTACCTGGTGCCCCTGGCCCGGGGGGAGTGGATCGGGGCCTTCTGCCTCACGGAGCCCCATGCGGGCTCCGATGCCAAAAGCCTCCGCACCGAGGCCAGGCGGGTGCCCGGGGGGTTCGTCCTGAGCGGGGTGAAGAGCTGGATCACCTCCGCCGGGCAGGCCCACCTCTACGTGGTCCTGGCCCGCACCGAGAAGGGCATCAGCGCCTTCTTGGTGGAGAGGGGCACCCCGGGGCTCTCCTTTGGCCGGCCGGAGGAGAAGATGGGCCTGCACGCCGCCCACACCGCCGAGGTGCGCCTGGAGGAGGTCTTCGTCCCCGAGGCGAACCTCCTGGGGGAGGAGGGGCGGGGGCTGGCCTACGCCCTGGCGGGCCTGGACTCAGGGCGCCTCGGCGTGGCCGCCCAGGCGGTGGGCATCGCCCGGGGGGCTTACGAGATCGCCAAGGCCTACGCCGACCAACGGGAGCAGTTCGGCAAGAAGCTTAGGGAGCACCAGGCCATCGCCTTCAAGATCGCCGACATGCACGTGAAGATAGAGGCGGCCCGGGCCCTCACCCTGAAGGCGGCGGAGAAGAAGGACCGGGGGGAGCGGTTCACCCTCGAGGCCAGCGCCGCCAAGCTCTTCGCCAGCCAGGTGGCCGTGGAGGTCACCCGGGAGGCGGTCCAGGTCCTGGGGGGGTACGGCTACCACCGGGACTACCGGGTGGAGCGCTACTACCGGGACGCCAAGGTGGTGGAGATCTACGAGGGGACCTCGGAGATCCAGCGCCTCATCATCGCCCGGGAGCTCTACCGCTAGCCCCTTCCCTTTCCCCCACCCGGGGATTAGGGTGGAAAGGGTATGCTCCGCCGCCTCCTTGGCCTCTCCCGCCCCCTCTACTGGCTTTACGAAAGGCGCCTTTTGAAGGAGGTGAAGAGGGGCCCCATGCCCCGGCACCTGGGCCTTATCCTGGACGGAAACCGCCGCTTTGCCCGGGCCTTGGGCCTTCCCCCCGCCAAGGGCCACGAGTTTGGGGTGCACAAGGCCTACGAGGTCTTGGAGTGGTGCCTGGAGCTGGGCATCAGGACAGTCACCGTTTGGGTCTTCTCCACGGAGAACTTCCGACGCTCTCCCGAGGAGGTGGAGGCCCTCATGGGCCTCTTCGTGCGGGAGGCGGAGAGGATGGCGGAGGACCACCGCATCCTGGAGCACCAGGTCCAGGTGCGCTTCATCGGCAGGCGGGAGGGGTTTTCCGAGAAGGTGCTTTGGGCCATGGAGCGCCTCGAGGCCAAGACCCGGCACCACCAGGGCATGGTCCTCAACATCGCCATGGGCTACGGGGGGCGGGAGGAGATCGTGGATGCGGTGAAGCGGCTCCTTCTGGAGGCGGAGGAAAGGGGCCTCTCCCCCAAGGAGGTGGCCCAGGCCCTCACCGGAGAGGAGATCGGCAGGAGGCTCTACACCGCAGGCCTGCCGGACCCCGACTTCATCATCCGCACCTCGGGGGAGATCAGGCTTTCTGGCTTCCTCCTCTGGCAGTCCGCCTACTCCGAGTTCTACTTCGCCGATGTCCTCTGGCCCGAGTTCCGCAAGATAGACTTCCTCCGCGCCCTGAGGAGCTACCAGGCCCGGGAGAGGCGGTTTGGGCGTTGACAAAAGGGGGGCTTTCGTATATCCTTACCCCCAGAATGCTGGCCCGCGAGAAAAAACTCGGCCGCCGGGGGTTAGGGTAGCCCTCTAAGGGCTCCTCATCCCCCGGCCCGAGTGCGGGCCGGTTTTCTTTTGGGGAGGGGCGCATGCGGGAGTGGAAGATCATAGACTCCACCTTGAGGGAGGGCGAGCAGTTTGAAAGGGCCAACTTCTCCATCCAGGACAAGATAGAGATCGCCAAGGCCCTGGACGAGTTCGGGATCGAGTACATTGAGGTCACCACCCCCATGGCCTCCCCCCAGTCCCGCAAGGATGCGGAGGTCTTGGCCTCCTTAGGCCTCAAGGCCAAGGTGGTGACCCACATCCAGACCCGTCTGGACGCGGCCCGGGTGGCGGTGGAGACGGGGGTCCAGGGGATTGACCTCCTCTTCGGCACCAGCAGGTACCTGCGGGCGGCCCACGGGCGGGACATCCCCCGGATCATTGAGGAGGCCCGGGAGGTGATCGGCTACATCCGGGAGAAGGCCCCCCACGTGGAGGTGCGCTTCTCCGCCGAGGACACCTTCCGCTCCGATGAGGGAGACCTCCTCGCCGTCTACCGGGCCATCGCCCCTTACGTGGACCGGGTGGGCCTGGCGGACACCGTGGGCATCGCCACCCCCCGGCAGGTCTACACCCTGGTGCGGGAGGTGCGGCGGGTGGTGGGGCCAGGGGTGGACATAGAGTTCCACGGCCACAACGACACCGGGTGCGCCATCGCCAACGCCTTTGAGGCCATTGAGGCTGGGGCCACCCACGTGGACACCACGATCCTGGGGATCGGGGAGCGGAACGGCATCACTCCCCTAGGGGGCTTCCTGGCCCGGATGTACACCCTCCAGCCCGAGTACGTCCGCAGGAAGTACAGGCTGGAGATGCTCCCCGAGCTGGACCGGATGGTTGCCAGGATGGTGGGGGTGGAGATCCCCTTCAACAACTACATCACCGGGGAGACGGCCTTCAGCCACAAGGCGGGGATGCACCTCAAGGCCATCTACCTGAACCCCGAGTCCTACGAGCCCTACCCCCCTGAGGTCTTCGGGGTCCGGCGGAAGCTCATCATCGCCTCCAGGCTCACGGGCCGCCACGCCATCAAGGCCAGGGCCCAGGAGCTCGGCCTCCACTACGGGGAGGAGGAGCTCCACCGGGTCACCCAGCACATCAAGGCCCTGGCGGACCAGGGGCAGCTCACCCTCGAGGAGCTGGACCGCATCCTGAGGGAGTGGATCATGGCATGAGGCTAGAGCTTGCGGAACTCTTCCTCGGTGAGGCCTGCATCGCGGAGGATCCGTTTGAAGGTGCCCTTGGGAAGCTCTCCGCTGTGGAAGGGCACCACCACGATGCGGCCGTCCGGGTGCGCGTAAAGCCTATGCCCACCCTTGGCCATGCGTTCCACGAACCCGAGGCGGCGGAGCTTTCGGGCCACCTCCTCCGGCCTAGGCGGCATCCACGCTCACCTCTGCTGTTTTCACGTCCTGGGGAAGCGGTTTTCCTTCGGCCTTCAGGAAGGCTAGAACCAGTTCCAGGGCCTCTTTGGCCCGGGCTAGGGCCTCCTCAGGGCTTTGGCCGAAGGAGTGGGCTTGCGGCACCGCGGGGAACTCGGCGACCCAAACCCCTGGAGTTTCCGGGTCCGGGTAGATGAGGACCGTGTACTTGGGCATACCCTCAGTATAGGAGGCGCACATGGGACAGACCTTAGCGGAAAAGATCCTCTCCCACAAGGCGGGAAGGCGGGTGGAGGCAGGGGAGCTTGTGGTGGTGGAGGTGGACCAGGTGATGGTGGTGGACTCCATCGCCGGGAGCTTCTTCAAGCGCCTGGAGTACCTGGGGGCCACCCCCCGCTACCCGGAAAGGATCTCCATCGTCATTGACCACGTGGCCCCCGCGGCCAACCTCGAGGTGGCCAAGGCCCAGAAGGAGATAAGGGAGTGGGGGCACAAGCACGGCATCCGGGTCTTTGATGTGGGAAGGGGGGTGTGCCACCAGGTCCTCGTGGAGGAGGGCCTGGCGAGGCCGGGCTGGGTGGTGGTGGGCTCGGACAGCCACTCCACCACCTACGGGGCGGTGGCGGCCTTCGGCACGGGGATGGGGGCCACGGACATCGCCCTGGCCGCCGCCTCGGGCCGCACCTGGCTGAGGGTGCCCGAGAGCGTTAAGGTGGTCTTCCGGGGGAGGCTGCCTAAGGGGGTCACGGCCAAGGACGCCGCCTTGGAGATGGTCCGCCTTCTCACGGCGGAGGGGGCCACCTACATGGCGGTGGAGATCCACCTCCTGGACGGGGCGGAAGCCCTTACGCGGGGCGAGCGCATGACCCTCGCCAACCTCACCGTGGAGGCGGGGGCCAAGGCGGGGCTCGTGGTGCCTAGCGGGGAGATCCTGGAGATGTACCAGGTCCCCGAGTGGCTCTACCCCGACCCCGATGCCCGCTACCAGGAGGTGGTGGAGATAGACCTCTCTTCCCTCACCCCCAGGGTCTCCGTGCCCTTTTTCGTGGACAACGTCCACGAGGTGGCCCAGGTCAAGGGGAAGCGGGTGGACCAGGTCTTCATCGGCACCTGCACCAACGGGCGCATTGAGGACATGAGGGCGGCGGCGGAGGTGCTTAGGGGGAGGAGGGTGGCCCCCTGGGTGCGGCTTTTGGTGGTCCCCGCAAGCTCCCAGGTCCTGGAGGAGGCCGCCAGGGACGGCACCCTCCTCACCCTCCTCGAGGCCGGGGCCACCCTCGGCACCCCGGGGTGTGGCCCCTGCATGGGGCGGCACATGGGGGTCCTGGCCCCGGGGGAGGTGTGCGTCTCCACCTCCAACCGCAACTTCCGCGGGCGCATGGGGGCCCCGGACGCGGAGATCTACCTGGCAAGCCCCAGGGTGGCCGCGGCCAGCGCCGTGGCCGGGTACCTCACCACGCCGGAGGAGCTGGAGGAAGCCCATGCCTAGGGTCTTCAAGTTCGGCGATCAGGTCAACACCGACGACATCCTCCCCGGCAAGTACGCCCCCTTCATGGTGGGGGAGGACCGGTTCCACCTCTACGCCTTCGCCCACCTGCGGCCTGGGTTCGCCCAGGAGGTGCGGCCCGGGGACCTCCTGGTCTTCGGGCGAAACGCCGGGCTTGGCTCTAGCCGGGAGTACGCCCCCGAGGCCCTGAAGCGGCTTGGTATCCGGGCCATCATCGCCAAGAGCTACGCCCGCATCTTCTTCCGCAACCTGGTAAACCTGGGCATCGTTCCTTTTGAGTCAGAGGAGGTGGTAGATGCGCTAGAGGATGGGGATGAGGTGGAGCTGGACCTAGAGGGGGGGGTTCTGGTCAAGGGGGAAAGGGCCTTCCGGCTCAGGCCCCCGCCCCCCTTTCTCCTGGAGGCCCTGAAGGAGGGCTCCCTTCTGGACTACTACAAGAAGCACGGGCGCTTCCCAGGGGAGTAGACTCTAGGCATGGAGGACCTGGAGATCACCTGTCCGGTGTGCGGCGAGGCCAGCGTGGTGCCGGCCGAGGATCTGGAGACCCTCGAGGCGGGGGACGCCTTGGAGTGCGAGGCCTGCGGGGCCTTCCTGGAGGTGGTCTCCGTGGATCCTCTGGAGCTAGCGGTGGCGGAGGGTGGCCTGGAGGGCTTCTTTGTGGACTGCCCCCGATGCGGCTACACCCTGGAGGTTTCCGAGGAGGAGGCGGGGGAGGAGGTGGAGTGCCCCGAGTGCGGCTTTCGCTTCCTGCCCGACTGGAGCGAAGTAGAGGAGGAGGACGAGGAATGGTAGCCACTTGCCCGGAGTGCGGTGCGGAGCTTGGGTTGGAAAACCCGGAGCTAGGCGAGCTTTTGGTCTGCGAGGAGTGCGGGGCGGAGCTGGAGGTGGTCTCCCTGGACCCCCTGCGCCTGGAGCCCGCCCCCGAGGAGGCCGAGGACTGGGGGGAGTAGGCCTGCCCTCCCATGGAGCCCGGGCCGGGCGTGTTCCGGCCCTACCCCTAGACCGCCATGTTGGCCATCCTTTACGACCGCATCCGCCCCGACGAAAAGATGCTCTTTGAACGGGCCGAGGCCCTGGGCATCCCCCTTAGGAAGGTCTACGCCCCAGGGCTGCCCATGGTCTTAGGGGAGAGGCCCGAGGACCTTGACGGGGTGACTGTGGCCCTGGAGCGGTGCGTGAGCCAAAGCCGCGGCCTGGCCGTGGCCCGCTACCTCACCGCCTTGGGCATCCCCGTGGTGAACCGGCCCGAGGTCATGGAGACCTGCGGGGACAAATGGGCCACCAGTGTAGCCCTGGAACGGGCGGGCCTGCCCCAGCCCAAGACGGCCCTCCTCACCGAGGCCGAGGAGGCCCTGAAGCTCATGGAGGCCTGGGGCTACCCCGTGGTCCTGAAGCCGGTGATCGGGAGCTGGGGGCGCCTCCTCGCCAAGATCACCGACCGGGAGGCGGCGGAGGCCATCCTGGAGCACAAGGAGGTCCTGGGGGGGTTCCAGCACCAGCTCCTTTACGTCCAGGAGTACGTGCGGAAGCCTGGCCGGGACATCCGGGTCTTCGTGGTGGGGGATAGGGCCATCGCCGCCATCTACCGGAGGAGCCAGCACTGGATCACCAACACCGCCCGGGGCGGGCAGGCGGAAAACTGCCCCCTCACCCCCGAGATCGCCGAGCTCTCGGTGCGGGCCGCAGAGGCGGTGGGGGGTGGGGTGGTGGCCATAGACCTCTTTGAGTCGGAAAGGGGCCTCCTGGTGAACGAGGTGAACCACACCATGGAGTTCAAGAACTCCGTGCACACCACGGGGGTGGACATCCCGGGAGAAATTCTGAAGTACGCGTGGAGTTTGGCCTCATGACCTTGCGGGAAGCGGTGGAGCGGTTGGTGGCGGCCTTGGCGCCCGAGGAGGTCTGGCTCTTCGGCTCTTGGGCCCGGGGGGAGGCCGGGCCGGACTCGGACGTGGACCTCCTGGTGGTGGTGCCCTACGAAGGGGATCCCAAGGAGCTTACCCTCCGGGGGTACAGGGTCCTGAGGGGGCGGGGCTTTCCCCTAGACCTCTTGGTCTACCCCCGTGCCCTCGTGGAGCAGAGGCTCGAGGAGGGGAGCCTTCTTCTTCGGGAGATTTTCCGGGAAGGGCGGTGCCTCTATGCGCGGGGAAGCGGAAAGGTGGCTTAGTCGGGCCCTCGAGGACCTGGACGCGGCCTTCTCCCTGGAAGCCTCCCGCCACCCCGATGTCCTGGCCTTTCTGGCGCAACAGGCGGTGGAAAAGGCGCTGAAGGCCGTCTGGGTAGAGCTTGGCCTCCTTCCGCCCCGCACCCACGACCTGGCCTACCTTTGGGAAGAGGTGGAGGATAGGGTGAAGGCATCTTTGAACCCCGACCATCTGGACTTTCTGACCCGCTTTGGCGTCCAGGCCCGCTACCCTGACCTGGAAGTTCGGCCGGAAGAGGCCCAGGAAGCCCTTTCCCTGGCCCAAGCCCTGGTGGAGGAGCTTAGGGGGTGGCTCCATGACCGGTAAGAAAACCCTCTCCATCGTGGGGGCCTCGGGGTACGCCGGGGGGGAGTTTTTGCGTCTGGCCCTTGCCCACCCCCACCTGGAGGTGAAGCAGGTGACCTCGAGGCGCTTCGCCGGGGAGCCCGTCCCCTTCGCCCACCCCAACCTCCGAGGACGCACGAACCTCAAGTTCATCCCGCCCGAGGGGCTGGAGCCCGCGGACATCCTGGTCCTGGCCCTGCCCCATGGGGTCTTGGCCCGGGAGTTTGACCGCTACGCCTCCCTCGCTCCCATCCTGGTGGACCTCTCCGCGGACTTCCGCCTCAAGGACCCCGGGCTTTACCGCAAGTACTATGGCGAGCACCCCAGGCCGGAGCTTCTGGGCCGCTTCGCCTACGCCGTGCCCGAGCTCTACCGGGAGAGGCTGAGGACGGCGGACTGGATGGCGGGGGCGGGGTGCAACGCCACGGCCATCCTCCTGGGGCTTTACCCCCTCCTCAAGGGGGGTGTGCTAAAGCCCTCCCCCATCTTCGTCACCCTCCTCATCTCCACCTCGGCGGCGGGGGCGGAGCCGAGCCCGGCTAGCCACCACCCCGAGCGGGCGGGGTCTATCCGGGTCTACAAGCCCACGGGCCACCGCCACACCGCGGAGGTGGTGGAGAACCTCCCCGGCAGGCCCGAGGTCCACCTCACCGCCATCGCCACCGACCGGGTGCGGGGCATCCTCATGACCGCCCAGACCTTCCTCCAGGACGGCTGGAGCGAAAGGGACGTGTGGCAGGCCTACCGGGAGGCCTATGGCTCTGAGCCCTTCGTCCGCCTGGTCAAGCAGAAGAAGGGGGTCCACCGCTACCCCGACCCCCGGTTCGTCCAGGGCACCAACTACGCCGACATCGGCTTTGAGCTGGAGGAGGACACGGGGAGGCTGGTGGTCATGACCGCCATAGACAACCTGGTGAAGGGCACCGCGGGCCACGCCCTCCAGGCCCTGAACATCCGCCTGGGCCTTCCCGAGACCCTGGGCCTGGACTTCCCCGGCCTGCACCCCTAGCATATACGTGTGCGCCGGGCCGCTCTTTACCCCCCGAAGGAGGCGAACCCGGGGCTCACCCGTGGCCCGGAAGAAGGGGCGCCCCAAGGCCGAGCTGGTGCGGGAGGCCCTCAGGAAGAGGCCCAGGGCCAGGTTCCCGCCTGGGTGGGCCTCGGGGCTAAGTACCCCACCGCGGCGAAAGCCGCGGTGGGGGCCCCCCAAAAGCCTTCCCCAAGCCCCGGCTCGGGCCCCCCATGTTGCGAACCAAAGTGCGGGCACTTAGCCAGGATCCCAGCTATATAGACTGGGACGAGGAGGCTCTGGCGGAGCTTCTGGCCCGGGAGGGGGCTTGAGCCTGCTTCTGGACACCAGCGGGGTCCTGGTCCTTCTGGACCGGGCCCACCCCCTTCACGAGGCGGCCAAGGGCGCCTTGGAGGGGCGGCTTTTGGTTCCCGGCACCATCCTGCCCGAGGTGGACCATCTGGCCCGGCATCGGCTGGGGGAAAAGGTGGTCAGGGGCTTTCTGGAGGGCCTGGCCCAGGGGGAAGGCCTGTACCTTCCCTTTCTAGCGGAGGACCTCCCCCGGGCCCTCGAGGTCATGGACGCCTGCCCGGGGGTGGGCTTTGGGGAGGCCAGCATCGTGGCCCTGGCGGAGAAGCACAGGATAGGGAAGGTTCTAACCCCGAACGGGAGGGACTTCAGCCGTTTTAGGCCCAGGGGACTGGGCTACTTGGAGTTGTTGCCATGATTGTGGTCAAGGTAGGTGGCGCGGAGGGCATCAACTACGAGGCCGTGGCCAGGGACGCGGCCTCCTTGTGGAAGGAGGGGGAAAGGCTCCTTCTGGTGCACGGGGGGAGCGCGGAGACCAACCGGGTGGCCGAGGCCCTGGGCCACCCCCCCCGGTTCCTCACCCACCCCGGGGGCCAGGTGAGCCGCCTCACGGACCGCAGGACCCTGGAGATCTTCACCATGGTCTACGCCGGCCTGGTGAACAAGCGCCTGGTGGAGCTTCTCCAGAAGGAAGGGGTAAACGCCCTGGGGCTTTCCGGCCTAGACGGAAGGCTCCTCCTGGGCCGCCGCAAGGCCGCGGTGAAGTACGTGGAGGAGGGCAAGGTCAAGATCCACCGCGGGGACTACACGGGCACCGTGGAGGAGGTGAACCGGGCCCTTTTGGACCTCCTCCTGGCCCATGGCTACCTCCCCGTCCTCACCCCCCCCGCCTTAAGCTACGAGGGGGAGGCCATCAACACCGATGGGGACCAGGTGGCGGCCCTCCTCGCCACGGTCTACGGGGCGGAGGCCCTGGTCTACCTCTCCAACGTCCCCGGCCTCCTCGCCCGCTACCCCGACGAGGCCTCCTTGGTGCGGGAGATCCCCGTGGAAAGGGTGGAGGACCCCGAGTACCTGGCCCTGGCCCAGGGGCGGATGAAGCGGAAGGTCATGGGGGCGGTGGAGGCGGTGAGGGGCGGGGTGAAGCGGGTGGTCTTCGCCGATGGGCGGGTGGGGGGTCCCATCAGGCGGGCCCTTGCCGGGGAGGGCACCGTGGTACGCTAGGTCCATGGTGCGATTCGCCCTGGTCCTCCACGCCCACCTGCCCTACGTGCGGGCCCACGGCCTGTGGCCCTTTGGAGAGGAGACCCTCTACGAGGCCATGGCCGAGACCTACCTACCCCTCCTCAGGTCCCTGGAGCGGCTCTGGCAGGAGGGGGTGGAGTCCCGGTTCACCCTGGGCATCACCCCCATTCTGGCGGAGCAGCTGAGCGATCCTAGGGTAAAGGCGGGCTTCCAGGCCTACGCCAAGGACCGCCTTGAGCGGGCCCAGAGCGACTACCTGCGCTACGGGGGCACCGAGCTGGAGGGGAGCGCCCGCCACCAGGTGGCCTTTTGGGAACTCACTCTGGACCACTTCCACCAACTGGGTGGGGACACCCTCCAGGCCTTCCGCAGGGCCCAGGACCGTGGGCAGTTGGAGCTCATCGCCTCCAACGCTACCCACGGCTACTCCCCCCTCCTGGGCTACGATGAGGCCCTTTGGGCCCAGGTGAAGACCGGAGTGGCCACCTACCGCCGCCACTTCGCCAAGGACCCCACGGGCTTTTGGCTTCCCGAGATGGCCTACCGGCCCAAGGGATACTGGAAGCCCCCGGTGGCAGGCCCCCCGGAGGGGCTTAGGGCGGGGGTGGACGAGCTCCTCATGCGGGCAGGGGTCCGCTACACCTTCCTGGACGCCCACCTGGTCCAGGGGAGCAGGGCCCTTACCCCCTATGGGGAAGCCTCCTTGGAAGGGGTGGAGAGCGGCGAGGCCACCTACTACGTCCACGAGCTGGAGTCGGGCCTCAGGGTCCTCCCCCGCAACCAGGAGACCACCCTCCAGGTGTGGAGCGCGGACCACGGCTACCCTGGGGAGGGGCTTTACCGGGAGTTCCACCGCAAGGACCCCCTTTCTGGGTTGCACCACTGGCGGGTCACCCACCGCCAGGCGGACCTTTCCGCCAAGGCCCCCTACGACCCCGAGGCGGCCTTCGCCAAGACCAAGGAGCACGCCGCCCACTTCGTGGGGCTCTTGGCCCGCTTGGCGGGGGAGCATCCCGATGGGGTCATCCTCTCCCCCTACGATGCCGAGCTCTTCGGCCACTGGTGGTACGAGGGGGTGGCCTGGTTGGAGGAGGTCCTGCGCCTCCTCGCCCGCACCCCGGGGGTGCGGGCGGTGACCGCCAAGGAGGCGGTCCAGGGGAAGGCGGTGCGGGCTAGCCTACCTGAGGGTTCCTGGGGCCGAGGCGGGGACCACCGGGTCTGGCTCAACGAGAAGACCCTGGACTACTGGCAGAAGGTCTACCAGGCGGAGGGCGCCATGCGGGAGGAGGTACGGCGGGGCAACCTCTCCCGCCGCCTCCTGCGCCAGGCCATGCGGGAGCTCCTCCTCCTCGAGGCCTCGGACTGGCCCTTCCTCATAGACACCGGCCAGGCGGAAGCGTACGCCCGGGAGCGGTATGAGGAGCACGCCGGGGCCTTCTTCCGCCTCCTCAAGGGGGTCTCCGAGGAGGAGCTCAGGGCTTTAGAGGAGCGGGACAACCCCTTCCCCGAGGCCGATCCCCGGCTCTACCTGGAAGTGCCCTAGCCCCCTTTCCCCCAAGCCCAAGGGGGTAGGATGGGTAAGGTGGTGTGGCACGCCCTCTTGCAGTTTCGGCCGGAAAAGTCCCGGCCCAGGGAAAGCCTCCGCCGCCTTCGGGCCCACCTCGAGGCCCTCCGCCCCTACGCCCCCGAGGTGGTGGTCCTCCCCGAGGCCGCCCTCACAGGCTACTTCCTCCAAGGGGGGGTTAGGGAGCTGGCCCTGACCCAGCACGAGCTTTTGGAACTCCTCTCCGGTCTTTACCGGGAGCTGGCCTGGGAGGGGCCCTTGGACCTGGTGGTGGGCTTTTACGAGCGGGACGGAGGAGCCTACTACAACAGCGCCGCTTACCTGGAGCTTCCCCACCGCATCGTCCACGTGCACCGGAAGGTCTTCCTCCCCACCTACGGCGTCTTTGACGAGGAGCGCTACCTGGCCCGGGGGAGCCGCATAGAGGCCTTCGGGACCCGCTTCGGCCGGGTGGCCATCCTCATCTGCGAGGACTTCTGGCACTCCCTCGCCGCGGCCATCGCCGCCCTGGACGGGGCGGAGGTGATCTACGTGCCCGCGGCGAGCCCGGCCCGGGGTTTCCAGGGCGACCGCCCGGAGAACGTGGAGCGCTGGCGCACCCTGGCCCGGGCGGTGGCGGCGGAGCACGGGCTTTTCGTGGTCCTGGCCAGCCTGGTGGGCTTTGAGGGGGGGAAGGGGATGAGCGGGGGGAGCCTGGTGGCGGGCCCCGAGGGCCGGATCCTGGCCGAGGCCCCCCTCTTTGAGGAGGCGGCCCTCCTCTTCAGGCTGGACCGGGAGCGCATCCCCCCGGTGCGCTACGATAGCCCCCTGCTTTCCGACCTCGAGGCCACCCTTCCCCTCCTCCTCCCCGACCTGGAGCGGGTGGCGCGTAAGGGGGTGAAGGAGGCGCGATGAGGCTCATAGAAGTCCAAAGCCTTCCGGAGAGCCTGGAACTCCGCTGGCCCCTGGTGGCGGACTTCCTCGCCCGCTTCATCCGGGAGGAGCTCTCCTGGCGGGGGTACGAGAAGGCCCTTGTGGCCGTTTCCGGCGGGGTGGACTCCGCCACCACCCTGGCCCTGGCGGTGCGGGCCCTGGGGCGGGAGAGGGTCCACGCCCTCTTCCTGCCCCACCGGGACTCCAGCCCCCTCTCCCGAACCCACGCCTACCTGGTGGCCGAAACCTTCGGGGTGGGCCTCGAGGAGGTGGACATCACCCCCATGGTGGAGGCCTACGCCGCCCTCACCCCCGACCTCACCCCCCACCGCAAGGGGAACGTCATGGCCCGGGTGCGGATGATGGTCCTCTTTGACAAGTCCCAGGCCTACGGGGCCCTCCCCTTGGGGACGGGCAACAAGACCGAGAGGCTCTTCGGCTACTTCACCTGGCACGGGGACGACACCCCCCCGGTGAACCCCTTGGGGGACCTCTACAAGACCCAGGTCTGGGCCCTGGCCCGTTTCCTGGGGGTGCCCGAGGCGGTGGCGGCGAAGCCCCCCACGGCGGACCTCATCCCCGGCCAGACGGACGAGGCCGATCTCGGGGTGGCCTACCTGAGGGCGGACGTCATCCTGGAGCACTACCTCAAGGGGTATTCCGATGCCTACCTGCTGGGCCTGGGCTTCACCGAGGGGGAGATCCGAAGGGTCAAGGAGGGGGTGAACCGGACCCACTGGAAGCGGGCCCTGCCCACGGTGGCCCTCCTCTCCTCCACGGCCATCGGGGAGTTCTACCTGAGGCCCGTGGACTATAGGGGGTAGAGGCCGTGGCCCGCAGGTCTGGGCGATCCCCTGGGCCCCTTCGCCCGAGGCTCGGCTGGGCGGTCTGGCTCCTTCTGGGACTGGGGCTCCTCGCCTTCCTTGCGGCGCGCCTTCTACCCCTGGGGTTGGGCCCAACGGCCTTGCCCCTGGCGGCCTCTCTCCGTTTCTAGGGAGGAGGATGGGGTGAAGGGTCCAGAACTCAAGGGCTTCTTGGCCCGGGCCCGCACCATAGCCGTCCTTGGGGCCCACAAGGACCCAGGCCGCGCGGCCCACTACGTGCCCCGCTACCTCTGGGAGAGGGGCTACCGCATCCTGCCCGTGAACCCCCGCTTCGCCGGGGAGGAGCTTTTCGGGGAGAGGGTGGTGGCGGGCCTCCTGGAGCTTGGGGAGCCCGTGGATATCCTGGACGTCTTCCGCTCGCCTTCGGCCCTCATGGGCCACCTCGAGGAGGTCCTCACCCTAAGGCCCCGCCTGGTCTGGCTCCAGTCGGGGATCCGCCACCCGGGGTTTGAGGAACGGCTTCGGGAGGCGGGCATCCCCGTGGTAGCGGACCGCTGCCTCATGGTGGAGCACAGGAGGCTCTTCGGGGTTTAGCCGTGGAGCCCTGGCAGGAGTCCCTCCTCCGCTGGTACCGGGAAGACCACAGGCCCCTTCCCTGGCGGGGGGAGGAGGACCCCTACCGGGTCCTGGTGGCCGAGGTCCTCCTGCAGCAGACCCGGGTCCAGCAGGCCATCCCCTACTACCGGCGCTTCCTCGAGCGCTTCCCCACGCTAAAGGCCCTGCGGGGGGCCTCCCTGGAGGAGGTGCTAAGGGTCTGGCAGGGGGCAGGCTACTACCGGAGGGCGCTCCACCTCCACCGCCTGGCCCAGGAGGTGGAGGCCCTGCCCCAAAGCTTCGCTGAGCTCCTCAGGCTTCCCGGCCTTGGCCCCTACACCGCGGCCGCGGTGGCCTCCATGGCCTTTGGCGAGCGGGTGGCGGCAGTGGACGGGAACGTGCGCCGGGTCCTCTCCCGCCTCTTCGCCCTGGAAAACCCCCCTCCCAAGGCCCTCCGGGAGCTGGCCCAGGGCCTTCTGCCCCAAGGGGTCCACCCCGGGGAGTGGAACCAGGCCCTCATGGAGCTGGGGGCCACGGTCTGCCTGCCCAAAGGGCCCCTCTGCGGGACCTGCCCCGTGGCGTTGGCCTGCAAGGGGAAGGGGGCCCCGGGGCGCTACCCCCTTCCCAGGAGGCGGAAGGCCAAGGAGGAGCGCCTTTGCGCCCTGGTCCTCTTGGGGCGGAAGGGGGTTTATCTGGAGCGCCTAAAGGGGCGCTTCCAAGGCCTCTATGGCGTTCCCCTCTTCCCCGTGGAGGAGCTTCCGGAAAGGGCAAAGGCCTTCGGCGTGGCCCCCCGCTTCCTAGGGGAGGTGCGCCATGCCCTCACCCATAGGAGGCTCCTGGTGGAGGTCCACGGCGCCCCCTGGGACGGGGAAGGGGAGGACCCCGAGGCCAGGCCCCTACCCAAGCTCGTGGAGAAGGTGCTCCGCCAGGCGGAGGCCCTCTTGGCTCATGAGGGCGTAGTCCCCTTCCCGCACGCAAAGCCCCACGGCGTAAAGCCCCGCTAGCCTCCTCAGGCGGAAGGTGGCCTCCTCCCACTCCTCGGGGTGGAAGGCGTGGTAGTGCACCCGGTACCCCGGGGTGGTGGGGGTTTCCGGTACCACCCCCTCCCGCTTTTGGAAGCGGAAGCCCAGGGCCAGAAGGTCCTCAAAGAGCTCGGGGTAGCTGGCCTCGGAAAGCCGCCCCGCCTCCTCCTCCACCTCCCCGATTTTGAGCCTGGCCCCAAGGAAGCTTCCCACGGCCAGGACCACCCTTTCCGCCCGCACCGGGGGGCCCTCCCAGGTCCTCACCCCCACCGCCCGGTCCCCCTCTAGGAGGAGCCCCGCGGCCGTGGCCTGGAAGAGGTGGAGGTTCCCTTCCCCTTCCAAGAGGTATTTGGCCCGGGCGTGGAAGGCCCAGACCCTTGGGTCCTCGGGGCCATAGGCCCTTTCCAGGAGGCTTCCTGGAGGGAAGGGGGGCCTTGGAAGGAGGAAGGGCATCATCACCGAGTCCAGGCTCTGGGTGAGGAGGCCCACCCGCACTCCTTCAGAAGCCAGGCGGTAGGCGGCCTCGCTGCCCGCAAAGCCCGCCCCCACCACCAGGACCTGGTACCCGTCCATAAGGAAAAAGCCCCCTTACGGGGCCACGTGGCGGGCCGTGAAGGACTCGAACCTCCAACCCCCGGTTTTGGAGACCGGTGCTCTGCCAGTTGAGCTAACGGCCCCCGCCTCCGAGGATTCTAGCACACCCGGGCCCTTCGGCCAAGGGGGCCCTCAGGGGGTATAAAATGCCCCCATGCGGCTAGCCTGGGCTATGGTTTCTCTCCTAGCTTGGGCCCTGGCCCAGCCCACCCACACCGTGGCCCCCGGGGACACCCTTTTTTCCATCGCCCGCCGCTATGGGACCACGGTGGAGGAGCTCATGCGCCTGAACGGCCTGGAGAGCTTCCTCATCCAGGTGGGCCAGGTGCTGAGGCTCCCCTCGGGGGATCGGGTCCACCGGGTGGCCCCGGGGGACACCCTTTTTTCCATCGCCCGCCGCTATGGGACCACGGTGGAGGAGCTCATGCGCCTGAACGGCCTCACCTCCCCGGATCTCAAGGCGGGGCAGGCCTTGAGGCTTCCCCAGGAGGAGGCCTCGAGGGAAGCCCCCTCCCCAGGGCCCCAGGCCCAGCCTGCGGAAGGGGACCTTGACCCGGAAAGCCCCCTCCTGAGGGCCGTCCTCCGCTACCTCGGGGTGCCCTACAAGTATGGGGCCAACTCCCCCCTTTCCCTGGACTGCTCCGCCTTCGTGGCCCAGGTCTACGCCGAGCTGGGCGTGGCCCTGCCCCGCACCACCCGGGAGCAGTACCAGGCCCTGCCGGTGGCGGAGGCCTTGCGCCCCGGGGACCTGGTCTTCTTCAGCTTCGGGGGGCGGGAGGTGGACCACGTGGGCCTCTACCTGGGCCGGGGGGTCTTCGCCCACGCCAGTAGCTACGGGAGCCGGGTGGTCATAGAGAGCCTCGAGGCCCCCTTCTACCGGAGGACCTACCGGGGGGCAAGGCGGCCCGTCCAGGAGGCCAAGGGACCCTAGGGCCAGCCCGGGACCTCCCCCCGGGCCTTCCGCAGGGCCTCTAAGAGGGCCTCCCCCGGCCTCCCCTCTCCCCGGAAGGCCTCGGCCTCCCGCTCCAGCCAGGCTTCCCCGGGGCGGAAGAGGACCCCCCGGGCCTCGGCCAAGGCGGCCTCCAGGAGGCCCCCCAGGGAGTAGAAGGGGCTTCCCGGGGGCAGGTCGGGGTCAAAGCCCTGACGGGCCAGGGCCCGGCCGTAGGGGGCCTCCCGCGCCTCCATGGTGCCGCCCTGGGCGAAGTAGCGCCTCAAGACCCTTCCCCAGTCCCCCGAGCGGCTGTAGGGGGCCATGGCCCGGTAGGCGGCCTCGAGGTCCTCCTCCCCGTAGGAGCGGTAGGCGTCCTCGTGCACCACCAGGTGCCGGGGAAGCCTGGGCCTTGGCGGGCCCTCCTCGTCCGGAACCCCCAGGGTGAGGCCCACCACGGGGAAGACCCCAGGGGGCAGGCGGAGGAGGTCTAGGAGCGCCTCGGGCTCGTTCAGCACCCCCCCGATGAAGCATATGCCGTAGCCCATGGCCTCGGCGGTGAGGGCCAGGTAGGCTGCCGCCAGCCCTGCGTCCAGGACGGCGAAGTGGAGGGCGGCCTTGGGCCAGGAGGCCATCCTCTCCCTCCGGTGGGCGAGGAGCCTCTCCAGGCGGTGGACATCGGCTAGGAAGAGGAAGAACTCCGCCGCCTGCCGCACGTGCTCCTGGTCCCCGGAAAGCCGGGCTATGGCCTCCCGCAGGTCCCGGTCCTTGACCCTGAGGGCGCTGTAGAGCTGGGCGCTGGCGTCCGTGGGGGCCCGCTGGAGGGCGAGGAGGAGGCGGTCCAGGTCCTCCTCGGGGATGGGGATGGGTTTGTAGCGGCGCACGCTCCGCCTTTGCGAAAGGATCTGAAGGAGGTCCATCCCCCAAAGGATACCCCTCCGGGTCAGGGCCGTTGTGGATCCTTCCCCCAAAAGGACCGCGCCCTCGCGGCCGGCCTCCCCCGATCCTTCTACCCCCGGGAGTGGAGGCCCTGGAGGCCGCGCCCTTAGGGGGAGGAGCCGGTACAAGAGCGGAGCCTGCTCGGGTGGTCCATGCCCCGGAAGGCAGGGGAGACCGCGAGGAGGTCCCAGCCGCCTTCCTCCGGGGCCTCGTCCCTTGCCCGGGATCCGAGGGGGGAAGGGGAAGCCCCTGGGGGAGGTCCCTCAACTGCTGGCTTGGGGGGCAGCCGGGGGTGGGAGCCTGGCCCCTTCCTAATGTCCTCGGGGGCCTGGAGGCGTTCGGCCAGGGAAAGGAGGTCGCGGGAGGGGGGAAAGGCCTGGTGGGAAAGGGCCGCCGCTCGAGCACACCCTCCACCCCCGCAGGCGGCCCCTAGAGGCCCAGGAGGCCCAGGTAAGCCCCCCAGAGGGCCTCCCCAAAGAAGAGGGCCACCACCCCGCCCAGGGCCAGGTAGGGGCCGAAGGGGAGGCGCCTTTGGCGGAGGAGGAGGCCCAGGAAGGCCCCGGCGAAGACGGCGAGGAGGAGGGCCAGGAAGGCGTAGGGGCCGAGCCAGGCCCCAAGGGCCCCCAGGAGCTTCACGTCCCCGTAGCCCATGGCCACGGGCTCCTCTTCCCCTTCGGGTGGGGCGGGCTTGAAGGCCCAGTAGAGCCCCCCGGCGAGGGCGAGCCCTCCCGCGGCCAGGAGGCTTCCCTTCAGGGCCTCCAGGAGGTCCAGGCCCAGGTAGGGGGTGAGGAGGAGGACGGCGGGAAGGAGGGGCAGGGTGAGCCGGTCGGGCAGGACCACGGGCCTTCCCGTCCGGGCGGAGAGGCCCCAGGCGAGGAAGGCCAGGGCCATCCCCACCCCTGGGCCTAGGAGGGCCCCCAGGAGGGCCGCCATGTGCACCTGGTGGGGGCCCACGGGGAGGAGGGCCTTGCCCTCCCGGAAACGCCTCAGGAAAAGCCCCCCATACCCCGCCACCAGGCCCAGGGCCCCCGCCGCCATCAGGGCCCCATCCAGGCTCTCGCCGAAGGGGAGGGGGAAGGTGAGGAGGGAGGAGGCGAGGAGGCCCAGGAAGAGGAGGCCGTAGGTAAGGGCATCGGGGAGCTCGTAGGTGTCCAGGTCAATGAAGGAGAGGGCCACCAGGAAGGCGAGGAAGGTGAAGACCAAGAAGGCCTCCAGAGAGGGGGGGTAGAAGAGGGCGGTGAGGCCGAAGAGGAGGCCGGTGAGCCCCTCCACCAGGGGGTAGCGGGGGCTGATGGCCCCCCTGCAGTAGCGGCACCGCCCCCCTAGGGCCAGGTAGGAGAGGAGGGGGACCAGGTCCTGGGGGCCCAAAGGGTGGCCGCAGGCCGGGCAACGGGAGCGCGGGTAGGCCAGGGACTCCCCCCTGGGCAGGCGGTGGACCACCACGTTGAGGAAGGAACCCACCACCAGGCCCAGGACCAGCGCGAAAAGGGGCCACATGGGGGCATTGTACCGGGGCTTTCACCGGGTTTTATCGGAGGAGGAATTATGATGCCTCTATGACGCCGGAAGCCGCCTACCAGAGCCTGCTGGACTTCCAGAGGGAGACCGCCTACCTGGCCTCCTTGGGGGCCCTGGCCGCTTGGGACCAGCGCACCATGATCCCCAAAAAGGGGCACGGGCACCGGGCGAGGCAGATGGCCGCCCTTGCCCGCCTCCTCCACGAGCGGACCACCGACCCCAGGATCGGGGAGTGGCTTTCCAAGGTGGAGGGGTCTTCCCTGGTCCAAGACCCCCTAAGCGACGCCGCGGTGAACGTGAGGGCCTGGCGCTTGGCCTACGAGAGGGCCCGGGCCATCCCCGAGAGGCTTGCCGTGGAGCTGGCCCAGGCGAGAAGCGAGGGGGAGACCGCCTGGGAGGCCCTCCGCCCCCAGGACGACTGGCAGGGCTTCCTGCCCTACCTGAGGCGCCTCTTTGCCCTGGTGAGGGAGGAGGCGGAGATCCTCATGGCCGTGGGCCCAGACCCCTTGGACCCTCCCTACGGGGAACTTTACGACGCCCTTCTGGACGGGTACGAGCCTGGGGCCAGGGCGAGGGACCTCCTGCCCCTTTTCGGGGAGCTCCGGGGGGGGCTTGGGGAGCTTCTGGACCGCGTCCTGGGAAGCGGGCGGAGGCCCGATACCGCCCTCCTCCGCCGTCCCTACCCCAAGGAGGCGCAAAGGGCCTTCGCCCTAGAGCTCCTTCAGGCCTGCGGGTACGACCTCGAGGCGGGCCGCTTGGATCCCACCGCCCACCCCTTTGAGATCGCCATCGGCCCCGGGGACGTGCGCATCACCACCCGCTACTACGAGGACTTCTTCAACGCCGGCATCTTCGGCACCCTCCACGAGATGGGCCACGCCCTCTACGAGCAGGGCCTGCCCCAGGAGCACTGGGGCACCCCCCGGGGGGAGGCCGCCTCCCTGGGGGTCCACGAGTCGCAAAGCCGCACCTGGGAGAACCTGGTGGGCCGCTCCTTGGGCTTCTGGGAGCGCTTCTTCCCCCGGGCCCAGGAGGTCTTCCCGAGCCTCGCCGACGTGGCCCTGGAGGACTTCCACTTCGCCGTAAACGCCGTGGAGCCCTCCCTCATCCGGGTGGAGGCGGACGAGGTCACCTACAACCTCCACATCCTGGTGCGCCTGGAGCTGGAGCTGGCCCTCTTCCGTGGGGAGCTTCCCCTGGAGGACCTCCCCGAGGCCTGGCGGGAGCGGTACCGGGCCTACCTGGGGGTGGCCCCCGGGGACTTCAGGGACGGGGTCATGCAGGACGTCCACTGGTCCTCGGGGATGTTCGGCTACTTCCCCACCTACACCCTGGGCAACCTCTACGCCGCCCAGTTCCTCCAGGGGGCGGAGAGGGAGCTTGGGCCCCTAGAGCCCATGTTCGCCCGGGGGAAGTTCGCCCCCTTCCTGGAGTGGACCCGGAAGAACATCCACGCCGAGGGGGGCCGCCTCCGCCCCCGGGCCCTGGTGGAGCGAGTCACGGGGGAGCCTCCTTCCGCCCAGCCCTTCCTCCGGTACCTGGAGGCCAAGTACCGGTCCCTTTACGGCTTCTAAGTGACCGGACGCCAACTTCGCAACGCGTGGGACCAACCTCGGCGCGCGGGCCCGCTTTCCGGGGCCCCCACCAGGGCGAAAGCCACGGTGGGGCACTTAGCCCCGCCTGGGCCAGGCAGGGAGAAGGGCCAGGAGGAGGAGGGCGCTGGCCGCAAGGAGGGCCCCCTCCCCTCGGCCCAAACCCTCTGCGAAGAGGCCAGCCACCGCGGGCCCTAGGGCCTGCCCTAGGGCGAAGGCCGCGGTGGAAAGCCCCATGGCCCGGGGCCAGGCGGAAGGGGGAAGGGTGCTGCGGAAGGCCTGGGTGATGGCGGTGATCACCCCCAGGAAGGAGAGGCCGAAGAGGAGGGCGCTTAAGGGCAGGAGATGGAGGGCTAGGGGGGAAGGCTTCCCAGGAAGAGCACCAGGAGGACGTGGAAAAGCCCCCGCCTTCCCCCCACCCGCTCCACCCAGGGGCCCCAGAGGGGCCCGGTGAGGAGGGCCCCAACCCCCAGAAGGGCGAAGAGCAGGGTCCAGTTCTCCACCGCAGTGGTGATGAAGGTCATATACCCGATGTACCCCGCCCCGTAGAGGCCGTAGGCCAGGAGGAGGGGAAGGATGGGCTTTAGGCTCCCTTCCCCCCGGGCGGGGGGCGGGGGTTCTTTTAGCTCGCGCCAGGCCAGAAGCGGCGGTAGGCCTAAAAGGAGGGCCCCTAGGCCCAACCTTCCCCAGGCCTCCCCGGGGCTTTCCGCCCCCCAAAGGAGCCAGGGCGCCAGGAGGAGGCCCAGCCCCACCCCCCCGTAGTAGACCCCCAGGGCCTGGCCCGAGCGGCCCTGGGCCATGAGGAGAGCAGCCCCGCCCACGAAGACCAAGGCCCCCAGAGCTCCCTGGAGAAGGCGGAGGAAGAAGGCGGGAGCGTAGCCCCAAAGCCCGGTGAGCCCGAGGACCGGCCCCTGGAGCAGGAGGGAGAGGAAGAAGCCGCGGCGGTAGCCCACCCGTCCCAAGAGGGGATGGCTGAGGAGGGCCCCTAGGAGGTAGCCCAGGGTGTTGGCGCTTCCCAAAAGCCCCGCCTCCGCATAGGAGAGGCCCCAGGCCGCCTGCATGAGGGGCAGGACCAGGGCGTAGGCGAAGCGCCCTAGGCCCAGGGCCGCCGCAGGACCCAAGGTCAGGAGGGCACCCCTAGTGGCCATGGAGAAGCCCAAGCCGCCGGGCCCTCTTCACCGCCAGGCGGAAGAGGAAAAGCCCCAGGAGGAAGTAGGCCAGGCTGTTGAGGAGGGCGAGGAGGAGGCCCAAGGGCTCCAAGGGGGTTCCCGCCGCCAGCATCCCCCGGGCCAGCGAGGCCCCCGGGGCCAGGGGGAGGAGGAGGAAGGGACCCTCGCCCGGGGCCTGGAGGAGGAAGAGGAGGAGGAACTGGGAGAGCCCCAGGAGCTGGCCTACCCGCTTGTAGAGGAGGGCCAGGGAGGCCATGGCGAAGCCCAGGCCGTAGGCCCCCAGGAGGACCACCAGGAAGGGGAGGACCACGGCGGGGGTGAAGGCTAGCTGGGCCCCGGTGAGGGCCATCAGGGCGAGGGCCACCAGGAAGACCAGAAGCCCCTGGCTCAAAAGCCCCGCCAGGTTCCGCACTAGGAAGAGGGGGATGGGGCCGTAGGGGGTGAGGAAGACCTGCTCCAGGGTGCCCGTCTGCGCCTCCTCCATGAGGCCGAAGGAGAGGCCATTGTAGGCTGAGAGGGTGAAGGTCCAGAGGAGGTAGCCCACGAGGACGGCCTCGAGCCTCCCCCCGAACTCCGCCCCAGGCCCCGCCAGGAAGCGGGCCCCCAGGAAGAGGAGGTAGAAGAGGAGGCTCAGGGTGACCACGGCCCCCAGGAGCTCCAGGGGGTAGCGGCGGAGGAAGAGGAGGCTTCGCCAGAGCTCGGCCAGGAAGAGGTCAAGCATGGCCCACCACCTTCAGGAACACCTCCAAGAGGTCCGCCTCCGCCCTGGCCACCCGCTTGAGGGGAAGGGGCCTCAGGGCCTCTAGGACCCGCCACAGGGCCTCCCCGTCCCCCCGGAAGAGGAAGGGGCCTTCCCCCTCCACCCCCAGGGCCCGGAGGCGGCGGAGGACCTCGAGGGGCAGGGGGGCCTCCAGCTCCAGCACGTAGTGCTCCCCGGCGAAGCGGGCCAGGAGGGCCTCCTTCTCCCCCTCCAAGACGATCTCCCCCCGGTGGATGATGGCCACCCGGTGGGCCAGGGCCTGGGCCACGGAGAGCTGGTGGGTGGTGAGGAGGATGGCCTTGCCCCTTTGGGCCAGCTCCCGCACCTTGGCCTCCACGAGGAGGGCGGTCTCCACGTCCAGGCCTAGGGTGGGCTCGTCCAGGAGGAGGACCTCGGGGTCGTGGACCAGGGCCTGGAGGAGGGCCAGCTTCTGCTGCATCCCCCGGGAGAGGTGGCGCACCTCTACCCCTGCCTTTTCCCAAAGGCCGTACTCCTCCAGAAGCGCCTGGGCCCGCCGCTGGGCCGCTCCCAGGGAGAGGCCCCGGGCCACGCCGAAGTAGACCAGGTTCTCTAGGGGGGTGAGGCGCCAGTAGACGTTGCGGTTCCCCTCCAGCACCGCCCCCAGGTGGCGGAGGGCCCAGGGATTTTGGAAAGGGTCTTGGCCTAGAAGGCGGACCTCCCCCCCATCGGGGAAGAGGAGGCTTGCGAGCATCTTCACCGTGGTGGTCTTGCCCGCCCCGTTCTTGCCCAGGAAGGCCAGGACCTCCCCCGGGGCCAGGGCCAGGCCCACCCCCTTCACCGCCTCCAGGGCCCCGAAGCGCTTCCAGAGGCCCCGGGCCTCGAGGAGAGGTTCCATAGGGTTACTCTAACTCTTTCGGAGTCCACCGCGCCCCGTCCCGCTTTTGGTATTTCTCCATGGCCTTGAGGAAGGCCTCCTCCAGGTCAATCCCCTCCCGGTTGGCCAGGGAGAGGAGGACGAAGAGGAGGTCGGCGAGCTCCAGGGCCAGGTCCCCCTCCTCCTCCCCGGGCTTGGGGGTCTTCCCGTGGCGGTGGGCCAGGACCCGGGCCACCTCCCCGAGCTCCTCGGCCAGGCGGGCCAGCATGAGGAGAGGGGGGAAGTACCCCTCCTCAAACCGCCCGATCCAGGCGTCCACCATGGCCTGGGCCTCCTTGAAGGTGAGCACGGCTAGACCCCCCTCACGAAGGCGGCGAGGAGGCGCACCGCCCGCTCCACGTCGGTGAAGTCCACCATCTCCACCGGGGAGTGCATGTAGCGAAGGGGGATGGAGACGATTCCCGTGGGGATGCCCTCCCGCACCTTGGCCACCTCGTCGGCGTCCGTGCCCGACCACCGCCCGTGGGCGTGGAGGACGTAGGGGATGCCCTCTCGTTCCGCCGCCGCCCTCAGCCCCTTCAGGACCTCCTGGTCCACGAAGGGGCCCACGTCCAGCACCACGCCCTTACCCAGCTCCGCCTCCCCCACCAGGGCCTTGTCCATGCCGGGGGTGGCGCTGTCGTGGTGGACGTCCACCACCAGGGCCAAATCCGGGGCTTCCCGGAAGGCGGCGGTCCTGGCCCCGTAGGCCCCGATCTCCTCCTGCACCGTGCCCACGGCCACCACCTCCCCCGGGGCCAGGCCCACGAGGAGGCGGAGGGCCTCGAGGACCACGAAGGCCCCCAGGCGGTTGTCCAGGGCCTTGGAGACCAGGCGCCTTCCCAGAAGCCACTCCGGGGCCTGGTCCAGGACCCCCACCGCCCCCACCTCCAGGTGCGCTAGGGCCTCCTCCCGGCTCTCCGCCCCGATGTCGGCGAAGAGCTCCGGGATCTCCACGGCCTTCCTCCTCTCCTCCTCCTTCAGCACGTGGATGGCCTTCCGCCCCACCACCCCGAGGACCGGCCCCTTCTTGCCCAAAAAGCGCAGGCGCTGCCCCACCAGGACCTGGGGGTCCCAGCCCCCAAGGGGCCTTAGGCGCAGGAAGCCCTTCTCCTCCACGTGGCTCACGATGACCCCGATCTCGTCCAGGTGGCCCAGGAGGAGGACCTTGGGCCTTTTGCCGGGGTTGAGGCGGGCGTAGGCGTTCCCGTGCCGGTCGCGCTCCGCCTGGGCGAAGGTCCTGGCCCTCTCCAGGAAGACCTCGGCCGCCTCCTCCTCAAAGCCGGAAGGCCCGGTGGCTAGAAGGAGTCTTTCCAGAAAAGCCAGATCTGGCGCGTAGTCCATGCCCCAAGCTTACAATGGCCCCGTGAAGCGCCTGGCCCTCATCGCCCACGACGCCAAGAAGGAGGAGATGGTGGCCTTCTGCCTGAGGCATAAGGGGCTCCTCGCCCGGTTTTCCCTCGTGGCCACGGGGACCACCGGGGCCCGCATTGAGGAGGCCACGGGGCTTCCCGTGGAACGGGTCCTCTCCGGGCCCCTGGGCGGGGACCAGCAGATCGGGGCCCGGGTGGCCGAGGGTCGGGTCCTGGCGGTGATCTTCCTCCAGGACCCCATGACGCCCAAGCCCCACGAGCCCGACATCCAGGCCCTCATGCGGGTCTGCAACGTGCATGGGGTGCCCCTCGCCACCAACCTGGCGGCGGCGGAGGCCCTGGTCCCTTGGCTCAGGGACCAGGCCGCCACCTAGGCGCTCACAGGCTCTTGTAGTAGGCCAGCGCCCCGGCCGGGTGGGCTTCTTTGCAACCAAGTTCACCTAGGTTCAAAATGCTGTGCAAGCTGAAGGTAATCCTACCTCTAGAAAGCATCTCGCCCTGAGCTACCGGCTGGAGAGCTGCTTCCCTCAAAAGGTGTACACCCGGGCAAACACGAAGCGTGGTCTGCTTATGATATCCCTTGGCTCCCAAGGATAAGGCTCCGGCTCCGAGTAGGGTAGTGTCGCTTATTTTGTGGGTTAAGCATGGAGGGCTGAATGAACCAAGAGGGGTTCAAGAGGTTGACCAAGGAGGAGGTCAGCCGGCGCATCCGGGAAGGGGTCAAGGCCATCATCGAGCAGGTGTTGGAAGAAGAGATGACCGAGCGCCTGGCTGCGGGTCACCGTGAGCGCACCCCGAGCCGCCGCGGGGAGCGGAACGGCCACTACACCCGGGACCTCATCACGCCGGCGGGCAAGATCGCGCAGCTCCGGGTACCCCGGGACCGGGAGGGGACTTTCCTGACCGAGGTGTTGGAGCGCTACAAGCGGATGACCGGGGAGGTGGAAGAGGCCGTCCTGGAGATGGACCTGCAAGGGGTCTCCACCCGCAAGGTGGCGGCCATCACCGAAGGTCTGTCCCGAGTGCGGATTGGTAAGGACGCGGTCTCCAGGGTAGCCCAGCGCCTGGAGGAGGCGCCCTCTGCCTGGCGGGGCCGGCCCTTGGGGCTGGCTTACCCCTACCTCTACCTGGACGCGGCCTACTTCAAGGCGAACCGGGGCGGGCGGGTGGTGGACCTGGCCCTGCTGGTGGCGGTGGGGGTGAACGAGAAAGGCTACCGAGGTCACGGGCGCAGCCCGTACCTTTTGCTGCTGGCGGTGGAACCGGCGGGCGGGGAGCGGAAGGAGGCCTGGAGGAACCTCCGGAAGGGTCTGGTGGAGCGGGGGCTTCGTGGGGTGAGGCTGGTCATTTCCGACGACCCCCCTTCCATCCGCCAGGCGGCGAGGGCCGAGCTTCCTGGGGCCAGCTGGCAGCGGTGCGGAGCTCCAGGAGGTGTTTGTGGCGCGGCGGCGGGGCACGGCGGAATCTCTGGCCCGAGAGTTTGTTGAACGCTACCGGGACCGGTACAGGCGAGGGGTGGAGGTGTTTGCCCAGGGTTTGGGGGAAGCTCTGATCCACCTGGACTTTCCCAGCGGCCACCAGAAGCACATCAAGGGCACGAATGCGCTGGAGCGGCTTTTCCGGGAGGTGAAGCGGCGGACCAGGGTGGTTGGGGTTTTCCCCAGCGAGGGGAGCCTAGGGAATCTGGCCACGGTGGTGATGCTGAGAGCCACGGAGGACTGGGCGCTCAGGCGTTACCTGGACATGGCCCCGCTTTGGGCCGCGGAAGAGAAACCCACAAAAACCGCTACTTGACTGTCACTACCGCTAACGGAATCGTTGGGGACCGGGAAAATGGTGCCGTCGCTCAAGCGGTAGAGATTGCCTCCCACCGGTTGCGCAACCTCGATTAAGCCCTTGAGATGTACTCGATTGACGTAAATCTTTCCGTTCGCGATGTAGATAACCGATTCCCAGTCTTCTGGCTTGAGCAAACGCATATGTCTAGCGATCACGGCTCGCTCTTCACCCTGGATCTCAGGGTCGATATGGGCCTGAATCTGTGCATCGAGGGGGTCTACTTGTTGGGTGCATGCTGTTAGCACCGTAATAGAGGCTAGTGCTGCAATCAGCTTCGTCCTCATTGGTTCCTACTTCCTGTCCCAATTCTATCACCCGCGCCCGCCCTAGGGGAGAAGGCAAGGTGTGGACTTTGCTCGATGGCCCTCAGCCGCTTATCCTCATTATCCTCTTCGCTGCTTGGCTTAATGTACCGCAGGTTTCCGATAGCAAAAGTCTATCACGAGTGTGCTTGGGAGATCCGGAGTGGAGCGACTTGTTGGATTAAGCCCTCACCCCAGGCTCCGCCGGTAGCTCAGCGCCTCGGCCACGTGGGCCTCCTCCACCCGCTCGGCGCCCGCCAGGTCGGCCACGGTGCGGGCCACCCGGAGAAGGCGGTCGTAGGAACGGGCGGAGAGGAGGAGCTTCTTGGCGGCCGCCTGGAGGAGGGCCTCGGCCCCGGGGGTGAGGCGGAGGTGCTCGCGCAGGGCCCTGCCGGAAAGCTCCCCGTTGGGGCGGCCCTGGCGCCTCAGCATCCTCTCCCTGGCCCTCAGGACCCTTTCCCGCACCGCCTCCGTCCCCTCCCCCTCGGGGGCCCGGGCGAGCTCCAGGGGGGTGAGGCGGGGGACCTCCACCACCAGGTCGAAGCGGTCCAGGAGGGGCCCGGAGATCTTGCCCACATAGCGCTTCTGGATGCTTGGGGTGCAGGTGCAGGCCCTCTCCGGGTCCCCGTAAAAGCCGCAGGGGCAGGGGTTCATGGCCGCCACCAGGAGGAAGCGGGCGGGGAAGGTGAGGCTGGCCCGGGCCCGGGCGATGGTGACCACCCCGTCCTCCAGGGGCTGGCGCAGGGCCTCGAGGGCCTCCCGGGAGAACTCGGGAAACTCGTCCAGGAAGAGGACCCCCCGGTGGGCCAGGGAGACCTCCCCCGGCTTGGGGATGGCCCCGCCCCCGATGAGCCCGGCGTAGCTCACCGTGTGGTGGGGGGCGCGGAAGGGCGGGGTCCTGAGGAGGCCAAGGACGGCCTGCCCCGCGGCGGAGTGGATCCGGGTCACCTCCAAAGCCGCCTCCTGGGAAAGGGGGGGCATGAGGAAGGGAAGCCGCCTCGCCAGCATGGTCTTCCCCGAGCCGGGGCTTCCCACCATGAGGAGGTGGTGGTGGCCGCTGGCGGCGATCTCTAAGGCCCTCTTGGCCTTGGCCTGCCCCTTCACGTCCCTTAGGTCCAGGACCTCGGGGGCCTCGAGGGGGTCATGGGGCCTCGCCTCCTCCAGGGCCTCCTCGCCCCGCAAAAAGGCCACCACCTCCCCCAGGCTCCCCGCCCCAAAGACCCGCACCCCCTCCACCAGGGCCGCCTCCTGGGCGCTTTCTTGGGGAAGGACCAGGGTTTTGCCCTCGGCCAGGGCCCCCAGGGCCAGGTTCACCGCCCCCGGCACGGGCCTCAGGCTCCCGTCCAGGCCCAGCTCCCCCGCCACGGCCAAAGGGGAAAGGGCCTCGAGGGGCACCACCCCCTGGGCGGCGAGGAGGCCCAGGGCGATGGGCAGGTCAAACTGGCTCCCCTCCTTCTTGAGCTCCGCCGGGGCCAGGTTCACCACCACCCGGGCCTGGGGATAGGGGAGGCCCGCGTTCTTCAGGGCGGCCCGCACCCTCTCCCGGCTCTCCTCCACCGCCTTGTCGGGCAGGCCCACCAGAGCGTAGGAGGGAAGTCCGGGACTAACATCCACCTCCACGGTGACGGGAATGGCGTCCAGGCCGAAAAGGGCGTAGCTCCGCACCTGGGCCAGCATGGAGGGAGTTTATCACTTGTGTAAAAGGGGCAGGTAGAGGACAAGGGCCAGGAGGAGGAGGCCCAAAAGCCCCAAGAAGGCCACAGGGTAACCGAAGGCCGCCACCACCACCCCCACCCCCCACTGGAGGAGGAAGGTGCCCCCGATGCCGAAGAGGTTCACCAGGGTGGTCCCCCGGCCCACCAGGTGGCCCGCCACCAGCTCCCGGGCCTGGGTGAGGGTGAGGATGTTGAAGGCCCCGAAGAAGCCCAGGATCAGGTAGGCGGGGGCCAGGACCTTGAGGAGGAGGAGGAGGAGGCCTAGGGCGAAGAGGAGGCTTGAGGCAAGGAGCACCCTGGCCGTGCCCAGGCGGTCCGCCAGGTAGCCGGAGACCAGGAAGCCAAGGACGGCCGTCCCCGAATAGAAGAAGAGGAGGTTCCCTACCTCCAGGGTCCCCAGGCCCAGGTCGTAGGCGTAGGCCCCGGCCCAGAGGGTCTGCAGGGAGAGGAAGCCCCCGGCGAAGGCCAAGGCCAGGAAGGCCACCCTGAGGAGCCTTCCGTTCCTGACCACCTCCCCCAGGCCCCCGCTCCCACCGCCCTTGGGCCAGACCACCCCGGGCGGGGCGTTTTTCACGCCCAGGAAGATCAAAAAGGCCACCAGGACCACCACCAGGCTCCCCCCCAGGAAGACCCCCCGCCAGCCCACCATCTCCTTCAGGACGGCCAGGGGCGTGGCCGCCATCAGCCCCCCCGTGGCCCCCAGGCCCACGAGCAGGGTGGAAACCGTGGCGTACCCCTTGGGGAACCAGAGGCTAAAGGCCTTCAGGGAGCCCATGAGGGCCGCGGCCATCCCCACCCCGATCAGGGCCCGCCCCAGGGCCAGGGTGGCGAAGCCCTGGGCCAGGCCGAAGACCAGGCTCCCCAGGGCGGCCACCGCAAGGAGGGCGGGGGTGACGATCTGGGGGCCGAAGCGGTCCAGGAGGCTCCCCAAGGGGAGCTGCACCGCGGCGAAGGCCAGGTAGAAGAGGCTGGTCATGAGGCCCAGCTCCGCCGGGCCCAGCCTCAGCTCCTGGGAGAGGTCCTGGGAGAGCACCGCGTTGGCCGAACGGTAGAAGTAGGAGAGGAAGTAGCCCAGGGTAAAGAGGAAAAAGACGCGGATGGCCATATCACCTCCGGTTCAGGGCCACGCCCAGGAGAATCATAAGCCCGCCCAAGAGGGCCTCCGGCCGCAGGGGTTCCCCCGCCAGGGGCCAGGCGAAGAGGGCCCCGCTTAAGGGCTCCAGCATGGCCACCAGGGTGGCGGTGCGGGCGGGGAGGGTGCGCACCCCCAGGAGGAAGAGGCCAAAGGGCACCACCGTGCCTAAGGTGACCAGGTAGAAGACGGCCCCCCAGTGGCCCGGGGTGAGGGCCAGCGCCCGGTCCAGGTTGGCCAGGAAGAAGGGAAGGGCGAGGAGGCTTCCCACCCCCGTGGCCACCCCCAGGGCCACCAGGGGCGGGGTCTTGAGCCCGTGGGAAAAGGCAGCGTAAAGGGCGAAAGAGGTTGCGGAGAACAGGCCGAAGGCCACCCCCAAGGGGCTTCCCGAGAGGCCCTCCCGGCCCACCACCAGGACGTAGGCCCCGAGAAGGGCCAGGGCTACGCCCCATAGCGCCCTCTCGGGGAGCCTCTCCCCCTTTAGGAGGGCGTAGAGGGTAAGGAGGGCGGGGGCCAGGTACTGGAGGAAGAGGCCCGTGGCCACCGTGGTGGCGTGGATGGCCAGGTAGTAGAAGGCCTGGGCCCCGGAGAGGGCCAGGCCCACCTGGAGGAGGCGGGGCCTCTCCTTGGGTGCTGGCGGGCGGCGGAGGAGCAAGGGCAGGAGGAGGAGGAAGCTCAAGAGGAAGCGCAAGGGGATGAGGACCTCCGGAGGGATCTCCCGCATGAACCGGCCCGCTAGGGCGCCTCCCAAGCCCCAGAGGAGGGCGGCCAGGGCCACGGGGATCACCGCCGCCCTCCCAGGACCGCCAGCCCCACCCCCAGGAGGAGGACCAGGGCCCCGAGGAGAACTTGGAGGCCGGGAAGCTCCCCGAAGAGGAGGAAGGCCAAGAGGCCCGCCCCCACCGGCTCAAAGAGGATGGCCAAGGTCACCAGGACCGGGGAGACGTGGCGCGTGGCCCAGTTGAAGCTGGTGTGGCCCACGAGTTGGGGCAGGAGGGCCATGAGGAGGATGTAGAGGTAGACCACCGGGGGATGCCCCCCGTACGCCCCGCCAAAGAGGTAGGGCAGGGGTAGGAGGGTCAGGAAGGCGGCGGTGTAGGCCACCCGCACGTATTCCAGAAGGGAAAGTCCCCGCCTTTGCGCCTCCCGCCCCAGGAGGAAGTAAAAGGAGGTGGCCAAGGCCCCCAGGACGGCCAGGAGGTTCCCCAAAGGGGGGTTCTCCGCCCCCCCGTGGGCGTCCCCGAGGCCGATGAGGAGTCCCCCGAGGAGGGCCACCCCCACCCCGAGGAGGGTGAGGCCGGTGGGCTTGTCCCCGAAGAGGAGCCAGCCGAAGAGGGTGACCCAGACCGGGTTGGTGGTGACCAAGGCGGTGCTGGCGGCCACGGAGGTATAGGAGAGAGAGGTAATCCAAAAGGCGAAGTGGAGGGCCAGGGCTACACCCGCCGCCACCGCCCAGGGAAGCCCAGCCCTTCCCCCTAGGGGCCTCCTCCACCCGGGTAGGAGGAGGAGGGCGGCAAAGCCCATCCGCCCCGCGCTCATCACCAGGCTAAAGGCGAGGCCCTTTTCCCCGGAGGCGGCCAGGGCCAGTCGCACCAGGATGCTCCCAAAGCTAATGGCCAGGATGCCCAGGAGGAGGACCCCGGCGATCGTTAGCCCTGAGGGCCGCATAGGGGCATTCTTCCATAGAGGGTCGGTTACGACCAGGCAGCCAGCCCCTTGGGGAGGGACGGAGGCCCATAGCCTCGCTGGTATACTGGCCCGGTAAGGAGGTCTCTATGGTGACCATCTCGGTTCCTAAGGAGAGGGCCCCAGGGGAAAAGAGGGTGGCCCTGGTGCCCGAGGTGGTGGCCCGCCTGGTTAGGGGAGGGGCCAAGGTACGGGTGGAGCGGGGCGCGGGGGAGGGGGCCTACTACCCCGACTCCCTCTACCGGGAGGCCGGGGCGGAGGTGGTGGAGCGAGGAGACCTCCTAAAGGGGGCGGATCTCCTCTTCGCCGTGGGGCCCCTTGGAGAGGACCTGATCCAGGGCCTAAAGCCCGGATGCCTGGTGGTGGGCTTCGTCCAGGCCCACAAGAACCCCGATCTGATCAAGGCCCTCTCCACTAAAAGGGCCACGATTCTCGCCATGGAGCTCATCCCCCGCATCACCCGGGCCCAGAGCATGGACGCCCTTTCCAGCCAGGCCACGGTGGCGGGATACCTGGCGGCCATCCACGCTGCAAGGCTTTCTCCCCGCTTTTTCCCTATGCTCACCACCGCCGCGGGCACCATCCGCCCCGCCAAGGTGATGGTCATGGGGGTGGGGGTGGCGGGGCTCATGGCCATCGCTACCGCCAAGCGCCTGGGGGCCCAGGTCTTCGCTTACGACGTCCGCAAGGCGGCCTTGGAGCAGGCCCTCTCCCTGGGGGCCAGGCCCGTGGAGCTCCCCATCAGCGCCGAAGGGGAAGGGGGGTACGCCCGCGAACTCACCGAGGAGGAGAAGCGCATCCAGCACGAGGCCCTTCGCGAGCAGGTGGCGGGGATGGATGTCCTCATCACCACCGCCCAGGTGCCCGGCCGCCGCGCCCCCATCCTCCTCACCGAGGACATGGTGGAGCGCCTCAAGCCCGGCACCGTGGTGGTGGACCTGGCGGCGGAGAGCGGGGGAAACTGCGTTCTCACCAGGCCGGGGGAGGTGGTGGAGGTGAAGGGGGTGCGCATCTATGGCCCCCTGAACCTGCCTAGCGAGCTTGCCGTACACGCCTCGGAGATGTACGCCAAGAACCTCTTGAGCCTCTCCAGCCTCCTTATAGAAGGGGGTGAGTTCGCCCCCAAATGGGAGGATGAGATCGTCCAGGGAGCCCTTCTCATGAAGGAAGGCGAGATCCTGCATGGGCCTACCAGGGCCCTCGTGGGAGGTGTGTGATGGAGTTTGGCTTTTGGCCTGCCCTTTACATCTTCGTCCTCACGGCCTTTCTGGGCTACGAGCTCATCACCCGGGTGCCGGTGATCCTGCACACCCCCCTGATGTCCGGCTCCAACTTCATCCACGGGGTGGTGGTGGTGGGGGCCATGGTGGTCCTGGGCCAAGCGGAGACGGGTTTGGAGAAGTTCATCGGCTTCCTAGGGGTCATCCTGGGGGCGGCCAACGCCGCTGGAGGGTATGCGGTGACGGTGCGCATGCTGGAGATGTTCGAGCGGAAACCGGGCAAGGGGGGTGGTCCCTGATGGACCTCATCCAGGCGGCCTACGTCGCCGTGGCCATCCTCTTCATCGTGGGCCTTAAGCGCATGGCCCACCCCACCACCGCCAAGAGCGGCATCGTTTGGGCGGGCTTGGGCATGGCCCTGGCGGTGCTGGCCACCTTCTTCTGGCCGGGGATGGAGAACTTCGCCCTCATCCTCCTGGCCCTCCTGGTGGGGTCGGTGGTGGCCTGGTGGGCAGCGGTGAAGGTGGCCATGACGGACATGCCCCAGATGGTGGCCATCTACAACGGCATGGGCGGGGGTGCTGCGGCCACCATCGCTGCGGTGGAGCTTTTGAAGGGGGCCTTTGCCGGCAACCCGGGCCTCATGACCCTGGCCATCCTGGGAGGGCTCATCGGCAGCGTGGCCTTCACCGGGAGCCTCGTCGCCTTTGCCAAGCTCCAGGGCCTCCTGCGGGCTCGGCCCATCCTCTTCCCAGGGCAGAGGGTGCTGAACGCCTTGGCCCTCCTCCTGGCCCTGGTCCTGGGCTTTTCCCTGCTCCTCAACGACGCCCCCTTGAGCATCGCCCTTTTCTTCCTCCTGGCCCTCCTCTTTGGTGTCCTCATGACCCTACCCATCGGCGGCGGAGACATGCCGGTGGCCATTTCCTTCTACAACGCCTTCACCGGCGTGGCCGTGGGTTTTGAGGGCTTTGCCATAGGGAACGCCGCCCTCATGGTGGCGGGCACCCTGGTGGGGGCTGCGGGTACCCTCCTCACCGTGCTCATGGCCCGGGCGATGAACCGCTCCGTGTGGAGCGTGCTGGTGGGCGGCTTCGGGGTGGAGCAGGAGGGGGGCGAGGTCAAGGGGAGCCTCAAGCCCATTGAGGTGGAGGACGCTGCGGTCATGCTGGCCTATGCGGGCAAGGTGGCCTTCGTGCCCGGGTACGGCATGGCCCTCTCCCAGGCCCAGCACAAGGTGAAGGAGATTGCCGACCTCCTCGAGGCCCGGGGGGTGGACGTGAAGTTCGCCATCCACCCGGTGGCGGGGCGGATGCCGGGGCACATGAACGTCCTCCTGGCCGAGGCCGGGGTGGACTACGACAAGCTTAAGGACCTGGAGGAGATCAACCCCGAGTTCCCCACCGCGGACGTGGCCGTGGTCATCGGGGCCAACGACGTGGTCAACCCTACCGCCCGCCGCCCCGGGAGCCCCCTTTACGGCATGCCCATCCTGGATGTGGACAAGGCCAAGAACGTCATCGTGATCAAGCGGGGCCAGGGCAAGGGCTTTGCCGGGGTGGAGAACGAGCTCTTCTACGCGGAGAATACCCGGATGCTCTACGGGGACGCCCAGAAGGTGCTTGCCGAGCTCACGCAAGCTCTGAAGAAGCTCTAAGTCTGGGAACCCCTTTCCCTCGAGGGGCCCCCTTCGCGCTACGCTGCACCCATTCCCACCAGGCCCGGTGCGTGTTGCGGGGTCTAGGCTGCGCATGTTAAACTGGGCCGCGTTGCGCCTTGGCGCAGCGCTTACCCCGGGTTTGGGCATAGGTCTTGCCTCCAGATAGGGGCCCTCGCTCAGTAGGGCGAAGGGCGCTTGGGGTGAGAGGGGGTGTAGGGCGGGTGCTGGCGATCCTCTTGATTGCGTTCCTGGTGGCGGGGCTCGCTCCCCTGCTCCATGCCCCCTTGGGCAGGCGCACGGGCTGGGTCCTGGCCCTGCTGCCCCTGGGCATCTTCGCCTACTTCCTGACCTTTGTCCCCAGGGTGAGCCAAGGGGAGGCGGTGGTCCATCTCACCCCATGGATCAGTAGCCTCCAGATCAACTTGAGCTTTTACCTTGATGGGCTAAGCCTGCTCTTTGCCCTGCTGATCAGCGGCATCGGGGCCCTGGTCCTGGTCTACGGTGGCGGCTACCTCGAGGGGGACCGGTACCTGGGCCGCTTCTACCTGTACATCCTCCTCTTCATGGCCTCCATGCTGGGGTTGGTGCTGGCCAGCAACCTGATCACCCTCTTCGTCTTCTGGGAGCTGACCAGCCTGACCTCCTACCTCCTCATCGGCTACAAGCACCAAAGCGAAAAGGCCCGCAAGGCGGCCTTGCAGGCCCTTCTGGTCACCGGGATCGGGGGGTTGGCCCTCTTGGCCGGGCTGATCCTCTTGGGGTTCATGGCCGGTACCTTTGAGCTCCACGAGCTCCTGGCCGCCCCAACCCCCCTGCAGGAGCACCCGGCCTACCTGGGCGCCTTGGTCCTGATCCTGGTGGGGGCCTTCACCAAGTCGGCCCAGTTCCCCTTCCACTTCTGGCTTCCCGGCGCCATGGCGGCGCCCACCCCGGTCTCCGCCTACCTTCACTCGGCCACCATGGTCAAGGCCGGGGTCTACCTGCTGGCCCGCCTGGCCCCGGCCATGGGGGGGACCGAGGTCTGGCTCTACGCCGTGGCGGGCTTCGGCCTGGTCACGGCCTTTGTGGGCTCCTACCTGGCCCTCTGTTACACGGACCTCAAGCTCATGCTGGCCTACACCACGGTGGCTGCCCTGGGCACCCTGACCTTCCTCATCGGCCTCGGGACCCCAGAGGCCGCCAAGGCCATGGCGGTTTTCCTCCTGGCCCACGCCCTCTACAAGGCCGCCCTCTTCATGGGGGCCGGGTCGGTGGAGCACGGGAGCGGCTCGAGGGACGTTTCCCAGCTGGCCGGGCTGGGGCCCCTCATGCCCCTCTCCTTCGCCGCGGCCCTCTTGGCGGCCGCCTCCATGGCCGGGCTACCTCCTCTTTTGGGCTTCATCGGCAAGGAAGTTGTCTACGAGTCCGTCCTTCACCAAGCCCCCTCCCTCCTCCTGGTGGCCCTGGTGGTGGCCAAGGTGGCGGTGGTGGCCGTGGCCCTGCTGGTGGGGCTTAAGCCCTTTGTGGGCTCCCTGCGGGCGCCGCTGGGCCAGAAGGTCCACGAGGTCTCCGCGAGCATGTGGCTTCCACCTCTCCTGCTCGCCCTCCTGGGTCTGGGCTTTGGCCTCTTCCCTAAGCCGGTGGAGCCCCTGCTGGTGCCCGCGGCTGGGGCGGTTTTGGGCGAGGCCGTGGCCTTCTACCTGGCCCTCTGGCATGGCCTCAACCTCGTTTTGCTCTTGAGCCTCCTCACCCTCTTGGCGGGGGTGCTCCTCTACTGGCTCTGGGAGCGGCTCGGCCCGGCCCTGAGGGTTTACGAGAGGCTTTTCGCCCGCCTTCCGGAGCGGGGCTATGAGCTTTCCCTCGAGGCCATGAGCGCCCTCGCAGCCTTCCAGACCCGGGCGCTGCAGAGCGGGCGCATGCCCCGTTACCTCCTGCTCATCCTCTCCTTCACCCTCCTCCTCGTGGGGTCCACCCTCTTCTTGAGGGAGGGGCTCGTGGGCAGGCTGGACCTGGCCGGCTTTAGCGTTTTTGAATGGGCCCTGGCCCTCCTCGTGCTGGTCGGCTCCCTGGTGGTGGCGACCACGGGCTCGCGCCTCATGGCGGTGGCGGCCTTGGGCGTGGTCGGCTACGCCGTGGCCCTGATCTTTCTGGTGTACGGGGCCATTGACGTGGCCATCACCCAGATCGCCGTGGAAACCCTGACGGTGATCCTCCTGGTGCTGGTGCTGCGTGCCCTGCCCAAGGGGGGCCTGGACGTCAACCCTCGGGGAAGGTGGCGGGATGCGGCTTTGGCGGTGGCCTTCGGCGCTCTGATGACCGCCTTGGTCCTGGGGGTCACCAGCCTGCCCTTCGACACCCGCCTAAGCGAGTGGTTTGCCGAGGCCAGCTACCCCTTGGCCCGGGGGCGGAACATCGTCAACGTGATCCTGGTGGACTTCCGGGCCCTGGACACCCTAGGGGAGATCCTGGTCTTGGTCACGGCGGCCGTGGGCGTGTACGGCCTCCTCAGGCTGCGCGCCCGCCGCAAGGAGAGGGGGGGTCGGGTGTGAACTCCCTGATCCTGCGCACCGCCAGCTTGTTCCTGGTGCCCCTGATGTTCCTCTTTTCCCTCTTCCTTCTCTTCCGGGGGCACAACGAGCCCGGGGGTGGTTTCGTGGGCGGCCTGGTAGCGGTGGGCAGCTTTGTCCTCTACGCCATGGCCTACGGCCTTGCTGAGGCCCGGCGTGCCCTCCGGGTATCCCCGGTGACCCTGGTCGCCTGGGGCATCTTCTTGGCCTTTGTCAGCGGCCTGCTGGCGGCCCTCTACGGCACCCCCTACCTGACGGGTTACTGGCTGGAGTACCCCCTTCCGGGTGGGCTCAAGCTCAAGGTGGGCACGCCCACCCTCTTTGACATAGGCGTCTTTCTGGTGGTCGTGGGGAGCATCCTCACCATGATCTTCGCCCTGGAGGAGGAGTAGATGGAGAGCTTGCTGGCCCTTACCATTGGCGCCCTTGCGGCCAGCGGCGTCTACCTCATGCTGCGGCGCAACCTCCTGCGCTTCATCCTGGGCCTGGCCCTGCTGACCAACGCCGTCAACCTGGTCATCCTGGCCGGGGGGCGGGTCACCCGCGGCCACCCCCCTCTTATCCCCGCGGGGGAGGCCGGCCTGGCCCCCCCGTTCGCCAATCCTCTCCCCCAGGCCCTGATCTTGACGGCCATCGTCATCGGTTTCGGCCTGCTCTCCTATGCCTTGGTCCTCCTCTACCGCGCCCACGAGGAGCTCAGGACCCTGGACGCGGAGGCCATGCGGGCGGCTGAACCCGAGGAAGGGGACCCGGAGGTGGAGCCTTGAGCTGGCTGATCCTCGCCCCCATCCTGGTCCCCGCCGGGACGGCCTTCGTCTCCCTCCTCCTGTGGCGCCACCTCTTCTGGCAGAAGGCCTTGGCGGTGTTGGGCGCCGGGGGTACCCTGGCCGCTTCCTTGTGGCTGGTGGGAGCGGTGCACGCCCAAGGGGTGATGGCCACCCAGCTGGGCAACTGGCCCGCCCCCTTCGGCATCTCCTTTGTGGCCGACCACCTGAGCGCGGTGATGACCGCCCTGGCTGCGCTCATGGGTTTCGCGGCGGCGGTCTACGCCCTCGGCGACGTGGACGAAGCCCGCTTTCGCCACGCCTTCTTTCCCCTCTTCCACATCCTCCTCATGGGGGTCAACGGCGCCTTTCTGACGGGGGACCTCTTCAACCTCTACGTCTGGTTTGAGGTCCTGTTGATCGCCTCCTTTGCCCTGATGGCCCTGGGAGGGGGCAGGATCCAGATGGACGGAGCGGTGAAGTACGCCTTCATCAACCTTTTCTCCTCCCTGCTCCTGCTATCCGCCATCGGCCTCACCTACGGCATGACCGGGACGCTCAACATGGCCGAGCTGGCCCTGCTCCTGCCTGAGACGGGAGCGGCGGGCCTGGTCACCACGGTGGCCATGCTCTTCCTGGTGGCCTTCGGCATCAAGGCGGCCATCTTCCCCCTCTTCTTCTGGCTTCCCGCCTCCTACCACGTGCCGCCGGTGACCGTCTCCGCCTACTTCGCCGGAATGCTGACCAAGGTGGGGGTGTACGCCCTCATCCGGGCCTTCACCCTCCTCTTCGCCCAGGACACCAGCTACACCCACACCCTCCTCCTTTGGCTCTCAGGGGTCACCATGTTGTCGGGGGTCTTGGGGGCAGCGGCCCAGTTTGAGTTCCGGCGCATCCTAGCCTTCCACAGCGTCTCCCAGGTAGGCTATATGGTGATGGGGCTTGCCCTCATGAGCCCGCTGGCCCTGGCCGGGTCCCTGGTCTTCATGGTGCACCACAGCCTCGTGAAGGCCAACCTCTTCCTCGTCAGCGGGGTGGCCAAACGGCTGGCGGGCTCCTTTCAGCTGAGGAAGCTGGGGGGGCTTTACCAAAGTGCCCCGGCCCTCAGCGCCATATTCGTGCTGGCGGCCTTTTCCCTGGCGGGCTTTCCCCCTTTGACCGGTTTTTGGGCCAAGTTCCTCCTGGTCCGCGCCGGGCTTGAGCTCGAGGCCTACGCCATCGTGGCCGCAGCCCTCCTGACCGGCCTGCTGACCCTTTACTCCATGGTCAAGATCTGGGCCGAGGCCTTCTGGAAGCCCCTGCCCGAGGGCAGCGCTCCCGAGCCCGAACGGGTGGGGGCCTTGGCGGCTTTTTACCTGCCCATGCTCCTCCTGGCAGGGGCTACCCTGCTCTTGGGCCTCTTCTTTACCCCCCTTCTCGCCTTGGCCGAAGGGGCTGCCCGGGAGTTGCTGGACCCCGCCCACTACATCCGGGCCGTGCTGGGAGAGGGGGCGCGCTTGGGGGAGGGGCCATGAGCGTGTTTTTCCTCCTCAACCTGCTCCTGGCCTTGATCTGGGCGGCGATAAGCGGTTCGGTCAGCGCCACAAACCTGTCCATCGGGTTTCTGGTGGGCTACGTCCTCATATGGTTAGCTGACCCCCTTCTGGGCTCAGGGCGGTACGCCAGACAGGTTTTCGTGGTGCTGGGCTTCCTGGCTTTCTTCGTCAAAGAGCTGGTCCTCTCCAGCCTCCGCGTGGCCCGGGACGTGCTTTCCCTGGACTACGAGAGGAGGGTCAGCCCGGGGATCGTCGCCATTCCCTTGGACCTCAAGAGCAACCTGGCCATCACCCTGTTGGCCAACACCATCTCCCTCACCCCGGGGACGCTGTCCTTAGACGTTTCCGAAGAAGATCGGGTGCTCTACATCCACTCCATGTACGTGTCCTCCCCGGAGGCGGTGCGGGAAGAGATCAAGGGTGAGCTGGAGCGGAGGGTGCGGGAGGTGGTGGGCGGATGATCCTCTCTCCCCTTGCCCTGGCCCTTTGGCTGACCTTCGCCGTCCTCTCCCTTTCCCTGCTCCTTTCGTTGGTGCGGGCCATCCGGGGACCCACGCTGCCGGACCGGGTGGTGGCCCTGGACCTGATCATGGCCGTGGCCGTGGCCTTCGCTGCCGCCTACGCCGTCTTTGCCGAGGACGCCCGCTTCCTGGACTTCGCCATCGCCCTGGCCCTCATCGCCTTCCTGAGCACCCTGGCCTTCGCCCGCTACCTGGAATGGAGGGGTGAGGATGCTTGAGCTTCTCGTTGCCCTCCTCCTCCTAGCTGGGGCCTTCTTCGTCCTGGTGGCGGCGCTGGGCGTCCTGCGCTTTCCTGACCTCCTCATGCGCATGCACGCCTCCACCAAGGCCGGTACCCTTGGGGTGGGGCTCATCGTGTTGGCGGCGGTGGCGCATTTCGGGGAGCTGGGGATCACCGCCAAGGGGTTGGTGGGGGTTTTCTTCATCCTGCTCACCGCTCCGGTGGGGGCCCACGTGATCGCCCGCGCCGCCTACCTCGTCGGCGTGCGCCTTTGGGAGAAGACCGTGGTCAACGAGCGGGATGGGGGCCAGGGAGAGGAGGCCCCCCGCCTGGCCCGCGGCAAGGGGCCGGGGTCCACGGAGGAGAAGAAATAGCCCCCCCCGTGGGCTAGGGCCTAGTCCTTGACGCCTTCCCCTCGCCCTTGGTATAGTGCGCCTTGCGGCCGGTCCGCGGTAGCTCAGCTGGTAGAGCGGCCGGCTGTTAACCGGTTGGTCGCAGGTTCGAATCCTGCCCGCGGAGCCAGAGGGGGGCCTTGGGGCCCCCTGGGTCTTTTATTTGGGAGGGGAAAGGGGTATAATCCTCCCTTGTGCGGCCTGCCGGGCCGGGAAGGGAGGTGGAGATGCGCAGGTACGAGGTCAACGTCATCCTGAGCCCCAACCTGGACCAATCCCAGCTCGCCCTGGAGAAGGAGATCATCGGCAGGGCCCTCGAGGCCCACGGGGCCAGGGTGGAGAGGGTGGAGGAGGGGATGCGCCGCCTGGCCTACCCCATCGCCAAGGACCCCCAGGGCTACTTCCTCTTCTACCAGGTGGAGATGCCCGAAGACCGGGCGAACGCCCTGGCCCGGGAGCTCCGCCTCCGCGACCACGTGCGCCGGGTGCTGGTGGTCAAAAGGGAGGAGCCCCTTTTGGCTAAGGCGTAAACTACCCCCATGGCAAGAGGCCTGAACCGAGTCTTCCTCATCGGCACCCTGACCGCCCGTCCCGACATGAGGTACACCCCGGGGGGGCTCGCTGTCTTGGACCTGAGCCTGGCGGGCCAGGACGCCCTCACGGACGAGTCTGGTCAGGAGAGGGAGATCCCCTGGTACCACCGGGTGCGCCTCCTCGGCCGCCAGGCGGAGATGTGGGGGGATCTCCTGGAGAAGGGCCAGCCCCTCTTCGTGGAGGGCCGCTTGGAGTACCGCCAGTGGGAAAGGGATGGGGAGCGGCGGAGCGAGGTCCAGGTCCGGGCGGACTTCATTGACCTCCTCGAGGCCCGGGGCCGGGAGACCCAGGAGGACGCCCGGGGCCAGCCCAGGCTCCGCCGGGCCCTCAACCAGGTGATCCTCATGGGCAACCTCACCCGGGACCCCGACCTCCGCTACACCCCCCAGGGGACGGCGGTGGTGCGCTTGGGCCTGGCGGTGAACGAGCGCCGCCGGGGCCAGAACGAGGAGGAGAGGACCCACTTCGTGGAGGTTCAGGCCTGGCGCGAGCTGGCCGAGTGGGCTTCGGAGCTCACCAAGGGCGATGGGCTTCTGGTTATCGGCCGTTTGGTCAACGACTCCTGGACGAGCTCCAGCGGAGAGCGGCGCTTCCAGACCCGCGTGGAGGCCCAGAGGCTGGAGCGTCCCACCCGTGGGCCTGCCCAAGCCGGCGGAAGCAGGCCCCCTAAGGTCCAGACGGGTGGGGTAGACATCGACGAAGGGCTAGAAGACTTCCCGCCGGAGGAGGATTTGCCGTTTTGAGCACGAAAAACGCCAAACCCAAGAAGGAGGCGCAAAAGCGCCCCTCCAGGAAGGCCAAGGTCAAGGCCACCCTGGGGGAGTTTGACCTGAAGGACTACCGGAACGCCGAGGTGCTGAGGCGGTTCCTGTCGGAGACGGGGAAGATCCTTCCCCGCCGCCGCACAGGGCTTTCCGCTAAGGAGCAGCGGATCCTGGCCAAGTCCATCAAGCGGGCCAGGATCCTGGGGCTTCTCCCCTTCACGGAGAAGCTGGTGCGGAAATAGGGGGTCTTAGGGTGAAGGTCATCCTGTTGGAACCCCTGGAGAACCTGGGCGACGTGGGCCAGGTGGTGGACGTGAGGCCGGGCTACGCCAGGAACTACCTCCTGCCCCGGGGCCTGGCGGTTTTGGCCACGGAGGGCAACCTCAAGGCCCTCGAGGCCAGGATCCGCGCCCAGGCCAAGCGCCTGGCGGAGAGGAAGGCGGAGGCCGAGCGGCTCAAGGAGATCCTGGAAAACCTCACCCTCACCATCCCGGTGCGGGCGGGGGAGAACAAGATCTACGGCTCCGTCACCGCCAAGGACATCGCCGAGGCCCTCTCCCGCCAGCACGGCATCGCCATTGACCCCAAGCGCCTCGGCCTGGAGAGGCCCATCAAAGAGCTCGGGGAGTACGTCCTCACCTACAAGCCCCACCCCGAGGTGCCCATTAGCCTCAAGGTGAGCGTGGTGGCCCAGTAAGGCCTTCTGGCAGGCCGCCAGAGGCGGGGGCGACCCCGCCCTTTCCCATTACCGCACCCAGAGGGGCTGCGGGCCCGGCCCCTCCAGGTCCGCCAGGGCCAGGCCGGGTTCCAGCTCAGCCGGGGAGGGGATAGGAACGGCGGCCACACCTCCTGGCCCCCAAGCCCGGGGCCTTGACCGCGCCCGCCCCGGGACGGACGCCCCCATAGTGGAGCTTCGTCCCTTCGGGGTCCAGGTGGTCCCCGTAGAGCCACTACCCCCATCTGTGAGCGTCCCTTGGGGAAGGCCAGGGGCTACCTGAGGCCCCCTCCCCCGGGGACCAGGGGGTCTGCGCCCCCGCCCCGAGGCCCGCTACCTGGTATCCCCCCCGCGCCCCTCTGGTTTGTGGCCCCCGCCTTGGAGGCCAGAGGGCCATGGCGTATGCTTAGGGGCGTGGAGTTCCTGGTGGAGGACCTGGCCCTCATCCCTTACGGGGAGGCCTGGGCGTACCAGAAGGAGGTCCATCGGCAGGTGGTGGAGGGGAAGCGTCCCCCCACCCTCCTCCTCCTGGAGCACCCCCGGGTCATCACCCTGGGGCGCAAGGCCACAGGGGAAAACCTCCTCTTCCCAGAAAGCTGGTACCGGGAGCAGGGCTTTGCGCTCTACTGGGTGGAGCGGGGCGGGGACGTCACCTACCACGGGCCCGGGCAACTGGTGGGCTACCCCATCTTCCCCGTGGGCCGGGAGGTGCGCCGCTTCCTCAGGCAGATCGAGGAGGCCATCGTGCGGGTGGCGGCGGCCTACGGGATAGCGGCCTACCCCACCCCAGGGTATGCGGGGGTCTGGGTGGGGGAGGAGAAGCTCTGCGCCATCGGCGTGGCGGTGAAGGAGGGGGTGAGCTTCCACGGGTTCGCCCTCAACGTGAACACCGACCTCAACGACTTCACCGTCATCGTCCCCTGCGGCCTCAGGGGCAAGGGGGTCACCTCCTTGGAGAAGCTTCTTTTGAGAAAGGTGCCCATGGAGGAGGCCAAGGGGCAGGTGGTGGCGGCCTTCGCCCAGGTCTTCGGCCTGGAGCCCCGCCTTGGGAGGAGGGATGCGGCCCAAGTTTGAGACCCTGGAACTCCTGAGCCCCACGGGGGAGGTCATCCCCCTCAAGGTGGTGAAGCGCGGCCTGGCCCAGGCCCGGCCCGAGCCCGTGGACCGCCAGAAGCCCCCCTGGCTCAAGGCCACCCTGCCCACGGGGCCCCGGTACCAGGCCCTGAAGGCCATGGTGCAGGAGCTCAGGCTCCACACCGTCTGCCAGGAGGCCCTCTGCCCCAACATCGGCGAGTGCTGGAGCCACGGCACCCTCACGGTGATGCTCCTGGGGGAGGTCTGCACCCGGGCTTGCAAGTTCTGCGCCGTGGCCACGGGGAACCCTAGGGGGTGGGTGGACCCGCAAGAACCCGTCAGGGTGGCCGAGGCCATCGCCCGCATGGGGGTGAGCTACGTGGTCTTAACCAGCGTGGACCGGGATGACCTTCCGGATGGCGGGGCAGCCCACTTCGCCGCCACCATCAGGGCCATCAAGGAGAGGGCCCCCGGGGTCTTGGTGGAGGCCCTCACCCCCGATTTCCAGGGGGACCTGAAGGCGGTGGAAAAGGTCCTGGAGGCGGGCCCCGAGGTGTACGCCCAGAACCTAGAGACCGTGCGCCGCCTCACCCCTAGGGTGCGGGACCCCCGGGCGGGCTACGAGCAGACCCTGAGGGTCCTGGCCCACGCCAAGCGGGCAAGGCCCCACGTCCTCACCAAGAGCAGCCTCATGCTGGGCCTGGGGGAGGAGGAGGGGGAGATCCTGGAGGCCATGCGGGACCTCCGGGCCGCCGGGGTGGATATCCTCACCCTGGGCCAGTACCTCCGCCCCACCCCCGCCCACCTGCCCGTGGTGCGCTACGTGCCCCCAGAGGACTTCCAGAGGTACGCCGCCTGGGGGTACGAGCTGGGCTTCAAGGAGGTCTTCGCCGGTCCCCTGGTGCGGAGCTCCTACCGGGCGGACCGGGTCTTCCTGGAGGCCAGGGGAGGATGAGGCTTTTCTTCCTGGACTTCCTGGCCCTCCTCCTCTTCGCCCTGGTGGGCCTCCTCTCCCACGGGCGGGCGGTGGACCTCTCGGGCCTCGCCCGGAACCTCCTCCCCGTCCTCCTCGTCTGGCTCCTCCTAAGCCCCTTCCTCGGCACCTACCGCAGGCCCACCTGGGGGAACCTCCTCCTCACCTGGCTCCTCGCCCTCCCCGCCGGGCTTTGGCTCCGGGAGATGGTCCTCGGCGGGACCTTTGGCCCCCCCTTCTTCATCTTCCTCGGGGTGGCCATGGGCTTCAGCCTCCTTTTCCTCCTCCTCCTCCGGGGCCTGGCCAAGGCGTCTAGGGTGTGGTAAAAAGCCCCTATGGACAAGGTGGCCTTTCTCGGCCTCGGGGCCATGGGCTACCCCATGGCGGCCCACCTGGCCCGGCGCTTCCCTACCCTGGTCTGGAACCGGACCTTCCAAAAGGCCCTAAGGCACCAGGAGGCCTTCGGCTCCAAGGCCGTCCCCCTGGAAGGGGTGGCCGAGGCCGGGGTCCTCTTTACCTGCCTCCCCACCACCCGGGAGGTGGCCCAGGTGGCGGAGAGGCTTCTTCCCCACCTCCGGCCCGGGACCCACTGGGTGGACGCCACGAGCGGCGACCCCGAGGAAAGCCGGAGGCTGGCGGCGCGCCTCCTGGAGAGGGGGGTGGTCTACCTGGACGCCCCCGTCTCCGGGGGCACGGCGGGGGCGGAAGCGGGTACCCTCACCGTGATGCTGGGGGGGCAGGAGGAGGCGGTGGAGCGGGTGAGGCCCTACCTGGCCTACGCGGGGAAGGTGGTCCACGTGGGGCCCGTGGGGGCGGGGCACGCGGTCAAGGCCATCAACAACGCCCTCCTGGCGGTGAGCCTCTGGGCGGCGGGGGAGGGCCTTCTCGCCCTGGTGGCCCAGGGGGTTTCCGCGGAAAAGGCCCTGGAGGCCATCAACGCCTGCTCGGGCCGCTCCAACGCCACGGAGAACCTGATCCCCGGGAGGGTCCTCACCCGGGCCTTCCCCAAGACCTTCGCCCTGGGCCTCCTGGTCAAGGACCTGGGGATCGCCATGGGGGTCCTGGACGGGCAGAAGGCCCCAAGCCCCCTCCTCCGCCTCACCCGGGAGGTCTACGAGATGGCGGGGAGGGAACTGGGCCCCGAGGCCGACCACGTGGAGGCCCTGAGGCTTTTGGAGCGCTGGGCGGGGCGGGAGATCCGCTAGCCCCCGGCGTTCACCCCCGGTTCAGGCCCCGTTCAGGCCCCCTGGGGTACCCTGGGGGCGAAAAGGGGGTGAAAGCTTTGGAAAAAGGGAGGGTTTTCCCCGGTTCAGAAGGCAGTCAAGGCGGCTTTTGGGCGGCTTCCTCTACAGGACTTTACCCACATCCTGCCTGCGTGGTAGATTTCGGAGCCGAAGTTGAGCCATGAAGGCGCTCAAGGTTGCAGAGAGCAGGCTCCACGAGTTCACGGCCCGGCTCGCCGACCTTTTCCCCCGATAAGCGGCTCTTCAGGCGTTTGGAGGAGATGAGCCGAGGCATCTTGGCTGCGGGCTCCGCCCGGGTAAGCGAGATGGTGGCTACCCTGCCCTCCCACCTCCAGCGCCCCTTCCACCAGGCCGAAGCCCTCTACCGCTTCCTGGCCAACCCCCGGGTGGGGGCCGAGGCCCTCCTGGAGAGGGTGTGCCGGGAGAGCGCCCTGGCCCTGGAGGGGGAGGAGGTTTTGGTCTTCCTGGACCTGAGCCCGGTGCGCAAGCCCCACGCCCGGGCCCTGGAGGGGATAGCCCGGGTGGGGAGGAAGCGGGAGACCGGGTATGAGCTCCTGACCGCGCTGGGGATGGATGTCCAGGGGCGGCTGGTGGGGTACGCCCACCTGGTGGCCTACGGGGAGCGGGGGTTTGCCAGCCTGCCCCGGGAGGTGGAGCGGGCCATTGCGGGGGCGCGGGGGGTTCTTGGGGGGAGGGGCGGCGGCTGGTGTACGTGGCGGACCGGGGTTTTGACGACCGGAAGGTGTTTGGGCAGGTGCTGGGGTGTGGAGCTTGGGCTGGGATGGAGGGAGGTGGAGGGGCGGAGGCTTCATCTGGTGGTGAGCTGGATACCGGCTTTGGGGAGGCGGGGGGAGTGGTGGCTTTTGACCAGCTTGGAGGTGAGGGGGGAGAGGGAGGCGCTGCGGGTGGTGGAGATGTACCGGAGGCGGTGGGGGGTGGAGGAGTTTTTCCGCCTTCTGAGGGCGGGGTTGGGGCTTGAGAGCTTTCAGGTGCGGGGGCTTAGCCGGATTCGCAAGGTGGTGGCTGTTTTGCTGGGGCTGGCGGTGTTTCTTTGGGAGGTGCGGCGGTCTGGGGGTGTCTTGGAGGGCCTCCTTTTGCGGCTTGGGGGAAAGCTGGGGATAGCCAGTGAGCGGGATGGTCCCTACCTGCTCTTGCGGGGCTTGGTCCGCCTGCTCAACTACGAGGTCACCAAGGAGGCCTTGGAAGAGGAGGAGGGAAGTTTTGGGTAAAGTTCTGCATCATCGAGCAGGTGTTGGAAGAAGAGATGACCGAGCGCCTGGCTGCGGGTCACCGTGAGCGCACCCCGAGCCGCCGCGGGGAGCGGAACGGCCACTACACCCGGGACCTCATCACGCCGGCGGGCAAGATCGCGCAGCTCCGGGTACCCCGGGACCGGGAGGGGACTTTCCTGACCGAGGTGTTGGAGCGCTACAAGCGGATGACCGGGGAGGTGGAAGAGGCCGTCCTGGAGATGGACCTGCAAGGGGTCTCCACCCGCAAGGTGGCGGCCATCACCGAAGGTCTGTCCCGAGTGCGGATTGGTAAGGACGCGGTCTCCAGGGTAGCCCAGCGCCTGGAGGAGGCGCCCTCTGCCTGGCGGGGCCGGCCCTTGGGGCTGGCTTACCCCTACCTCTGCCTGGACGCGGCCTACTTCAAGGCGAACCGGGGCGGGCGGGTGGTGGACCTGGCCCTGCTGGTGGCGGTGGGGGTGAACGAGAAAGGCTACCGAGGTCACGGGCGCAGCCCGTACCTTTTGCTGCTGGCGGTGGAACCGGCGGGCGGGGAGCGGAAGGAGGCCTGGAGGAACCTCCGGAAGGGTCTGGTGGAGCGGGGGCTTCGTGGGGTGAGGCTGGTCATTTCCGACGACCCCCCTTCCATCCGCCAGGCGGCGAGGGCCGAGCTTCCTGGGGCCAGCTGGCAGCGGTGCGGAGCTCCAGGAGGTGTTTGTGGCGCGGCGGCGGGGCACGGCGGAATCTCTGGCCCGAGAGTTTGTTGAACGCTACCGGGACCGGTACAGGCGAGGGGTGGAGGTGTTTGCCCAGGGTTTGGGGGAAGCTCTGATCCACCTGGACTTTCCCAGCGGCCACCAGAAGCACATCAAGGGCACGAATGCGCTGGAGCGGCTTTTCCGGGAGGTGAAGCGGCGGACCAGGGTGGTTGGGGTTTTCCCCAGCGAGGGGAGCCTAGGGAATCTGGCCACGGTGGTGATGCTGAGAGCCACGGAGGACTGGGCGCTCAGGCGTTACCTGGACATGGCCCCGCTTTGGGCCGCGGAAGAGAAACCCACAAAAATCGCTACTTGACTACGTACGCCCTTTGGGCGTGACTTGCACTATAGACGATGCCCTTGAGGCGATGGGCCACAAGGATGACCCCCAAGCCAAAACCCCCGCATCCGCCATCCTCACCCTAGCCGTCCTCGCCGCCATGTAACTCGGCGGCAAGCACCACCAGGCCCTGGCCAAAGACCTGAACCTCTTCACCCCCATCCCCTCTCCAAGCCGCTTCAACCTCAGGCTCCACGCCCTCTACCCTCTCCTCCTGCCTCTCCTCCACCTCCTGGCCCAGGCCTATGCCTTGGACACCTTCCCCCTCCCCGCCTGCGAGAACCTCCGCACCCCCCGCTCCCGGCTTTTCCCCAACAGGACCTACCGGGGTTTCGTCCCCGGCAGGCGGGTCTACTTCCACGGCCTAAAGCGCCACCTCCTGGTGGACGATGGGAAATACATCTTTGGGGCCCCTACCCCAAATGAACCGCCACGAGGTGAACCTGACCCCGGGAAGTTTCCACGACTTGGTCCCCCTACTCCTGCTTCCCCTGGACCTTCCCGAGGGAGCGGAGCTCTACCTAGACCGGGGGTACGAGGGCCATCTGTACGAGGACCTGCTTCGGGAAGCAGAGGGGATTGTTCCCATGGTCGTTCGCAGGGGGAACCGTCGGCGGTATGGGCCTTGGATGCGGTACCTGGCCATTGTGGGGCGGAGGGGGGTGGAGACGGTGGGGGGTATGCTTCACGCGATGTTTCCCCGGCGCATCCATGCCGTGACCCAAGGGGACTTCGTCATCAAGGTCCTCACCTTCGTCCTGGCCCATAACCTCAGCCTCATGGCCCAGAAATGCGTGGGTAGCAACTTGGGTTAAGCTACTTGAGGGGGATCAACTTCTGTTGGAGCCTTCCCTGGACCTCCAGACCCACAAGGAGACCCGTTTCTGGGCCATGGTGGGCTGCCTGGCCGCCTAGGGCTGGACCGCCCCAAAGACCGCCCGGCACCTCCATAAGGACTGATTTTTGCTCTCATTCTCGGGAATAGTATTAACCTGGAGGCCCGGCCTAGATCCCCGGCTGGCGCAGCGGATCGTGGATGGGGCTTACAGCCGTTTGCCCAAGGTGGGCGTCTTTTGGGAGGGGGAGGTAACCGCGCTCTCCCTGGAGCGGGGTTCTCCTGAGGCCTGCCTACCTCCCAAGGGAAGCCGACCCCGGAAGGTACGGGTGGGGGGGCAGGGGGAGGTGGTCTCCATTCTGGCGGAGTGTGCCCGGAATGAGTTCAAGGTTATCTCCGGCGAAGAGGCCTTGTCCATGCCCAAGAGGTTCCTTCCCGATGGGCACCTGCGGGTCTATCTGGAGGTGGTGGGCCTTCCCACCCTCGAGGCCCGCGAGGCGTACACCTTGGGGGCCAAGGTAAGGGAGGGCTACCGGAGGGCCTACCGGGTTACGTACCTGGACGATTGGCGGCAGGGGGAAAAGGGGTGGGAAGGCACACTGGTCTTCTACCTGGACCTCAGCGACCTGGGAGTGGATCCCCAGGGTTCCCTCTCCTTGGTCTTCTTGACGGAAAGCCCCCAGGACTGCCTCTACCGCTTAACGGTAGACCTGGGGGCCTTTGAGTAGGGGGTTTAGCGGTTGAGCACGTGGATGGCCTTCTTGTGGAAGGCCTCCGCCGCCTCCATGAGGCTTTCCGAGAGGGTGGGGTGGGCGTGGACGGTGAGGGCCAGGTCCGTGGCCGTGGCCCCCATCTCCAGGGCCAGGGCGGCCTCGGCGATGAGCTCCCCCGCCTGGGCCCCCACGATGAAGACCCCGAGGAGGAGGTCCGTCTCCTCGTCCCCCACCACCTTGACGAGGCCCTCCGGGGCCCCTAGGGTGAGGGCCCGGCCGCTGGCGGCAAGGGGGAAGCGGCCCACCCGGACCCGGTACCCCGCCCGCCTCGCCTCCTCCTCGGTGAGGCCCACTCCGGCCCACTCGGGGGAGGTGTAGACCACGTTGGGGACCTGGTAGTCAAAGGCGCTGTCCTTCCCAGCAGCGTTCTCCGCGGCCACGAGGCCCTCCCTCATGGCCTTGTGGGCTAGGAGGGGCGGCCTTGCGGCGTCCCCCACGGCGTAGACGCCCTTGTGCGTGGTCTCCATGCGGGCGTCCACCCGCACGAAGCCCCTTGCGTCCAGGGCGATCCCCGCCTCCTCCAGGCCCAGGCCCCCGGTGCGGGGCCTCCGGCCCACGGCCACCAGGACCTTGTCCACCACCACCTTCTCCTCCTTGCCCCCCTCCGCGGGGGCGAGGAGGACGTGGAGGCCGTCTTTCTTCTTCTCATAGCCCAGGGCCTGGGTGCCCGTCAGGACCCGGATCCCCTCCTTCTCCAGGGCCCGGCGGAGGAGGCCTGCGGTCTCCCGGTCCCCCTGGGGGAGGACCTCGGGCATGTACTCGATGAGGGTCACCTCCGCCCCCAGGCGGCGGTAGATCTGGCTGAACTCTAGCCCCACCGCCCCGCCCCCGATCACCAGGAGGCGCCTGGGGAGGCCCTCCTCCACCCATAGGGCCCGGGTGGAGTCCCAGACGTCCTCCCCGAAAGGGAAGCCCTTCAGGGGCATGGGCTCGCTCCCCGTGGCCAGGATGAGGCTTCGGGCCCGGTAGCGGCTCCCCCCTACCTCCACCTCCTTGGGGCCCACCAGGCGGGCGAAGCCCTGGACCAGGTCCACCCGGTTCCCCTTGAGGAGGCCCTGCACGCCCCCGGTGAGCTTCTTCACCACGCCGTCCCGCCAGGCGGCGAGCCTCTGGTGGTCCAAGGCGGCCTCCACCTTCAGGCCGAAGGCCTCGGCCACCTTCAGATGGTGAAGGGTTTCCGCGGCGTGGAGGAGGGCCTTGGTGGGGATGCACCCCACGTTGAGGCAGACCCCCCCCACCTTCTCCCCCTCCACCGCCAGGACCCTTAGGCCCAGCTGGGCCCCCCGGATGGCGGCGTGGTACCCCCCGGGCCCAGTGCCGATGACGATCAGGTCGTAGGCGCGGTCGCTTTCCGTCATAGCGTTCTCCATCCTCTCACATCTCCAGCATCAGGGTTTCCGGTTTTTCCAGGAGCCTTATGACCTCCCGGGTGAACAGGGCGGCCTCGGCCCCGTCAATGAGGCGGTGGTCAAAGGAGAGGGAGAGGAAGGTGATGTCCCGGGCCTGGATGGAGCCATCGGGCATCACCCAGGGGCGCTTTCTTATGGAGTGCACCCCCAGGATGGCCGCCTCGGGGACGTTGATGATGGGGAAGCTCAAGGTGGCCCCGATGGAGCCGATGTTGGTGAGGGTGAAGGTGGAGCCCGAGACCTCCTCTGGGGAGAGGCGCCCCTCCCGGGCCTTTTGGGAAAGCTCGGCGATCTCCCGGGCAAGTTCCAGAAGGCTCTTGCGGTCGGCGTCCCGGACCACGGGGACGAGGAGCCCCCTTTCGGTGGCCACGGCGATGCCGATATGGTAGTAGCGCTTGTAGACGATCTCTCCCCGTTCCTCGTCCAGGCTAGCGTTCAGCATGGGGTACTTCTTCAGGGCCCGCACCGCGGCCTTGACGATGAAGGGCAAGTAGGTGAGCCTGATCCCTTGGGCCTCGGCCTCCCCCTTTAGCCTCTCCCGCAGGGCCACCAGTTCCGTTAGGTCCGCCTCGTCCACGTTGAGGGTGCGCACGGTGTAGAGGTGGCTCTGCCAGAGGCCCTGGGCGATGGTGCGGCGGATGCCCCTTAAGGGAGTGCGCTCCTCCAGGTGCTCGTACCCCTTGGGGGGGGTGTACCTGGGGGGGGCGGAAAGCCCACCGGGGCGGGGGGTTCCTGGGGGGCGGGGAGGCCGGCGCCGGCGTGGGGGAAGGCGGGGCCTTCAGCTTTTGGGCGTAGGCCCGCACGTCCTCCACCCGTACCCGGCCCATGGGCCCCGAGCCCGGGACCGCCTCAATGGGGATGCCCAGCTCCCGGGCGAGCTTCCTGGCGGCGGGAACGGCTAGGACCCTTTCCGCCTTGGACCCTTCCTTGGGCTTCTCCTCGGCCAGGAAGGGGTTTCTCACCGCCACCTGCGTGGGGTCGGGCCGGAAGAGGGAGAGGTCCTCCTTCTCCTTCTCGGGCAGGCCGGGCTCCACGATGGAGCGCTCCTCCACCGCCTGGACCGGGGGGGGCTCCTTCACCCTCTCCACCGCCTCCCCGGGCTCGGCGAGGAGGGCGATGGGGGCGTGGACCTTCACCACCTCCCCCTCCTTGGCGAGCTTCTTCAGGAGCACCCCCTCGTAGGGCGAGGGGAGCTCCACGGTGACCTTGTCGGTCATCACCTCCACGAAGGGCTGGTCCTTCTTGAGGTGGTCCCCTTCCTCCACCAGCCACTTGAGGATCTCGCCCTCCACCACGCTTTCCGCCAGTTCCGGCATGAGGATTTCCTTGGGCATACTCCTCCTCTACAGTTCCAAAAGGCGTTCAAGGGCTTTGCGGCCCATGCCGCGGGCCTCCGTCACCGCCCTCGGGATTCCGGCCAAGGTACCTACCTTCAGCGGCCGGTGTAGGGGTATGGCGCGTTCACCCTTTGGACCTTTCCAGACCATGCGCGCGTGACTTCCCGTTTGCCGCTCTACCTGGTAGCCCAGGCAGGCCAGTTTTTGGACGGGCTCCTTCCCGGTGAGGTCGCGGGGAAGCTTCACGGGACCAGGACCTCCTCGCGGACGAAGCGCAGGCGGATGACAGGGGGGCTTCTTCGCCGAGGTGGTACCGCACCGCGTCCCGCACCATCTCCCTGAGTTCCTCCCAGGTTTCTCCCTCCGTGAAGATGGCTTCTCCCAAGGCCCGGGCCACGAACCTCCCCTCTTCTGCCTCTTCCACCAAGAAGATGACTTCCCTCGGCATATCAGTAGTCTAGCGCCCGCTTGACGGCGTTGAGGATCCGGGTGACCGTGGGCATGTAGAGCTTGTCCTGGGCGTAGGGGTAGGGGGTGTCAAACCCCGTGACCCGGATGGGCGGGGCCAGGAGCATGTCCAGGATCTCCTCGGCGAGGGTGGCCGCCACCTCGCTCATGAAGCCTGCGTGCCTGGGGGCGTCGGCGATGAGGACCGCCCGCCCGGTCTTGGCCACGGAGTTCATCACCGCCTCGTGGTCCCAGGGCATGAGGCTACGGAGGTCCAGGACCTCGGCGGAGATCCCGGCCCTCGCCAGCTCCTCCGCCGCCTGCAAGACCTCGGGCATCACCGCCCCGTAGGCGATGAGGCTTAGGTCCTTTCCCTCCCGCCTCAGGGCGGCCTTGCCGATGGGGAGGGTATAGTCCTCCTCGGGCACCTCCTCCTTCACCGAGCGGTAGAGGCGCTTGGGCTCCAGGAAGACCACGGGGTCCTCGTCGTGGATGGCGGCCTTGAGGAGGCCCTTGGCGTCGTAGGGGGTGGAGACGGCCACCACCTTGAGCCCGGCGGTGTGGACGAAGTGGGCCTCAGGGCTTTGGGAGTGGTGGTGCCCCCCCCTCACCCCGCCCCCGGAGGGCATCCGCACCACCAAAGGGCCGGTGAACTGCCCCCCGGAGCGGTAGCGGAGCTTGGCCACCTGGCTTACGAGCTGGTCAAAGCCGGGGAAGATGTAGTCGGCGAACTGGATCTCGGCCACGGGCCTCAGGCCGTGGACCGCCATGCCCAAGGCGGCCCCCACGATGGCCGCCTCGGACAGGGGGGTGTCCAGGACCCGGTCGGGGCCGTACTTCTGCAGAAGCCCCTCGGTCACCAGGAAGACCCCGCCCCTCCTCCCCACGTCCTGCCCCAAGACCACCACCCTGGGGTCTTTGGCCATCTCCTCGTCCAGGGCCCGGTTCAGGGCCTGCACCATGGTCATGAGGCCCATGACCACCCCCCTAGAGCTCCTCCTTTAGGAGGGCCTCCTGCCTCTGGAGGTGCCAGGGCTTCTCGGCGAGGACGTCGTCCAACATCCACTCTGGGGGAATGGGCCCGGCCTCCTCGGCCTCCTTTAGGCCCTGCTCCAGCTCAGAGCGGATCTCCTCCTTGAGGTCCTCTTCCCACTCGGCGTTCCAGAGGCCTTGGGCCTCGAGGAAGCCCCGGAAGCGGGGGATGGGGTCCCGCTTCTTCCAGGCCTCCACCTCCTCCTTGGGGCGATAGCGGCTGTCGTCGTCGGCGGAGGAGTGGGGGCCGTAGCGGTAGACCCTTAGTTCCACCAGGCTTGGCCCCTCCCCCAGCCGGGCCCGCTCTATGGCCCCCTTGACCACGTAGTAGCTGGCCAGGACGTCCATCCCGTCCACCAGGTAGCCGGGGATGCCGAAGGCGTGGGCCTTGTCGGCGATGGTGGGGCTGTGGGTCTGGCGGCTGTAGTCTACGCTGATGGCGTAGAGGTTGTTCTCGCAGATGAAGACCGCGGGGGCCCCCTGCACCGCGGCGAAGTTGATGCCCGCGTACCAGTCCCCTTCGCTGGTGGCCCCCTCCCCGAAGGTGCAGACCGCCACCTGGCCGGTGCGGAGGAGCTTCATGCTGATGGCGGCCCCGGCGGCGGGGGGCACGTGGGAGGCGATGGGGGAGGCCACGGTGAAGAGGTTGAGGGCCCTTGAACCCGGGTGCTCGGGCATCTGCCGCCCCTTGTTGGGGTCGGCCCGGGTGGCCAGCATCTGGCCGAAGAGCTCCCTCAAGGGGAGGCCTAGGGCCAGGGCCAGGCCGTGGTCCCGGTAGTAGGGGAAGAGCCAGTCAAACCCCCGCCTCAGGGCGTGGGCGATGGCCACCTGGGCGGCCTCGTGCCCGGCGGCGGGGGCGATGAAGCTGGTCTTGCCCGTGCGGATGAGGATGGTGTAGCGCTCGTCCAGCATCCGGGCGGCCAGCATGTCCCGGTAGAGCCTTTTTAGGCTGTCCTCGTCCAGGTCCAGGGGGAAGTCCCCCAGCCACTCCCCCTTCTCCCCCATGAGCCTTATGGGCTCTTGGGTGAAGGGCTGGAACCGGTAGGTGTCCTTGACCATAAGCCCTCCTTGGGGCGCTTTTGGCGCCGAAGCCCCGCCCTGGGTAAGGGCCTGGGGCTTTTGGGGGTGGGGTAGGTCCCACTTTCCCTTCGCCCCGAGTATAACCTGTAGGGGTGCGCCTGCGGGTGGTGGCGGTGGGCAGGCCCAGGCTCCCCTACGCCCGGCTGGGGGTGGAGCTCTATGGGGAGCGCATCCGCCGCTACGCCCCCATGGAGCTCCTCTACGTGCGGGAGGCGGGGGAGCTCCTTCCCAAGGCGGAGGGGCACCGGCGGATCGTTCTGGACGAGCGGGGGAGGCTTTTCACCACGGAGGGGCTTTACCGCTTCCTCCTGGGTTTTGAGGGGGAGCGGGTGGCCTTCCTGGTGGGGGGGGCGGAGGGGCATCCTGAGGCGGTGCGGAAGGGGGCGGACCTCCTCCTTGCCCTCTCCCCCCTCACCCTGCAACACGAGCTGGCCCTCCTGGTCCTCCTGGAGCAGCTCTACCGCGTACTCACCTTAAGGGCGGGGCACCCTTACCACAGGCCATGACCTATTCCGAGTTCGCAAAGCTGGTGGCGCGGCTTTGGGAGGAGATCCCCGAGGCCTTCAAAAGGGGCCTCCAGGGGGTGCACGTCTTCCCCGAGGCCAGGCCGGAGCCGGGGCTTCCCGGGGTGTGGCGGCTTGGGGAGTACCTGGACCCAGGGCCCCCCACGGCCTTCGGCGGGTTTGAGGGGCTAGGGCGGCACATCGCCCTCTACTACGGCTCCTTCCTCGAGGTGGCGGGAGAGGGGTTTGACTGGGAGGGGGAGGTGTGGGAGACCCTCCTCCACGAGCTAAGGCACCACCTGGAGTCCCTGGCGGGCCGGGACGACCTGGTGCGGGAGGACCTCAGGCGCCTGGCCGAGTTGCGCCGGGGCGGTTCCCCTCCGGCAGGGGAGGGGTAGTCCCGGCTAGGGGGCGGCGGTCCTTAAAGCCCCCAGAGAGGGGGTGGTAGTGGGCCACCTCGGGTTCCCCCTCCCGCCAACAGAGGAAGACCACCTCCCCCCCGATCCGGGCGGGGAAGTCCACGAGGCCCCGGTCCAGGTCCTTGAGGAAGACCCCTAGGGAGGCCAGGTAGCGGGCGTCGGCCTCGAGGGTGCCGAGGAGAAAGCGGATCTCCTCCTCCAGGGCCCGCCGCTCCAACCCGCGGGCCTGGGGGAGCCGGGCCTGGGCCTCTAGAAGTTCCCCCCTGGCCTGGCGCATCTCCCCCAGGACCCGCCCGAGCTCGGGCAGGAGGGCATCGGCCTCCTCCTTGGTGAAGATGCGGGCGAACATGCCCCTATGTTAACAAAAAGGGTGAGGGAAATCTAAGCGCAGATTACTCAAGGAGGGGCAGGGGCGCCACCTCCCCCGCCCCCACCCGTACCCCGCCCACGAGGAGGCTCCCGTCGGGGAGGACCTCCTCCGCCAACCCCTCCACCGCTCCCTTGGGGGTTTCCACCCGCACCCTGCGGCCCAGGGTGCAGGAGGCCTGGCGGTAGCGGGCAAGAAGGGTCTTTGGGTCCTCCAGGAGGGGGAGGAGGGCCTCGAGGCGCCCTAGGAAGCCCAGGAGGACCTCCTTCCTAGAGTAGGGGCCAAACTCCTGGAGATGGGCCCCCCCCTCCGGGGCCCAGGCCACGTTGACCCCCACCCCCAGGAGGGCGTAGGCCAACTCCTCCCCTTCCGCCTTGGCCTCCAGGAGGATGCCCGCCAGCTTCCTCCCGTCCGGGGCCAGGAGGTCGTTGGGCCACTTGAGCCCCCCCAGCCCCACGGCCTCCCACAGGGCCAGGCCGGCGAGGAGGGGGAGGAGGCCCGAGGAGGGGAGGGGCAGGGCGGGCCTCAGGAGGAGGGAGAAGGTGAGGCTATCCCCAAGGCGGCTTTCCCAGACCCTCCCCCGGCGGCCCCGCCCCTTCTCCTGGACCTCGGCCAGGACCAAGGCCCCCTCGGGGGCCCCTGCCTCGGCCCAGGCCCTTAGGACGTCCTGGGTGCTCCCCACCCGGCCCAGGTAGCGGTAGGGGCTTCCGAGCCGCCCCTGGGGGCGGAAGAGGTGGGGCAGGGGGGTGCCCGGGCGGACGCGGTAGCCCCGGCGGCCCACCTCCACGGGAAAGCCCAGGGCCAAAAGCCTCCTCGCCTCCTTGGAGACCGCGGCCCGGCTCACCCCAAGCCGCCGCGCCAAGGCCTCCCCGCTCTGGTAGGTCTCGTCCAGAAGGTCCAGGAGGCGCATGCCCCTAGGCCAGCTCCACTTGGGAGAGGTCCCCCAGGACCAGGCGGTGGGCCCGGGGGAGGCCGTTGCGGCTTCTCACCTTGACCCCCACCCCCAGGATGCTCTCCTGGAGGCGCAGGGCCACGTGTTCCAGGGCGGCTTGGTCCTCGAGGATGGAGTACTCCACCTCCGAGCCCACCACCCGTGCCCCCGGGCCCAGGGAGGTGAAGGGGCCCACGTAGGCCCCCTCCACCTCCGCCCCCTCCCCGATGAAGGCGGGGCCGATGACCGTGCTCCCTGCCACCCTGGCCCCCTTCTCCACCACCACCCGGCCCGTGAGGGTGCTCTCCACCACCTCCCCTTCCACCCTGGGGGAAAGCTCCTCCAGGAGGAGGCGGTTGGCGTCCAGGAGGTCCTCGGGGCGGCCCGTATCCTTCCACCAGCCTTGGACCTCCACCCCCACCACCTTTTTGCCCCGGTCGAGGAGGCCTTGGATGGCGTCGGTGATCTCGTACTCCCCCCGGGCGGAGGGCTTGAGGTCCCCCAGGGCCTCCCACACCTCCTCCGAGAAGACGTACACCCCCGCCACCGCCAGGTCCGAAGGGGGCTCCTTGGGCTTCTCCAAGAGCCGCACGATGCGGTCCCCCTCCAGGACGGCCACCCCGAACTGCCGGGGGTCCGCCACCCGGACCAGGGCGATGACGGCGCTCACCCCCTCCTGGAAAGCCTCCAGGTATGGCCGGATGCCCTTTTGGAAGAGGTTGTCCCCCAGGTAGAGGACAAAGGGGCTACCCCCTAGGAAGTCCCGGGCCACGGCCACGGCGTGGGCCAGGCCCTGGGGTTCCTCCTGGAGGACGTAGCCCACGGGGTAACCCTCCAGGGCCAGGCGCAGGTCCCCTTCGGTCTCGGGGGAGACCACCACCCCGATCTCCTCCACCCCCGCCTCCAGGAGGTTCTCCACCGCATAGTGGATGATCGGCCGGCCCGCCACCCGGATCACGGGCTTGGGCCTTGTGTGGGTGAGGGGGCGGAGCCTCGTTCCCCGCCCCGCCGCCAGGATGAGGCCCTTCATGCCCCGGAGTATACCCCGTACAATGGAAGGGGAGATGCCCGGCGCCCCCACCCGGGTGGCCTACGCCTATGACCGCCTCCGGGCCTACCCGCCGGAGGTGGCGGGCCGGATCGCCACCGCCATGGGCCACGCCGTGGCGGGCAGGGGCGAGGAGCCCGTCCTTCTGGAGCTGGGGGTGGGCACGGGGCGGATCGCCCTTCCCCTCATCGCCCGGGGGTACCGGTACATCGCCCTGGACCTGGACCCCGCCATGCTGGAGGTCTTCCAAAGGAAGGCGGCAGGGGTGATGCGCAAGGTGCGCTTCCTTCTGGCGGATGCCCGGGAGATCCCCCTTCCCGAGGCGAGCGTGCACGCGGTCATCGCCGTCCACCTCTGGCACCTCCTCCCCGACTGGCAAAGGGCCCTGGCCGAGGCCTTAAGGGTCCTGAAGCCGGGAGGGGTCCTCCTGGAGGGCTGGGACCAGTTGGCCTCTGGGCCTGAGTGCCGCCTCCAGGAGCGGTGGCGGGAGCTTCTGGCCGAGGAGGGGGTCTTGGTGGAGCGGGGGCTCCACAGGAGGCGCCTCTCCGAGGTGGGGGAGGCCCTTAGGCGGCTTGGCCTGAGGCCCAGGACCCGGGAGGTGGTGGCCTGGCGGGAGGAGCGCACCCCGAGGGAGGCCCTCGAGGCCCTCTCCGAGCGGCTTTACTCCTTCACCAAGGGGGTCCCCGAAGAGGCCCACAGGCGGGCCATGGGGCGGCTTGGGGCCTGGGCGGAAAGGGAGTTCGGCGACCTGGACCGTCCCTTCCCCGTGGAGAAGCGCTTCTTCCTGCGGTCCACCCGGCTTTCCTGATAGGCTCTTCCCATGAAGAGGATCCTGGTGCGCACCCCTAAGGAGGGGCTGGTGGACATCACGGGGGCGGTGGAGGGGGCCCTCGAGGGGCACACGGGCCTCGTCTACCTCTTCGTCCCCCACACCACCTGCGGCCTCGCCGTGCAGGAAGGGGCCGACCCCGACGTGGCCCACGACCTCCTCCAACGCCTCTCCGAGCTAGCCCCCCGCCTCCACCCCAAGGACCGCCACAGGGAGGGGAATAGCCACGCCCACCTGAAAAGCCTCCTCACCGGGGTCCACCTCCTCCTCCCCGCGGAGGGGGGAAGGCTCAGGCTGGGCCGCTGGCAGCAGGTCTTCTTGGCGGAGTACGACGGGCCCAGGGAGCGGGAGGTCTGGATAAGGCCCCTTTAGGTAGAGGGTCTTCTAGGGTCCCCATCCCGGCTTGGGCCGGGATGGGGTCTAGACCCAGCGCACCTCCTGGACGCTCCTCACGCCCATGAGGGCCTGGGCCAGGGCCTCCCGCTCCCCGTCCCCCACGCTGAGGCGGAGGCGGATCCGGGCCATGGGCCCCAGGATCCGGGTCTCCGAGCCCAGGGCGCTTTTGCCCGCCTCCGCCACCACCTGCATCACGTCCCGGAGAAGGCCGGTGCGGTCCTGGGCCAGGACCTCGAGGGTGGCCACCTTGCCCCCTACGCCTTCCCAGTAGGCCCCGATGACCCGGCCCGCCTCGGGGCCCCCGAGGAGGCGGCGCAGGTTGGGGCAGTCCGCCCGGTGGACCGTGACCCCCCGGCCCCGGGTGACGAAGCCCAGGATGCCATCCCCTTTGGAGGGCTCGCAGCAGGAGGCCAGGCGGATGGGGGCCTGGAGGTTCCCCTCCAGGCGGATGCCCCACTCGTTCCTGGGGGGCTCCTTGGGCCTTTCGGGCTTGAGGAGGGCCTTGGGGTAGAGCTTTTCCGCCACCTGCCTGGGGGTGAGTCGGTTTAGGGCCAAGGCCAGGTAGAGCTCCTCGGGGGAGGGGGTGAGGCCGAGCCTCTTGGCCGCCTCCTCCAGCCCGCTGTCCGTGGGCTTGGGCAGGCCCTTGCGCTTCAGGTAGCGCTCAAGGAGGTTTTGCCCTCTTTCCAGGGTTTCCTGGCGCTCCTGGGTGCGGAAGTACTGGCGGATCTTGCTCCTGGCCGTGCGGGTCTTGGCGTACTCCAGCCAGCCCTTGGAGGGGTGGGCGTTCTTGGCGGTGAGGATCTCCACCATCTCCCCGTTCTGGAGCTCGTAGGAGAGGGGGACGATCCTCCCATTGACCTTGGCCCCCACCATGTGGTGCCCCACCTCGGTGTGGATGTGGTAGGCGAAGTCCACGGGGGTGGCCCCCTTGGGCAGGTTGATGATCCGCCCCTTGGGGGTGAAGACGAAGACCCTCCCCCCCAGGAGGTCCCGGGTGATGGCCTCCACGAACTCCCGGGAGCTGCTGAACTCTTGCTGCCACTCCTGGATGTTCTTCAGCCAGGCGACCCGCCTCCTCACCTCCTCGGGATCGGTGAGGCCCTCCTTGTAGAGCCAGTGGGCGGCGATGCCGTACTCGGCCACGCGGTGCATCTCCCGGGTGCGGATCTGCACCTCCAGGGGAATGCCCTCCAGGGCGATGACCGTGGTGTGGAGGGACTGGTAGCCGTTGGGCTTGGGCACAGCGATGTAGTCCTTGACCCTTCCCGGGATGGGCTGCCATAGGGCGTGGACCAGGCCCAGGACGTGGTAGCAGACCTGCTTCTCCCTGAGGCCCCTGGCCTCCTCCGTGGGGCTCGGCTTGGGGTCCAGGATGACCCGCACCGCCAGGAGGTCGTAGATCTGCTCCAGGGCCTTCCCCTCCCTTTCCATCTTCTTCCAGATGGAGTAGAGGTGCTTGGGCCGCCCCGTGACCTCGTAACCCCGGAGCTGGCCCTGGAGGAGCTCGTCCCCCCTTAGGGCTTCCTCCAGGATCTCCATGGCCCGCTTCACCAGCCGCTCCCGGGCCTCCTGGGTTTCCCGGAGGCGGGCGGAGAGGGCCTGGTAGGCCTCGGGGTGGAGGTAGCGGAAGGCGAGGTCCTCCAGCTCCCACTTGATCTGCCCGATCCCCAGGCGGTGGGCCAGGGGGGCGTAGATCTCCAGGGTCTCTTGGGCGGTGCGCCTCTGCTTCTCGGGGGGCATGTGCGCCAGGGTGCGGAGGTTGTGCAGGCGATCCGCCAGCTTGACGATGATGATGCGCACATCCTCCGCCATGGCGATGAACATCTGGCGGAGGTCCTCGGCCCTTTGCTCCTCCCCCTCGAGGTTGGCTAGCTTGTAGAGCTTGCTGACCTTGGTCTCCCCCTCCACGATGCGGCGCACCGCAGGGCCGAAGCGCCTCTCCAGCTCCTCCCCCGCCACCCCGCAGTCCTCCATGGTGTCGTGGAGAAGGCCCGCGGCCACGGTGTCCGCGTCCATGCCCAAGGAGGCCAGGATCTCCGCCACGGCCACGGGATGGGTGATGTAGGCCTCCCCGCTTCGCCTAAACTGTCCCCGGTGGGCCTCCTCGGCAAAGAGGTAGGCCCCATGGACCTTCTCCCGGTCTTCCGGGGAGAGGTAGTCCAGGGCTCTTTCCAGATTTTCCCAAAGAGTCTCGCGGACGACCACTAGCCCCAGTGTAGCACCCTAACGGAGGGCCAGGAGGAAGGTGGGGAGGGTGTCTCTTTCCATGAGGGCCACCAGGGTCCGGCCCGAGAAGGGGGCCAGCACCAGGGCCTTCCTTCCCAGCAGAAGGGCGGCGGGTCCCTTTTCCCCCAGGAGGGCCTCCAGGGTGGCCAGGGCGCGCTTGAGCTCCAAAAGGGCCTCCCTGGGCAGGGGGGGGTTCTCCTCCAGGAAGCCCAGGGCCTCCACCCCAGGAAGCCGCAGGCGCTCCAGGTCGGGGGAAGGCTTCCCCTCCTCAAAAACCCCCAGGAGGGCCTCGAGGTCCGCCCCCCGGATCTCCTGTAGGAGGGCCTTGGCGGCCTCGGCCTCCCTCTCCAGCTCCCCGAGGAGCTTCTCGGCCTGGGCCAGGGTCTTCTCCGTCCCCAAAAGCCCCTGGGGCCCCAGGCGGGGGAGCCTCTCCTGGGCCCTTTTCAGGACCCCCAGGAGGGGCTTCAGGCGGCGGTGGGTTTCGCTTTGGAACCGGCTCAGGCGGCCGTAGGCCTGGAAGAAGGCCACGAGGCGGGTGAGGACCTCCTCCCGCTTGGCCTCTAGACGCTGCTTCAGGGCCTGCAGCGCCCGGGCGATGGGGATGGGGTCCGGAAGGGGCTTGGCCTTCTCCTCCTCTATGGCCCGCAAGACCCCCTCGCCCCCGAAGCCCCGGAAGCGCTCCGCCAGGCTCTGGAGCCGGGAAAGCTCCTCCAGGGCCTCCTTCTGGGCCTGGGCCTTGGCCTCGGCCACCTCCCGGCGCAGGCGGGTGAGGTCGGGAAGCCGCCCCTCTTCCAAGGCCTCCTCCGCCTCCCTCACCTCCGCCTCGAGGCCCAAGGCCATAAGGCCCAGGGCCGAGGCCTCGGACTTGAGGGCCTCCAGCTCCCTTTCCGCTTCCAGAAGCTTGGCCTTTAGGGCCTCCTTTTCCCCTTGGGCCTGAAGGAGGGCGGCGTAGCGGGCCTGGACCCTGGGGAGCCCCTGGGGGAGGTCCCCTGGGGCCAGGGCCTGGAGCTCCTCCAGGAGGGGGCGGAAGGCCTCCCCCCTTTGGGCCAGCTCCCGGGCCAGGGCTTCTTTTTCCTCCAGAAGCCGCTTCTCCTCTCCCTTTTTCCTCCTGGCCTCCTCCTCCAGGCGGGCGAGCTCCACCTCCAAGGGCTTCAGGTCGGGGAGGCCCCCCTCCTCCAGGGTCTCCTCGGCCAGGCGCAGGGCGCCCTCCAAGGAGGCCTTGGCCTCCTCGGGCAGGGGGAGGGTCCTCAGGGCCTCTCCTAGCTGGATGAGGCGGGCCCGCCTTTCCGCCCGCAGGTTCTTCTCCGCCTCCTTCAGGGCGGCCTCCAGGAGGGAAAGCTTCTCCCCGGCGGGCTTCCCCGCCCCCAGGAGGGCCTGGACCTCGGCGAGGAGGGGGCTCACCGCAGGCCCCTCCAGGAGGGGGGCATAGCGGGCCAGGAGCTCCTCCAGCCTGCGCCTCTCCTCCTCCGCCTCCAGGGCCTCTAGGCGCCTCGCCGCCTCCTCGGGGAGGGCCTCGAGGTCGATGACGAGCTCCCCTTCCAGATCCTCCGCCTCCTCCACGGTGAGGAAGACGTCCGTGGCCTTATTGGGGGGCTCCTCTTGGGTCTCAAAGGCGATCTCCGGCAGGGTGGGGGAGCGGGCCACGCTGGACTCCAGGAGCTTTCGCAGCTCCAGGGCCAGGCCCCGGGCCCGCTCCACCTCGGCCTGGGCCAGGACCCCCTCCTCCTGGGCCCTTTGGACGGTGGCCAGGAGGCTTTCCAGGCGGCGCACCTTGGCCCCCCCCAGGTGGCGCACCCTCTCCAGGCTCTCCTCCAGGTAGGCCAGGTCCTGGGCCTGGCGCAGGAGGGCTTCCTCCAGCCTCTCCTCCAGGGCCTCCAGCAGGGCCTCCGCCTCCCGCTTCAGCCCAGGCTCGTACGCCCGGCGGAGGCGGTTCACCAGGGCGCGGAGGCGGGCTACCTCGGGCCAGTCCAGGTAGAGGCCGAAGCGCTTCAGGCCTGCCTCCAAGGCCTCCAGGTTCGGGGGTTCCGAAAGCCTCCTGAGGGCCTCCTCCACCACCCGCCGGGCCTTTTCGGGGGAAAGCCTCCCCTGGAGTTCGCGGAAGGCGAGGCCCTTCAGGAGGGCCTCCCCGTCCTTGGGGGAGAGTTCCTGGGGGCGCTTTCCCAGGCGCTTTAGGCCCTCTTCCAGGACCGCCTCCGCCCTGGCCCCCAGGTGGGGGCGGAGGGTTTCCAGGATCACCCCGTAGACCTCCGGCATCCCCTCTAGCCTACCCCTTTTCCAGCCTCAGGGCCTCGCCGAAGTAGAGCTTCTGGTGCGGGTAGGGGATCTCGATCCCCTCCCGGTCCAGGCGGTTTTTGATGCGCCTGCGGAACTCCCGGGCCACGGCCCACTGCTCCGCGGGCTTGGTGTTGAAGAGGACCCGGATCACCACCCCGGAGTCCGCCAGGTGCTGCACCCCCAAGACCTCCGGGGAGGCGTTGAAGCGGGCCTGCCACTCGGGGTCCTCGTGGAAGCGGGCCGCCTCGTCGCGGAAGACCTCCAGCACCCGGTCCAGGTCCTCCTTGTAGGCCACGCTCACGTCCACCACCGCCCGGCTCCACTCCTGGGTGAGGACGGTCACCTGGCGCACCTCGGAGTTGGGGAGGAAGTGGACCCGGCCCTCGAGGTCCCGGAGCACGGTGATCCTCAGGTTGAACCGTTCCACCACCCCCCCCACGCTCCCGATCTGCACGATGTCCCCCACGCCGTACTGGTCCTCCAGGAGGATGAAGAAGCCGTGGATGAAGTCCCGGATGAGGTTCTGCGCGGCGAAGCTGATCGCCAGCCCCACCACCCCCGCCCCCGCCAGGAGGGCGGTGACGTTGAGGCCCAGGTTGGAGAGGAGGAAGAGCCCCCCCACGATCAGGACCGCCACCCGGAGCACCGACTCGGAGACCGCCCTCAGGGTGCGCCCGCGCACCGCCTCCCGGGTGCGCTCCCCCTCGGGGGGCCTGGGGAGGCCCTGGAGGAGGAGGGGGGCCAGGCGGTAGCCCAAAAAGGTGAGGGCCAAGACGGCCAGGGCGGAAAGCCCCTGCCCTCCCAGCCACCGGATGAGCCCCTCCCCCCAGGAGCGCCAGGGCTCGTAGGGGAGGCCCAGGGCCTGGACCAGGTAGCTGAAGTAGAGGAGGGCCACCACCCCCCACCAGAGAAGGCCCAGGAGCTGGAAGAGACGGCCATCCCCCTCCGCGGGGGTGAGGCGGCCCAGGGCGTTCAGGGCCCGGGCCCCGTAGCGGCCCAGGAGCCAGGCCACCAGGAGGGCCAGGGCCAGTTCAGGCCAGGGTGCCATGGGGCCAATATACATAAGCCCCGGGGCCGTATAGTGGGGGACATGGAAGGCCGCGTGCCCGAACCCACCCACACCCTCGAGGGCTGGCACATCCTCCACGACTTCCGCCTCCTGGACTTCCCCCGCTGGCGGAAGGCCCCGCCTTTGGAGCGGCAGGCCGCCTGGGAAGAGCTTTTGGACCTCCTCGCCGCCTGGCGGCGGGTGGAGGAGGCGGGGCGGGGGTCTTTTGGGGTCTACCAGGTGGTCACCCACAAGGCGGACCTCCTCTTCCTAAACCTGAGGGAAGGGTTGGACGAGCTCTTGGAAGTGGAGGCCGCCCTCAACAGGAGCCTCCTCGCCGAGTACCTCCTCCCCGCCTACGGCTTCTACTCCGTGGTGGAGCTGGGAAGCCAGGAAAGGCCCTTGGACCCCGAGGCCCCCTACGTGAAGCCCCGCCTCACCCCCAAGGTGCCCAAGGGGGGCTACGTCTGCTTCTACCCCATGAACAAGAGGCGGGAAGGGGGGGACAACTGGTACCTGCTCCCCGCCAAGGAGCGGGCCCACCTCATGCGGGCCCACGGGGAGACGGGGAGGAAGTACCAGGGCAGGGTCCTCCAGGTCATCAGCGGGGCCCAGGGCCTGGACGACTGGGAGTGGGGGGTGGACCTCTTCAGCGAGGACCCCGTCCAGTTCAAGAAGATCGTCTACGAGATGCGCTTTGACGAGGTCTCCGCCCGCTACGGGGAGTTTGGCCCCTTCTACGTGGGCAGATACCTGGACGAGGAGGCCCTGGCCAGGCTTTTGAGCGTAGGATAGGGGTATGGAGCGCTACTGGGCCCTGGGGCTTTTCCGGCTTCTCCCCGAGTTCCGCCGCCTGGAGGCCGAGGGGCAGGAGCACCTCAAGGAGGAGTTCGCCCTCCTCCTCCACCGCTTCCGCGAGCGGGGGGAGTTCCTCAGGGCCTATAGCCTAGTAGGCTTTTCGGCCGAGGCCGACCTCCTCCTCTTCCAGGGGGCGGAGGACCCCAGGGCCTTCCAGGTCCTGAGGCGGGAGGCCCACCGCACCCGGCTCATGGGCTACCTGGTCCCCGTGGCCCTCTTCCTGGACCGGGGGATGGGGGAGCCGGAGGCGGGGGCCTTGGCCCTCTTTCCCTTTGGCCTCGAGGCCCCGCCTCCCCAGGGGGTGAGGCTCCTCAAGGGGCGGCAGGTGGTCCTCCTGGAAGGGCCTCTGGAGGCCCTCTTCCCCCTGGCCCTGGCCGAGGGGGGGTATTTGGCCCTTCCCCGGGGCTTCCGGGAGGCCCTGGACGACCTGGGCTAATACCACCCCATGCTGGCTTGCGCCAGCATGGGGGCCCCAGGGCTTTGGCCTGGGCCCCGTGGCGAAACCCGGGCGCAAGGCCCCTAGCGCAGGCGCCTCAGGGCCTCCTTGATGAGCTCCTGGGCCTTGGCCCCCGGGTTTTGGGCCAGGAGGTCCAGGACCACCCCCCGGGCCTGCCCCTCCTTGAAGCCCAAAGCGGCCAGGGCCTGGATGGCCGCCTCGGCCTCCTGGCTTTCTACCCTCTCCCCGGCAAGGAGGTCCTTAGGCACCTTGTCCCTGAGCTCCAGGGCCAGGCGCTCGGCGAGCCTTCTGCCCACCCCGCTCGCCGAGGTGAGGAGCCTCATGTCCCCCTCGGCCAGGGCCTGGGCCAGGAGGCCGGGGCCCAGGGCGGAGAGGAGGGCCAGGGCCACCTTGGGCCCCACCCCGTTCACGGAGAGGAGCAGCTCAAAGAGCCTTAGGCTTGCCTCCTCGGGGAAGCCGTAGAGGGCGAGCCCCTCCTCCTTGAGGAGGAGGTGGGTGTGGACCCCCACCTCCTCCCCCTCCTTCAAGGCCTTTAGGAAGGGCGCGGGGGCCTGGAGGAAGAAGCCCACCCCGCCCACCAGGAGGAGGAAACCCTCCCCCTCCTTCCTCAGGACCACGCCCTGGAGGTAGCGGATCATCGCCCTTGGAAGCGGGGCGGACGCTTCTCCCGGAAGGCCCTCACCCCCTCCTCGTGGTCCAGGGTGCGCCCCGCCTCCCCCTGGAGGATGGCCTCGAGGGCCAAGGCCTCGGTGAGGGAGAGGCGGTAGGTCTCCAGGAGGAGCTTCCTGGTGAGGGCGTGGGCCCGGGTGGGGCCTTGGGCCAGCTCCTGGGCCTGCCTTAGGGCCTCCTCCACGAGCCTTTCCCCGGGCACCACCCGGTGCACCAGGCCCAGGGCCAGGGCCTCCTCTGCCGAGAGGCGGGGGGATAGGTGGAGGAGCTCTTGGGCCTTGGCCAGGCCCACCAGCCGAGGCAGGAGGAAGCTCATCCCCGAATCCGGCACCAGGCCGATGCGGAGAAAGGCGGTGGTGAAGCTGGCCTCCGTGGCGGCCAGGCGGTAGTCCCCCCAGAGGGCCAGGCTCATCCCCGCCCCCGCCGCCGCCCCGTTCACGGCCACCACCAGGGGCTTCTCCAGGGCGCTCAAGGCCTCCACCACCCGGTTGTAGCGGCGGAGGTGGGCCTCGTAGTCGGGCTTGGCCTCGCCGAACTCCATGAGGTCCTGGCCCGCGGAGAAGGCCTTCCCCGCCCCGGTGAGGAGGAGAGCCCGCACCCCCTGGTCCCGGTTCGCCTCCTCTAGGGCGGCGAAGAGGGCTTCCAGGAGCTCTCCCGTGAGGGCGTTGAGCCTTTCGGGCCGGTTGAGCGTGAGGACCAGCACGCCTTCTTGACGCTCCTTGAGGACCATGGCCCCATTGTAAGGCTTGGGCACTACACCGCTTTTTGGTGTAGCGTAGTGAAGGGGGTATGCCCCCTAGGAGGCAGGATGGAGCTCACGCTGGAAAGCCAAGGCTACCTGGAAGCCCTGTACCAGGCCTACCTGGAGGACCCCTTTTCCCTTCCCGAGGAGTGGCGGCGCTACTTCTCCGCCCTGGCCTTGGAGGGCGGCCGACGAGAACCCCTGGCCCCCCCGGTGGGGGAGGCTTTGGACCCGGCCTTCTTCCTCAGGGTGGAAAGGCTGGTCCAGGCCTATCGGGAGCTGGGCCACCTGGCGGCCCGGATCGACCCCCTGGGCCGGGAAAGGCCCTGGCCCAAGGGGCTTGCCCTCGAGGCCCACGGCCTCTCCTCGGGGGACCTCAGTAGACCCTTACCCCCCCTCTTCGGGGCCCCCACCCTGGAGGCCCTTTTGGAGAGGCTGAAGGCCACCTACCTGGGCCCCGTGGGCTTTGAGCTCGCCCACGTGGACCCCGAGGAACGGGCCTGGCTCCTGGCCCAAATCGAAGCCCCCTGGCCCAAGCCCCCCCGGGAGGTGCGGAGGCGGCTTTTCAAGGGGCTTCTGGAGGCAGGCCTCTTTGAGGCCTTCCTGCAGCGGAAGTACCTGGGGGCCAAGACCTTCAGCGTGGAGGGCCTGGAAAGCCTCATTCCCCTCCTAGGGGAGACCCTGGAGGAGGCGGCCCGGCACGGGGTGCGGGAGGTGGTCATCGGCATGGCCCACCGGGGGCGCCTGAACGTCCTGGCCCACGTGGCGGACAAGCCCTTTGAGCGCATCTTCCGCGAGTTTGAGGAGATCTTCCCCGAGGGCTATTCCGGGGACGTCAAGTACCACCTGGGCTTCTCCACGGACCGCATGACCGCCTTCGGCCCTGTCCACGTCTCCTTGAACTTCAACCCCAGCCACCTGGAGTTCGTGAACCCCGTGACCTTGGGAAGGCTTCGCGCCAAGCAGGACCGCTTCGGGGACCGGGAGAGGCGGCGGGGCCTGGCGGTTTTGGTCCACGGGGACGCCGCCTTCATCGGGGAGGGGATTGTCCAGGAGACCTTGAACCTCTCCGGGCTTCCGGGCTACCGGGTGGGGGGAACCCTCCACGTGGTGGCCAACAACCAGCTGGGCTTCACCACCCTGCCCTCGGAGTACACCTCCTGCCGCTACCCCACGGACATCGCCAAGATGGTGGGGGCCCCCATCTTCCACGTGAACGCCGAGGCCTTGGACGAGCTCTGGTTCGTCCTGAGGTTGGCCCTGGACTACCGCGGGCGCTATGGCAAGGACGTGGTCATAGACCTTGTGGGCTACCGCCGCCGGGGGCACAACGAGACCGACGAGCCCACCTTCACCCAGCCGGGGATGTACGCCCAGATCGCCAGGCGCCCCGAGCCCTGGAAGGTCTACGCCGAGCGCCTCCTGGCCGAAGGGGTCCTCTCCGGGGAGGAGGTCCAGGCCTGGCAGGAGGCCTACCTGGAGCGCCTGGAGAGCGAGTTCGCCCGGGTCAAGGCCGAGCCCGGCCCCGTGGTGCCCCACGGGCTTTCCGGCATCTGGCAGGGGTACGTGGGGGGGGAGGACCGCCTGGTGCCGGAGGTGGACACCGGGGTGCCCAAGGAGACCCTAAGGAACCTCCTCCTCCGCCTGACCTCGGTCCCCGAGGGCTTCCAGGTCCACCCCAAGCTCAAGCGCTTTCTGGAGGCCCGCCGGGAGATGGCCGAGGGGAAGCGCCCCCTAGACTGGGCCACGGCCGAGGCCCTGGCCTTCGCCTCCTTGGCGGTGGAGGGCCACCGGGTCCGCCTTACGGGCCAGGACGCCTTGAGGGGCACCTTCACCCAGCGCCACGCTGCCCTCTACGACTACGAGACGGGCGAGCCCTACATCCCCCTCCAGCACCTGGCCGAGGGCCAGGCGGAGGTGGAGATATGGAACTCCCCCCTCTCCGAGGCCGGGGTCCTGGGGTTTGAGTACGGCTACAGCCTGGACTACCCCGAGGGCCTCGTCCTCTGGGAGGCCCAGTTCGGGGACTTCGTCAACGTGGCCCAGGTCTACATCGACCAGTTCCTGGCCAGCGCCGAGGACAAGTGGAACCGGCTTTCGGGGCTGGTGCTCCTCCTCCCCCACGGCCTCGAGGGCCAGGGCCCCGAGCACTCCTCCGCCAGGCTGGAGCGCTTCCTGCAGCTTGGGGCCCGGGACAACCTCCAGGTGGCCTACCCCACCACCCCGGCCCAGTTCTTCCACCTGCTCCGCCGCCAGGTGAAGCGCCCTATCCGCAAGCCCCTCGTCGTCATGACCCCGAAAAGCCTCCTCCGCCACCCCGAGGTGGTCTCCGCCCTGGAGGAGGTGGCTCAAGGGCGCTTCCAAAAGGTCCTCCCCGAGCGGGTCAAGGGGGCGAGGAAGGTCCTCCTCACCTCGGGCAAGGTCTACTACGACCTCCTGGCCAAAAGGCGGGAGCTTGGGGCGGAGGACGTGGCCTTGATCCGGCTGGAACTCCTCTACCCCTTCCCCGAGGAGGAGCTAAGGGAGGCCCTAGGCCTTTACCCCAAGGAGACCCCGGTGGTCTACGTCCAGGAGGAGCCCGTGAACCAGGGGGCCTGGTGGTACCTCTCGGCCCGCTTCTGCGGGGAGATCTACGGCCACCCCTTCAGCGTGGTGGCCCGGCCCGAGTCCCCGAGCCCCGCCGTGGGCTCCTCCAAGGTGCACAGGCTGGAGCAGGAAAGGCTTCTTGAGGAAGCCTTCCAGTGAGGAGGTAAACGGTGCAGGAGCTTAAGGTCCCCTCCGTGGGCGAGTCCATCGTGGAAGTGGAGATCGGCGCTTGGCTGAAGGGGGAGGGCGAGCCCTTCCAGGCCGACGAGCCCCTGGTGGAGCTCATCACCGACAAGGCCACCCTGGAGCTCCCCGCCCCCTTCGCCGGGACCCTGAAGCAGATCCTCAAGGCCCAAGGGGAGACGGCCCGGGTGGGGGAGGCCATCGCCCTCCTGGAAGAGGGGGTGGCCCAAGCCGAGGCCCGGCCAGAGCCCCGGGCCCCCGCCCAGGAGCCCCCCCTGGCCATGCCCGCGGCGGAAAGGGTCATGCGGGAGGCCGGAGTCGCCCCCGGGGAGGTGAGGGGTACCGGCCTAGGGGGGCGGATCCTCAAGGAGGACGTGGAGCGCTACCTGGAGGAGCGGCCTGCCGCCCCCCCGCCTGCCCCTGAGCCCATCCCCGCCCCCCGTCCTCCTGCGCCTCCCGTCCAGGCCCCTACGGATAGGCCCTGGCGGGTGGACGAGGTGGTGCCCATGACCCCCCTGCGCCGCCGCATCGCCGAGAGGCTCCTCCTGGCCCGGCAGACCACGGCCATGCTCACCACCTTCAACGAGGCGGACATGTCCCAGGTCATCGCCCTGAGGCGGGAGCTAGGGGAGGCCTTCCAGAAGAAATATGGGGTCAAGCTGGGCTTCATGAGCTTCTTCGTCAAGGCGGTGGTCCAGGCCCTGAAGGAGATCCCCGAGCTCAACGCCGAGATCCGGGACCAAGCCATCGTCTACCACCGCTACTACGACATCGGCATCGCCGTGGGGGGAGGGGAGGGGCTGGTGGTGCCCGTCCTCCGGGATGCGGACCGCCTCTCCTTCGCCGAGATTGAGAAGCAGATCGCCGACTTCGCCGAAAGGGCCCGCACCAAGAGGCTCAGGCCCGAGGAGCTCATGGGGGGCACCTTCACCATCACCAACGGGGGGATCTACGGCTCCTTGAACTCCACCCCCCTCCTCAACCCGCCCCAGGTGGGGATCCTGGGCATGCACGCCATCCAGGAGAGGCCCGTGGCCCGGGAGGGGCAGGTGGTGGTCCGGCCCATGATGTACCTGGCCCTCTCCTACGACCACCGCATCGTGGACGGTCGCGAGGCGGTCACCTTCCTCCGCCGGGTGAAGGAGCTCATAGAGAACCCCGTGAGGCTCCTCCTGGAGGTGTGAGGTGTACGACCTCCTCGTTGTTGGAGCGGGCCCAGGGGGGTACGTGGCCGCCATAAGGGCGGCCCAGCTGGGGATGCGGGTGGGGGTGGTGGAGAAGGAGCGGGCCCTGGGGGGGACCTGCCTCAGGGTGGGGTGCATCCCCTCCAAGGCCCTCCTGGAGACCAGCGAGCGCATCTACGAGGTGAGGAAGGGCCTCCTTGGGGCCAGGGTCCAGGGGCTGGAGGTGGACCTTCCTGCCCTCCTCGCCCACAAGGACAAGGTGGTCCAGGCCAACACCCAGGGGATTGAGTTCCTCTTCAAGAAAAACGGCATCGCCCGCCACCTGGGCAGGGCCCGCTTCCTCTCGGAGAGGAAGGTCCTGGTGGAGGAAACGGGGGAGGAGCTTTCCGCCCGCTACATCCTCATCGCCACCGGCTCCGCCCCCCTCCTCCCCCCCTGGGCCCAGGTGGACGGGGAAAGGGTGGTGACCTCCACCGAGGCCCTAAGCTTCCCCGAGGTGCCGGAAAGGCTCCTCGTGGTGGGGGGCGGGGTCATCGGCCTCGAGCTCGGCGTGGTCTGGCACCGCCTGGGGGCGGAGGTCATCGTCCTGGAGTACACGGACCGCATCCTGCCCACCATGGACGCAGAGCTTTCCCGGGCGGCGGCGAAGGTCTTCGGGAAGGAGGGCCTGAAGATCCGGACCGGGGTGCGGGTGAAGGCGGTCTTTCCGGAGGCCAAGGGGGCCCGGGTGGAGCTCGAGGGGGGGGAGGTCTTGGAGGCAGACCGGGTCCTCCTAGCTGTGGGAAGGAGACCCTACACCGAGGGGCTCGGGCTAGAGAATGCGGGGCTCGCCGCCGACGAGGGGGGCCGGATCCCCGTGGACGGGCACCTGAGGACCCGCATCCCCCACATCTACGCCGTGGGGGACGTGGTCCGGGGCCCCATGCTGGCCCACAAGGCCAGCGAGGAAGGCATCGCCGCGGTGGAGCACATGGCGAAGGGCTTCGGCCACGTGGACTACCAGGCCATCCCCAGCGTGGTCTACACCCACCCGGAGGTGGCCGGCGTAGGGTATACGGAGGAGGAGCTCAAAGCCCAGGGCATCCCCTACAAGGTGGGGAGGTTCCCCTACTCGGCCAGTGGCCGCGCCCGGGCCATGGGGGAGACGGAAGGGTTTATTAAGGTCCTGGCCCACTCCAAGACCGACCGCATCCTGGGGGTCCACGGGATCGGGGCCCGGGTGGGGGACGTCCTAGCGGAGGCTGCTTTGGCCATCTTCTTCAAGGCAAGCGCCGAGGACGTGGCCCGCGCTCCCCACCACCACCCCTCCCTCTCGGAGATCCTCAAGGAGGCCGCCCTGGCGGCGTGGGAGAGGCCCATCCACCTCTAGGCGCCGCGAGGGGTTTCCCCAGGTAATACCTGGCCTCTAGCCCTGGGCGGACTTGCCCTAGGGCCGCTGCCGCGGGGTACCTGTCCCAAAGCTTCCCCCCCGGGGGTGGCCCGGGGGGATGGATGGGGAGGGGTGGCCTAGGGTTGGGTGGCCAGGAGGCGCACCCACTTAAAGTCTGGTTGGGCTAGGCTGGAACCAGGCCTGGCCACCAGGGTGCCCACGAAGGTGCCCCGCTCCTCGGGAAGGCCACCGGTTACGGCGAGGTCCGCCCCGGCCACGTAGATGTCGTAGGTGCCCGGGGCGATCTCGTAGAACCAGGCCTCCCCGTTCCCATCCGTCTTGGCCCAGTAGATGGGGGTGGGGTCGGTGGGGTCTCCGGGGCGAAGGCCCCTGCCCCGAAGGATCACGTCCGCCAGGAGGCCGGGGAAGATGCCATCGGGGTTCTGGTACTCCACCTTGATCCTCACCACCGAGCCCTTGTCGGGCAGGGCAGAGCACCCTCGAGCCAGGATCTCCACGGCCAGGTTGCCGGCGTTCAGGTGGCCCCAGCCCTTCTCCCGGGTAAAGGTCCTCTCCCAGGTGGTGGTTTCCAGCGCTCGGCGCACCTGGAAGGGGGTGGCATCGGGGCAGGCTCCCTTCACCAAGGCGGCAGCGGCAGCGGTGTAGGGGCCGGAGAAGGAGGTGCCGGAGATGAGGCCGTACCCGCCCCCAAGCCAGGTGGGGTTGGCCAGGAGAACGTCAAGGCCAGGGGCGGCGCTGGACACGTGGCGGCCGTAGGTGGAGAAGTTCGTCTTGTTGCGGTTGCCGTCGGCGGCCACGGAGGCGATGATGCCTGGATAGCCCGCGGGGGTGCGCACCTCGTCCTTGTAGGAGTTGCCGGCGCTGGCCACCACCACCACCCCGTTGGCCAGGGCGTAGTCAAAGGCCTCTTTGACCAGGTTCCCGTAGCCCAGCCCGCCCCAGGAGTTGTTGAGGATCTGGGCCCCGTGGTTCACTGCCCAAACGACACCCCGTGCGGTGAAGAAATCCCCCACGTAGTTGGGTTGGAAGATGGCCACCGGGAGGAACTTGGCCCTGGGGGCGAGGCCCACGATGCCCTGGCCGTCCTTGGCAGCGCTCACCGCGGAGGCCACGAAAGTGCCGTGGTAGATGCTAGCGGCGCCGAGCTCCTGGATGAAGGCCGTCCAGTCGGAGGCCCGGGTGTAGGTGGTGCCCGTGACCGGATCGTAGGCCAGGCCTGCCCAGTTGGCGGCCAGGTCGGGGTGGGTGACGTCAGCGGGGTCGTCAATGATGGCCACAATCACCCCTTCCCCGAAGAAGCCCAAGTCCCAAGCAGGCCTGGCGTTGAGGTGGCGGGGGTCTAGGGCGTACTGGGGCAGTTGGTCAAAGATCTGGTCGGGAGGGTTGCCCAGAGGGGCTAGCCCCTCTCCGGAAGCCCGCCTCTGCACCACGGGATCGTCCTTGGGCGCCAGGACCATGGCCAGGTGGGGCTCGGCGTAGCGGACTCCAGGGATCCCTCTCAGGGCCCGGCTGGCCTCGAGGGCATCCCCGGGCACCCGAAGGAGGGCAGCGCGAAGCTCGGGGATGCGGGCGATCTCCCTGGCCGCCAGCCTGCGGATGGCCTCCTGCAGGGCGGACTCGTCCTGGTAGGCCACCACCACCTCGTTCTGGATGTAGGTGAGGTTCTCGCTCGAGGCCAGCGTGGGGTTAGGGGTTTGGGGAGGCCGGAGGGCGTTTTGGTTGCACGCCCCCAAAAGGCCTAGAAGGGCCAGGGTCCAGAGATACCTCCTCATTTCACTCCTCCGTGGTGAAGTCAAAGACCTGGGTTCCAGGGCGGGATATGCGAATGAAGGAGGTGGAGCTGGGCCAGGTCTGGACACTGTAAGCCGAAACCCGATAGCCCTCGTCGGGGTTGTACCTGTAGGCGTAGCTCACAAAGAGTTGCCAAGCGTAGGTGCGAAGGCTCTGGAGCTGAGGAAGCTGGGCGTAGCCATCAAAGTTGTAGGGCAGGGTGAAGGTGCCCTGGGCAAGGTCCACGGGCACCGTGTTGGGCCCATTGGGATCTGTGGTGTCCGTGAAGACCGTAAAGCTCCCTCCCGGGAAGCCATATACCAGGGCCTCTCCTTGAGGCACCTCGTTTCCTTCGTCTCCGGTGCCGAACTCCACGAAGAGGAGGGAGCCCGCTAGGGTTTGCCAGGTCACGCCATCCCCGGTCAGGGTGTCCCAGAGGACCAGGTTGTAGGCGGCGCCGTCGGCCCCCACGCTCAGCTGGGGGTGGCCGATGGTGAAGTCCGGCGTTTTGGAAACGCCCTTGGCCTCGTCGGCGGGGCTGAGGAGAGGGGCGAAGAAGGGAGGCAGGGGCGTGGTGGAGCTGGGCGCGCTTTCCTCTCGGTTGGCGCCCCGGGCCACCACCCGGTAGTAGTAGGTCTCGCCGGGGGTGAGGTCGGGGGAGACATCCCGGAAGAAGAAGGGCCGGTTGAAGGGGTTGGCGGGGCAGCTTGCGCTCTGAGCGCCGCCCACAAGGCCCACCCGGGTCCAGTTCTGGCCATCTTGGGAGCGCTCAATCTCAAAGGCGAAGGGAACGGCTGTGGCCGTGTAGCACCAGCGCACCTCCACATAGAGGTTGCTGCCCTCGGGCACGGCGTTGGGGTCCAGGCGCATCTCCCCCACCTGCCCCCTGGCCAGGGGCACGGTCAGGCTGAGTGGAGCCCCCACCTGGAAAAAGCCCACGGCCTCGGTGAGGGTAATGGCTGTGGCCGCCACGTCCGTGGGGGCGGAAACCGTGTTGTTTTGGGCGACAGAGGTGTTCACAAAGGTGAGGGGCAGAATGTAGTGGCGACGGTTCCTGTTGAAATCGTAGGCCACTACCTCTAGGAACACCTCCTCGCCGCTAGCGCTTCCCAGACCGGCCACGGCCGTACCCGAAAGGCTCTGATTACCTGTGTCCTCCAATTCGGCAAAGATCGCACGGGAGGAGGTGGGCGTGTTGCTGATGAAGGCCGCGCCCGGGGTGCGGCCCAAGGCCACGTAGATGAGGCGCATGGGCCTAACCAAGCCTTTGGTGGTGTCCACCTGGACGCGGAAGGGGATGGTGTTGGTGTAGGTGCCCCCTTCCAAGGGCTGGTTACCGTCCCGGGTGATGATGAGGGTAGGTGGGGTGGTGCTAGCGCTGGCGTCAAAGGCGGGCATCTGGATGATGCGCACAAAGCTCATCCCCGGCACCCTTACCCCCTCCACGGCACTGCCGGCCATGCCGGGTTTGCGGACCTCCAACCGGTAGGTGCCGGGCACGATGTTGGCAAAGGTGAAGGCGCCCTGGGCGTCCGTGGTGGTGGAGGCCACCAGGGTAGTTCCCCGGAAGAGCTGGACCCGGCTGCCGGCCACTGGGCCACCGGCGTTCTCACTGACCACCATCCCGGAGAGGGTTTCCGTGCCTATAGGACCGGTGACCGTAAGGGTGAGGCCCGCTGTCCTGGCGATGTTTCCCGAGCTGGCCCGGACCCGTAGGTTATACGTGTCAGCATCTACATTCGTAGCCACGTTAATTGTGAGGGTCTGGGTCACGGGGCTGGTGCCGGTTACGTTCAGGCTGGTGGGGGAGAGGGTGATTCCGGAGACTGGGTTCCCGTTTCTGTCCACCAGGCTCAGGTTCACTGGGCCGGTGAAGCCGCCCTGGGGGGTGAGGGTCAGGGTGGTTTGGTTGCTGCCGCCCTGCTGCACGGTGAGGCTTGTGGGGGAGAGGGAGAGGGTGAAGTCAGGGGGACGGGAGCAAGCTGCGAGGACCGCAAGGGCCAGTGGCGCCAAGATCCAGGCTCTCCTCATAGATTGACCTCCCTTTTGCGAAACCGAAAACCTATGGGCATGGCTCGCCTCCTTTTAGCCACAGGGGTTCTTGACCCAACTGGTTTCGAATGGACGAGGCGCCTCCCTGTCAAGGGCCTAAGGTATTAAGGCGAGGGCTGCCATCGCGGTTCTGCGTATACTTATGCATGCCCCCCTCGAGGGGGTAGACTGGGAGGGACATGAGGATCGTCTTGGCGTACTCCGGCGGGCTGGACACCAGCATCATCCTCAAGTGGCTTAAGGAGACCTATCAGGCCGAGGTCATCGCCTTCACTGCGGACATCGGCCAAGGGGAGGAGGTGGAGGAGGCCCGGGAAAAGGCCCTAAGGACCGGGGCCTCCAAGGCCATCGCCCTGGACCTAAAGGAGGAGTTCGTCCAGGACTTCGTCTTCCCCATGATGCGGGCTGGGGCCCTCTACGAGGGCTACTACCTCCTGGGCACCGCCATCGCCCGGCCCCTCATCGCCAAGTACCTGGTGAGGATCGCCGAGGAGGAGGAGGCGGAGGCCATCGCCCACGGGGCCACGGGCAAGGGCAACGACCAGGTGCGCTTTGAGCTCACCGCCTACGCCCTGAAGCCCAACATCCGGGTCATCGCCCCCTGGCGGGAGTGGGGCTTCAGGGGAAGGCAGGAGATGATCGCCTACGCCGAGGCCCACGGCATCCCCGTGCCCGTGACCCAGGAGAAGCCCTACTCCATGGACGCCAACCTCCTGCATATTTCCTACGAAGGCGGGGTCCTCGAGGACCCCTGGGCCGAGCCGCCAAAGGGGATGTTCCGCATGACCCTAGACCCCGAGGAGGCCCCCGACACCCCCGAGTACGTGGAGGTGGCGTTCCATGAGGGGGACCCGGTGGCGGTGAACGGGGAGAGGCTTTCCCCGGCGGCTCTGTTGCAAAGGCTCAACGAGATCGGGGGGCGGCACGCGGTGGGCCGGGTGGACCTGGTGGAGAACCGCTTCGTGGGCATGAAGTCCCGGGGGGTTTACGAGACCCCGGGGGGGACGATCCTCTACCACGCCCGGCGGGCGGTGGAGAGCCTCACCCTGGACCGGGAGGTCCTCCACCAGCGGGACATCCTCTCCCCCAGGTACGCGGAGCTCGTCTACTACGGCTTCTGGTATGCCCCGGAAAGGGAGGCCCTCCAGGCCTACATGGACCACGTGGCCAAAGGGGTCACCGGCGTGGCCCGGCTCAAGCTCTACAAGGGGAACGTCTACGTGGTGGGGAGGAGGGCGGAGCGAAGCCTCTACCAGAGGGACCTGGTCTCCTTCGACGAGCTTGGGACCTACGACCAGAAGGACGCCGAGGGCTTCATCCGGATCCAGGCCCTGCGCCTCAGGGTCCGGGCCCTGGTGGAGGGGCGATGAGCCAGAGGACCTGGGGCGGCCGCTTCGGGGAGGGGCCCGATGCCTTGGCGGCCCAGTTCAACGCCTCCCTCCCCTTTGACGGGGCCCTTTGGCGGGAGGAACTCTGGCAGAACCGGGTCCACGCCCGGATGCTCCACCGGGTGGGCCTCCTCGCGGAGGAGGAGCTTGCAGCCATCTTGAAGGGCCTGGACCAGATCGAGGGGGAGATAGAGGCGGGCACCTTCCCCTGGCGGGAGGAGCTGGAGGACGTGCACATGAACCTCGAGGCCCGCCTCATAGAGCTCATCGGCCCCCCAGGGGGGAAGCTCCACACCGCCCGGAGCCGCAACGACCAGGTGGCTACCGACCTGAGGCTTTTCCTCCGGGCCGCCTTGGACGAGCTTCTGGACCTCCTCCTTGCCCTGCGCCGGGTCCTGGTAGGGGAGGCGGAGAGGCACCTGGAGCCCCTCCACGTCCTCCCCGGCTACACCCACCTGCAGCGGGCCCAGCCCGTCCTCCTTTCCCACTGGTTTTTGGCCTACTACGAGATGCTAGGGCGGGATGCGGAAAGGCTAGGGGACGCCCGGGAACGCCTGAACGAGAGCCCCCTGGGGGCGGCCGCCCTCGCGGGGACGGGCTTCCCCATTGACCGCCACTTCACCGCCCGGGAGCTAGGCTTCAGGGCCCCCATGCGGAACTCCCTGGACGCGGTGGCCTCCCGGGACTTCGCCCTCGAGGTCCTTTCCGCCCTCAACATCGGCCAGCTGCACCTAAGCCGCCTCGCCGAGGAGCTCATCCTCTATAGCACCGAGGAGTTCGGCTTCGTGGAGGTGCCGGACGCCTTCGCCACCGGGTCTTCCATCATGCCCCAGAAGAAGAACCCGGACATCCTGGAGCTCATCCGGGCCAAGGCGGGGAGGGTTTTGGGGGCCTTGGTGGCCCTCTCCACCGTGGTCAAGGGGCTTCCCCTGGCCTACAACAAGGACCTGCAGGAGGACAAGGAGCCCCTCCTGGACGCCCTGGCCACCTACCGGGATAGCCTCAGGCTCCTCATCGCCCTGCTCCCAGGGCTTAAGTGGAACCGGGAGGGGATGTGGCGGGCGGCGGAGGGGGGGTTTGCCCTGGCCACGGAGCTCGCCGACTACCTTGCGGAGAAGGGCCTTCCCTTCCGGGAGGCCCACCATGTGGTGGGGCGGCTGGTGAGGAGGCTTTCCCAGGAAGGGCGGGTGCTGAAGGACCTCACCCTGGAGGAGCTTAGGGCCCACCACCCCCTCTTCGCCGAGGACGCCCTTCCCCTCCTCCGCCTGGAAACAGCCATTGGCAGGCGGCGCTCCTTTGGGGGCACGGCCCCGGAGGCGGTGCGGGAAAGGCTTTTGGAGGCCAAGAAGGAGGTGGGCCTTGGTTGAACCCGTGAACCTTTCCCTTTCCCCCGTGGTCCTGCCCGAGGTGCGGCGGGAGGCGGGGGTGGAGCTCCGAAAGGCGAGGCTTAGCGATGTGGACGCCATCTACTGGCTCATCCGCTACTGGGCGGAAAAGGGCCTCATGCTGGTGCGGAGCCACAGCCACCTCTACGAGAACATCCGGGACTTCCAGGTCCTGGAGGACGAGGACGGAAAGATCGTGGGCACCGTGGCCCTCCACGTCCTCTGGCGGGACCTGGCGGAGATAAGGGGCCTGGCCGTCCACCCCATGCGCCAGGGCCAGGGGCTGGGGCGGTGGCTGGTCCTAGGGGCCGAAAGGGAGGCCCGGGACCTGGGCCTCCCCCGGGTCTTCGCCTGGACCCTGCAGGTGAACTTCTTCCGGGCCCTGGGCTACCGGGTGACCACCCGGGAGGCCCTGCCCCCCAAGGTGTGGAGCGAGTGCAACGCCTGCCCCTTCTACGAGAACTGCCGGGAGATCGCCGTCATCAAGGGGCTTTCCCCGGGGGCCTTTGGGGGCTAGAATGGGCGGAATGGGTACCCTCACCCGCGGGGATTGAGGAGGAGGAATGGCCTTCTTGAAGGAAAAAGCGGTTTTGGTCCTCGAGGACGGCACCCTTTACCACGGCTACGCCTTCGGGGCCCGGGGGAAGACGGTGGGGGAGGTGGTCTTCAACACCGCCCAGACGGGCTACCAGGAGATCCTGACCGATCCCAGCTACCACGGTCAGATCGTGGTCATGACCTACCCCCACCAGGGCAACTACGGGGTGAACGTCTACGATATGCAGAGTAACCGCCCCTGGGTCCGGGGCTTCGTGGCCAAGGAGTTTAGCCGGATCGCCTCCAACCCCAGGGCCCAGCAGACCCTGGGGGAGTTCATGGAGTTCTACGGGGTGGTGGGGATCGAGGGGATAGACACCCGGGCCCTGGTGCGCAAGATCCGGGAAGGGGGGGTGCTGAAGGGGGCCATCGCCCACGCCACCCTCTACGGGAGCCCCGACCACGCCTTCACCGAGGAGGAGCTAGAGGCCCTACGGGAAGAGGCCAAGGCCTGGACGGACATTGACGGCCGGGACATGACCCCCGAGGTCTCCACCCCCCTGCCCTACGCCTGGCCCACCCTGAAAAGCGGCCGGCGCATCGTGGTCATGGACTTCGGCATCAAGCACGCCATCGTGGAGAACCTGGCCCAGATGGGCTTTGAGATCCTGGTGGTGCCGGGCAAGACCCCGGCCAGCCAGATCATGGCCCTGGAGCCCCACGGCCTCCTCATCAGCAACGGCCCCGGGGACCCCTCCATGCCCCGGTACGCCCACGAGACCATCTGGAAGCTCATGGGGCTTCTCCCCACCTTCGGCATCTGCCTGGGGCACCAGCTTTTGGCCCTGGCCGCCGGGGGGCGGACCTACAAGATGAAGTTCGGCCACCGGGGGGCCAACCACCCGGTGAAGAACCTAAAGACGGGGAAGGTGGAGATCACGAGCCAGAACCACGGCTACGCGGTGGACATAGACTCCTTAAAGGACTTCCGCCCCACCCACATCAACCTCAACGACGGCACCCTCGAGGGCATGGCCCACGCCCGCTACCCTGTCTTCTCCGTCCAGTACCACCCCGAGGCCGCTCCCGGGCCCCACGACGCCCTCTACCTCTTCCGCCGCTTTTTGGAGGAAGTGGAGGCCTTCCACGGGGCCACGGGCCTCCCGGTGGAGAAACAGCGGGCGGACCAGCACGGGATTTAAACCCCGCCGTGGCTTTTGCCACGGTGGGGGCCCCAGTTAGTAATCCATGCCCCGGATGTTTCCCTCCTCGTCCACGTCTATCCCCAGGGCCTGGGGGAGTTTGGGCAGGCCAGGGAGGGTTTCAATCCCCCCCATGTAGACCACCACGAACCCCGCCCCCAGGCGGCACCGGAGGTCCGTGACCCGCACGGTGAAGCCCGTGGGGCGGCCCCGGAACCTGGGGTTGTCGGAGAGGGAGGTGGCCGCCTTGGCCACGACCACGGGCAGGGCCTCGCACCCCTCCTTCTTGGCGGCCTTGAGGGCCTTCCTGGCCTCCTCGCTCCACTCCACGCCTTGGGCGCCGTAGACCCGCTTGGCGATGGTCTCCACCTTGGCCTCCAGGGGGGCCTCGAAGGGGTAGAGGGGGCGGTAGCTGTGGGGAAGCTCCAGGGCCTCCAGCACCCTCTCCGCCAGCTCCAGCCCCCCTTCACCTCCCTTGGCGTAGACCTCGCTTAAGGCGAAGGGTAACCCCCGCTCCTCGGCGAAGGCCCGCACCAGGGCGATCTCCTCTTTCGTGTCCGAGGGGAAACGGTTTAGGGCCAGGACGGGCTTGTAGCCAAAAAGCTCCACGTTCTCCACGTGCTTGGCCAGGTTGGCGAGGCCCCTCTCCACCGCCTTGGGGTCGGGCATCCCGTAGGCGTCCTGCCCCCCGTGGTAGCGGAGGGCCCTTAGGGTGGCCACCAGGACCACAGCCTCGGGGATGAGGCCCGTGGAGCGGGCCACCACGTTCATGAACTTCTCCAGGCCTAAATCGGTGGCGAAGCCCGCCTCCTGGACCACGTAGTCCCCAAGGCCTAGGGCGAAGCGGCTCGCCCGCACGGAGTTGGTGCCGTGGGCGATGTTGCCAAAGGGGCCCATGTGCACGAAGGCGGGGTTCCCCTCCGCCGTCTGCACCAGGTTGGGGAGGAAGGCCTGCCGGAGAAGGGCGGCCATGGCCCCCACCGCCCCCAGGTCCCCGGCGTAGACGGGCTTGCCCTCGTGGGTGAAGCCCACCCGGATCCTCCCCAGGCGGCGCTTCAGGTCGGGGAAGTCCTGGGCCAGGCTCATGAGGGCCATGACCTCGCTGGCCGCGGTGAGCTCAAACCCCCCCTCCCGAGGCACCCCGTGGGCCCTGCCCCCAAGGCCTAAGACGATGCGCCTTAAGGCCCGGTCGTTCACGTCCACGGCCCGCTTGAGCTCAATGCGCCTGGGGTCCAGGCCTAGCTCGTTCCCCTGGTGCAGGTGGTTGTCCAAAAGGGCGTTTAAGAGGTTCACGGCGCTGGTCACCGCGTGGAAGTCCCCGGTGAAGTGGAGGTTGATCTCGTGCCGGGGCTCGAGGCGGGCCCTCCCACCCCCCGTGCCCCCTCCCTTAACCCCGAAGACCGGGCCCAGGGAGGGCTCCCTTAGGGCCAAAGCCGCCCTTTTCCCCAGCCGCCAAAGGGCGTCCACCAGGCCGATGGCCGTGGTGGTCTTCCCCTCCCCCGCCGGGGTGGGGGTGAGGGCGGTGACCAGGATCAGCCTCCCCTTGGCCTTGGGGGGCTCGCCCTGGACCTTGGCCATATGGGGGCCGTAGGGGTAAAGCCGCTCCCGGCCTAGGCCCAGCTTTTCCGCCACCTCCTCTATGGGTAAAAGGGCTTCCCTGACGGTCACGCCCCAAGCCTACACCAGGGCCTAGGGAGAGAAGTCCCGGTTGCCCCCGGAGAGGAGGAGGGCGAGGGTGTAGGGAAGCCTCTCCCCGTGCTCCAGGACCGCCGCCAGGGGCAGGGCCCCGGTGGGCTCCACCACCTGCTTGGTGCGGGTGAAAAGGAGGCGCTCGGCCTCGAGGAGGGCCTCCTCGCTCACCGCGAGGACGCCGTCCACCCTTTCCCGCATGACCCGGAAAGGAAGTTCCCCCACGGCCAGGGTCCTAACCCCATCGGCCCGGGTCCTGGGGGCTTCTTCCAGCCGGACGATCCTCCCTTCCAGGAGGCTCCTCCTGGCGTCGTCCGCCCCCTTGGGCTCTACCCCCAGGACCAGGGTGGTGGGGGAGAGGGCCTTCACCGCCGTGGCGATGCCGGCGATGAGCCCCCCGCCCCCCACGGGCACCAGAACGGCCTCGGGGAAGACGCCCCTCTTGCCCGCCTGGGCCAGGAGCTCTAGCCCAGCCGTCCCCTGCCCGGCCATGACCAGGGGGTCGTCAAAGGGGTGGATGAGGGCGTAGCCCGTCTCCTCCTGGAGGGCCTTGGCCACCTCCTCCCGGTTCCTGGCCGTGACCCCCTGGTCCACCACCTCGGCCCCGTAGGCCCGGGCTGCGGCCTTCTTGAAGGGGCTCGCCTCCTCCGGGACCACGAGGAGGGCCTTCACCCCGAGGACCCGGGCGGCGTAGGCCACGCCTAGGGCGTGGTTGCCGCTGGAGACAGCCAGGAGGCCCTTGGGGTTTTCCAGGGCGAGGGCCTTGGAGAGGGCCCCCCGGGCCTTGAAGCTCCCCGTCTTTTGCAGGTGCTCGGCCTTGAGGAGGAGGCGCTTTCCCATAAGCTCGTCCAGGAGGCGGGAGGTGAGGAGGGGGGTGCGGTGAGTGTAGGGGGCGATGCGCCCAAGGGCGGCGTAGAGGCTTGCGAGCTCCATGCCCCCATCATGCTGGACACCGGGGCCAACCGGCGCTAGAGTGGTAGGGGTATGGACTTCCTCTACACCTTGGTCATCCTCTTCTACCTCGGCGTGGCGGGGCTTCTGGTCTACCTGGTCCTGGTGCAGGAACCCAGGCAAGGGGCCGGGGACCTCATGGGGGGGTTTGCCGACCTCTTCTCTGCCCGGGGCGTCACGGGGGGGCTTTACCGCCTTACCCTCCTCCTGGGGGTGGTCTTCGCCGCCCTGGCCCTCCTCATCGGCCTCTGGCCCCGTTGACAAGAGGGCCCTACCCCGGTACCATAGGCGTTGCCTGGGGCCGTGGCGCAGTTGGGAGCGCGCCTCAATGGCATTGAGGAGGTCAGGGGTTCAAATCCCCTCGGCTCCACCAGGGAAGCCCCCCGCAAGGGGGGCTTTGGCTTGCGGGAAGGCCCAAGCTTGGGTATAGTGGAAGACCGGTAGGCCCATAGGGCCCAAAAGGGGCGGCCATGTTCGCGATCGTCAAGACAGGCGGAAAGCAGTACCGGGTGGAACCCGGCCTCAGGCTCCGGGTGGAGAAGCTGGACCTGGAGCCTGGGAGCCAGGTGGAGCTTCCCGTCCTCCTCCTCGGCGGGGAGAGGACGGTGATGGGGGCCCCGTTGGTGGAGGGGGCCAAGGTGGTGGCCGAGGTTCTGGGCCACGGCAGGGGCAAGAAGATCACCATCTCCAAGTTCAAGGCCAAGGTGCAGTACCGCAGGAAGCGGGGGCACCGCCAGCCCTACACGGAGATCCTCATCAAGGAGATCCAGGGGTGAGCCATGGCGCACAAGAAGGGACTCGGTTCCACGAAGAACGGCCGCGACTCCCAGGCCAAGCGCCTAGGGGTGAAGCGCTACGGCGGCCAGATGGTGAAGGCGGGCCACATCCTGGTGCGGCAACGGGGCACCCGGTTCAAGCCGGGGAAGAACGTGGGCATGGGCCGGGACTTCACCCTCTTCGCCCTGGTGGACGGGGTGGTGGAGTTCCAGGACAAGGGGCGGCTAGGCCGCTTTGTGAGCGTCCGCCCGCTGGGCTAAAGACCCCTTGACCTTCCAGGACGTTCTCCACATCACCGTCGCCGCCGGTAAGGGTGGCGACGGCGCCGTCTCCTTCCGCCGCGAGAAGTTCGTCCCCAAGGGGGGGCCGGACGGGGGGGATGGGGGGCGGGGGGGAAACGTCTACCTGCGGGCCAAGGGGAGCGTGGACTCCCTCTCCGAGCTCTCCAAGCGCACCTACAAGGCCGAGGACGGGGAGCACGGCAAGGGAAGCGGCCGGCACGGCCGGGCGGGGCGGGACCTCTTCATTGAGGTTCCCCGGGGCACCCGGGTCTACGACGCCGACACGGGGGAGCTTCTGGCGGACCTCACCGAGGAGGGGGAGACCGTCTTGGTGGCCCCGGGCGGAGAGGGGGGGCGGGGGAACGCCCACTTCGCAACCCCTACCCGCCAGGCCCCCCGCTTCGCCGAGGCCGGGGAGGAGGGGGAGAGGAGGAGGCTCCGCCTCGAGCTCATGCTCATCGCTGACGTGGGCCTCGTGGGCTACCCCAACGCGGGGAAGTCCAGCCTCCTCCGGGCCGCCACCCGGGCCCAGCCCAAGGTGGCCCCCTACCCCTTCACCACCCTGAGCCCCCACCTGGGGGTGGCGGAGGTTTCGGAGGGGAGGCGCTTCACCCTGGCGGACATCCCGGGGATCATCGAGGGGGCGAGCCAAGGGAAGGGCCTGGGCCTGGAGTTCCTGCGCCACATCGCCCGCACCCGGGTCCTCCTCTATGTTCTGGACGCAAAGGAAGCCCCTCTGGAGGCCTTTCGTACCCTGCGGAAAGAGGTGGGAGCTTACGATCCTGGCCTCCTCCGGCGGCCGAGCCTCGTGGCCCTCAACAAGGTGGACCTCCTCACCCTGGAGGAGGTGGCCGCCAGGGTGGCGGAGCTTTCCCCGGAAGGGCTTCCCGTCCTCCCGGTGAGCGCCCTCACCGGGGAGGGGGTGCCGGAGCTCCTCGAGGCCCTTCACGCCCTGGTCCAGGCCGCGCCCGCCCCGGAGCTTCCCAAGCCCACCCCCCGCCAGGAGGTCCAGGCGGGGGTGGAGGTGGTGCCCCTCGAGGAGGGGGTGTACGAGGTTCGGGCCCCGGAAGTGGAGCGCTACCTTAGGCGCCTCAAGGGGGACCTCGCCGAGGCCGCGGGCTACCTGCAGGAGGTCTTCCGGCGCCACGGAGTGGAGGCCGCCCTTAGGGCCAAGGGGGTGCGGGCCGGGGACGTGGTGCGCATGGGCGGCCTGGAGTTTGAGTACATCCCGGAGGTGTAGGTGCGTCTGGGCCTTTTCGGCGGCAGCTTTGACCCCATCCACCTGGGCCACCTCATCGCCGCGGAGGAGGCGGCGGATGCCTTGGGCCTAGACCGGGTCCTCTTCGTGGTGGCCGCCCGCCCGCCCCACAAGACCCCCGTGGCCCCTCCCGAGGCCCGCTACGAGATGGTCCTCCTGGCCACCGCCGAGGAAGGGCGGTTTTTCGCCTCCAGGCTGGAGCTGGACCGCCCCGGGGCCAGTTACACCGTGGACACCCTCCTGGAGGCCCGCAGGCTCTTCCCCGAGGCCGAGCTCTTCTTCATCACCGGGGCCGACGCCTATCGGGATGTCCTCGCCTGGAAGGAGGGGCACCGCCTTGTGGAACTCGCCACCCTGGTGGCCGTGGCCCGGCCCGGCTATTCCCTGGAGGGTGTGCCGGTGCCGGTGGTGCCCCTTCCGGTGCCCGAGGTGGGCATCTCCAGCACCGAGATCAGGAGGAGGATCGCCCAGGGGAGGAGCGTGCGCTTTTGGGTGCCGCGGCCCGTGGAGGTATACCTTGAAAAGCACGGTCTCTACCGCTAGCCTGGCCGAGAAAGTGAAGGCCTTGGTCAAGCCCGAGCGCTTCGCCCACATCCTGCGGGTGGCCCACCTGGCCCGGGAGATCGCCGAGAGGAACGGCCTGGACGGGGAGAAGGCCTACCTAGCCGGCCTCCTCCACGATGCCGCCCGGGATCTGCCCGAGGGGGCGCTTCTGGCCCTGGCCCCCCCGGAGAACGAGGTGGAAAGGGCCCACCCTCTCTCCCTCCACGGTCGGGCGGCCCGTCGCCTAGCGGAGAGCTGGGGGGTGGAGGACGGGGAGGTCTTGGAGGCCATAGAGGGCCACGTCTACGGGGTGGACCCCGGGAACGCCTTGGGGATGGCCCTCTACATTGCCGACATCTCCGAGCCCGGACGGGGGGTCAATGGGGAGATCCGGGACCTGGCCCTTTCGGGGAGGCTAGGGGAGGCCTACCGCCTGGCGGTGGTCAACAAGGTGAACCATCTCCGGCGGAAGGGTATCCCCATCCATCCTCGGACCCTAGAGGTGTACCATGGCCTCGGGAATGCGTCCTAGGCCTTCCCTCCTCCTCTTGAGCCTGGTCCTCTTCGCCTTGGGTGCGGTCCTTTCCCTTCCCCGAAGCCAGGCGGAGGAGGCGATCCGCCCCAAGCGGATGGGGGTTCTGCCCCAGATGGGGGTGGTGGTGGCGGGCCGGGACATCGAGTACTGCGGCCACCACACCCCTTGCGGCCCGGGAAGCCGTACGGACACCATCTTCTACCTGCGCCTCATAGGGAGCGAGGTCAGGGGGGTGGCCATCCCCCGGGACCTCTTCAGCCCCGTGGCCCGGGGTAGGATCAACGCCGCCTACGCCCGGGGCGGGGCGGAGCTTCTGAAGCGGGCGGTGGAGGAGGCCACGGGCCTGGTGGCGGAAAGGCACCTCGTCCTCACCCTGGAGAGCGTGGCCCGGGTGGTGGACGCCCTGGGGGGCGTGGAGGTGGTCCTGGAGAGGCCCATGCGTTACACGGACCGGGCCGCCCGGCTCTTCATCGACTTCCCCGCAGGCCGCCTCCACCTCACGGGGGAGGAGGCGGTCAAGTACATGCGCTTCCGCCACGACGCCCTAGGGGACTACGCCCGCCTGGACCGGATCAAGGGGGTGATGGGCCAGGCCCTGAGGAGGGCGCAGAACCCCGCCACCTGGCCCGCTCTGGTCCTGGCTTTGGGGGAGGCCTGGCGGGAGCTGGACACGGACCTGACCCTGGAGGAACTCCTCCCCTACCTGCCCTCGGTGCGAAGCCTGAGGCTTTCCCTCGCCACCCTGCCTACCCGGGAGGGACCGAGCGGTTTCCTCTACGTAGACCAAGCGGCCATGGCGGCCTTCCTGGAGGGATTTTTCGGGGCCGTCCCCCCTTCCTCCCCCCCCCGGGTGGCCGTGCGCCTCAGGGGGGTTCCGGAGCTTTTGGCCTGGGCCCAGACCTTCTTGGCCCACGAGGGGATCCTGGCCGAGCTAGAGGTGGCGGAGGTGGCGCAAAGCGGGGTGTACACCAAGGACCCCGAGGCCGGGGCCTACTTCGCCGACCTCTTTCACCTGCCCCTCCTTTTCCCCCACCGGCCCGTGGCGGGGGTGGTGGTGGAGTTGGGCCAAGACCTGCTACAATAAGCCTTGGATGGTGAAGACCAAGGAGGCGTTGGATCTGGTCGGGCGCATCAAGGATCTCCTTTGGGAAAAGAAGGCGGAAGGCGTGGTGGCCCTGGACCTGCGCAGGGTATCGGAGAGCCTGGACTACTTCGTCCTGGCCAGCGCCGCCAGCACCCCCCACCTGGAGGCCCTGGAGCGCCACCTGGAGGAGAAGCTCAAGGAGGAGGGCCTCCGCCCCCGCCCCACGGAGGGGCAGAGCCCCCGCTGGGTGGTCCTGGACTACGGGGAGGTGGTGGTCCACCTCATGACCGAGGAGGCCCGGGACTACTACGACCTCGAGGGCTTCTGGGCCGACGCCGATAGGATCTAGAGGAGCTCGCAAAGGGCTCCCAGGTGGGGATTCAAGCAGGGGAGGGGTGTGGGGCCGCTCCACGCCGCTTGCGTCCAAGCCCCTTCTTCCCGAAAACCGTGCTCCTAAGCGGAGGGGGCGCAGGGTTTTCCCCGGTTCGGCCGTTTATTTTATGCGCGGCGGGGCCAAAGGCCCCATGATGAAGCGCTGGAAGATCAGGTAGAAGCCCAGGTAGACCAGAAGCTGGAACCAGAAGCTCTCGGCGAAGGGTACCTGCAGGGCGGTCGCGAGCAGGATGAGGCTCAACGCCGCCATCATGACCAAGGCGGTCCGCAGGAAGATCCCGGGGAAGTACTTTAGGGCCTCGCGAAAGGTCTTGGGGCGCCTTTCCTGCCACTCCCTAAGGGCCTTTTTCTTAAGCTTGTCCTCGCGCCTCTTCTTGCCCACGGGAAAAGTATACTGAGGCCCGTGAAGGTGGTGCGTGCCGTGGCCGACCTGTGGGGGGCCCTGCCCCAGGGAGGGGTGGGCTTTGTTCCCACCATGGGCTACCTTCACCGGGGGCACCTGGCCCTAGTGGAAAGGGCCCGCCGGGAAAACCCCTTCGTGGTGGTGTCCATCTTCGTCAACCCCTTGCAGTTTGGCCCTGGGGAGGACTACCACCGCTACCCCCGGGACCTCTCCCGGGACTGGGCCCTCTTGGAGGAGGCGGGGGTGGATCTCCTGTTCGCCCCGGGGGTGGAGGAGATCTACCCCCGGGGTTTCGCCACCCGGGTCCAAGTGGAGGGTTCCCTCACCGCCCTTTGGGAGGGGGAGGTCCGCCCCGGGCACTTCCAGGGGGTGGCCACGGTGGTGGCCCGGCTCTTTCTCTTGGTGAGGCCCGAGCGGGCCTACTTTGGCGAAAAGGACTACCAGCAGCTTCTTGTTATCCGCAAGATGGTCAAGGATCTGGGCTTCCCCCTCGAGGTGGTGGGGGTGCCCACGGTGCGGGAGGAGGATGGCCTGGCCCTCTCCAGCCGCAACGTCTACCTCTCCCCGGAGACCAGGCAGAAGGCTTCTGTCCTGTACCAGGCCCTTCTGGCCATGCGGGAGGTGGCCCTCTCGGGGGGTGGCGTGGCCGAGGCCCTGGAAGCAGGGGAGAGGGTCCTAGAGGGGGTGCCCCAGTTCCGCCCCGACTACCTGGCCATCGTCCACCCCGAAACCCTCCTGCCCCTTTCCCGCATCCTTCCCGGAGCCCGGGGCCTCGTGGCGGGGCGGTTCCCCGAGGTCAGGCTCATCGACAACCTGGAGGTGTACCCGTGAGCGAGGCCTTCCCGCAAGAGGGCAGGCAAAGCCTCTTGGAGATGCTCAAGGCCATGGTCCAGGCCCGGGCCTCGGACATCCACCTGCAGGCGGGGGCCCCACCCATGGTCCGGGTGGACGGCAAGCTCAGGCCCCTCACGGGCCGCCCCCTCACCCCCAAGGACACCGAGGCCATCGCCAAGGCCCTCCTCACCCCGGAGCAACAGGAGGAGCTGGAGTACCGCAAGGAGATGGACTTCGCCTACACCATCCCCGGGGTGGCCCGCTTCCGCTGCAACCTCATGAGGCAGCGGGGAAGCTTCGGCCTGGTCATGCGCGTGGTCTCCGAGGTCATCCCCAGCTTTGAGGCCTTGGGCCTGCCCCGGGAGACCCTGGAGGGCTTGGCAGCCAGGGAAAGGGGCCTCATCCTGGTCACGGGGCCCACGGGAAGCGGCAAGAGCACCACATTGGCCGCCATCATTGACCACATCAACCTGCACTATGCCAAGAACATCATCACCATTGAGGACCCCATAGAGTTCCTGCACCGGCACAAGAAGAGCTTGGTGGTCCAGCGGGAGGTGGGCCTGGACACGGACAGCTTCTACTCCGGGATCAAGTACGCCATGCGCCAGGACCCGGACGTAATCCTGATCGGGGAGATGCGGGACAAGGAAACGGTGGAGGCCGCCCTCATGGCCGCCCAGACGGGCCACCTGGTCCTCTCCACCCTGCACACCCTGGACGCTTGGCGCACCATCAACCGGGTCATTGACTTTTTCCCCTTGCACGAGCACGGGCAGGTGCGGATCCTCCTGGCCGAGTCCCTTCTCGGCATCCTCTCCCAGAGGCTCCTGCCCCGGGCGGACGGGACGGGGCGGGTCCTGGCCCTCGAGGTCCTCATCGCCACCCCCTACGTGCGGGAGCTCATCAAGGACGAGGACAAGACCCCCCAGATCAAAGAAGCCATGATGGAGGGCTCCATCCACGGGATGCGCACCTTTGACCAGCACCTGGTGGAGCTCTACAAGGAGGGCCTCATCTCCCTGGAGGACGCCCTTTCCGCCGCCACCAGCCCCCACGAGTTCCGGCTCCTCCTCACCAAGGCCACGGGGCAGGCCTACTGAGTATCCCGCCTTGGCCCTCGCCGTATCCCGCCTTGGCCCTCGCCACGGCGGGGGCCCCGGAAAGCGCCCAGGCGGGCTCCGCGCGTTGGGCAGCCTGGGCGCGGGCACTTGGATTTCCACGCTTCCATGGGGGTCCGGGTATAATCCGGGCCGGAGGTGCCTATGCTGGTCACGGGTTTGGAGATCCTGAAGCGGGCGCGGGAAGGGGGCTATGGGGTGGGGGCCTTCAACGTGAACAACATGGAGTTCCTCCAGGCGGTCCTCGAGGCCGCCGAGGAGGGAAGAAGCCCGGTGATCCTGGCCCTCTCCGAGGGGGCCATGAAGTACGGGGGCCGGGCCCTGACCCTCATGGCCATAGAGCTGGCCAAAGAGGCCCGGGTGCCGGTGGCCGTCCACCTGGACCACGGGTCTAGCTACGAGGGCGTGCTGAAGGCCCTCCGGGCGGGCTTCACCAGCGTCATGATCGACAAGTCCCACGAGGACTTTGAGACCAACGTAAAGGAGACCAAGCGGGTGGTGGAGGTGGCCCACGCCGTGGGGGTCACGGTGGAGGCGGAGCTGGGGCGGCTTGCCGGCATTGAGGAACACGTGGCCGTGGACGAGAAGGACGCCCTCCTCACCAACCCCGAGGAGGCCCGCCTCTTCATGGAGCGGACGGGGGCCGACTACCTGGCGGTGGCCATCGGCACCAGCCACGGGGCCTACAAGGGGAAGGGGAGGCCCTTCATCGACCATCCCCGGCTGGAGAGGATCGCCAAGCTGGTCCCCGCCCCCCTGGTCCTCCACGGGGCGAGCGCCGTGCCCCCGGAGCTGGTGGAGCGCTTCCGCGCCTCGGGAGGGGAGATCGGGGAGGCTGCGGGCATCCACCCCGAGGACATCCAGAAGGCCATCTCCCTAGGGATCGCCAAGATCAACACCGACACCGACCTGCGCCTAGCCTTCGCCGCCCTCATTCGGGAGACCCTCCATAAGAACCCCAAGGAGTTTGACCCCAGGAAGTACCTGGGCCCGGCCCGGGAGGCGGTGAAGGAGGTGGTGAAGAGCCGCATGGAGCTCTTCGGCTCCGTGGGCCGGGCCTAGGGGGCTTTTCCAAAAACCCCTCTGCGCTTTGGGCGGGCCTTTTGGGGGGTATTTAGTCCCAGGCGATCCTCACCCCGGGGAAGGCTAGGGGTTCCGCCCCCTCCCCGGGGAGGGAAATCCCATGCTCCGTGTACACCCCCTCCTTGGGGTGGCGGAAGGCGGGGAGGAGGTTCCGTTCCAGGTCCAGGGGCCAGACCTAGGGAATGCCCGCTCTGGCGTAGATGGGAAGCTTTCTTCCTTGGTCGTGGTCCGCCCCCTCCACGAGGAGGAGGACATCCTCCGGGGTGGGGAGGGCCTCTCCGGAGTCCCTGGGCCTTAGGAGGGCCAGGTCCGGCCGGGGTTCCGAGTGGGGAGGGATGCGGACGGGGTTTTGGGGCTAGACCCCCCTGGTCTCCCAGGGCCTCCAGGAAGGCCCGGAGGGGCTTTGCCACCTTCCGGGCGTGCTTGGCATCTCGTAGACCTCCCCCTCCAGGAGCTCCACGTTCTTGACCCCCTGGAAAAGCCTTTCCTAGGTCTCCAAACCGAAGCGGTACCAGGTGGCCATGCCCTCGGCGTAGCATGGGGCCATGAACCCCGTGCGCTTCATCCAGGCCAAACGGGACGGCCTGGCCCACACCCGGGAGGAGATGGCGGCCTTCCTCCTGGGCTACCTGAAGGAGGAGGTCCCCGACTACCAGGTCTCCGCCTGGCTCATGGCCGTCTTCTTCCGGGGGCTTTCCCCTGAGGAGACCCTCTGGCTCACGGAGATCATGGCCCATTCCGGTAAGGTCCTGGACCTCTCCCACCTCCCCCATCCCGTGGACAAGCACTCCTCCGGGGGGGTGGGGGACAAGACCACCTTAGTGGTGGGGCCCATCCTGGCCGCGAGCGGGTGCACCTTCGCCAAGATGTCGGGCCGGGGCCTGGCCCACACCGGGGGGACCATTGACAAGCTGGAGTCCGTCCCGGGCTGGCGGGGGGAGATGACGGAAGGGGAGTTCTTGGAAAGGGCGAGGAGGGTGGGCCTGGTCATCGCCGCCCAAAGCGGGGACCTGGCCCCCCTGGACGGGAGGCTTTACGCCCTACGCGACGTGACCGCCACCGTGGAGGGCCTCCCCTTGATCGCGAGCTCCATCATGAGCAAAAAGCTCGCCGCCGGGGCCAGGAGCATCGTCTTGGACGTGAAGGTGGGCAAAGGGGCCTTCATGAAGACCCTCGAGGCCGCCCGCGCCCTGGCCGAGGCCATGGTGGCCATCGGGCAGGGGGCCGGGCGCCGGGTGCGGGCCCTCCTCACGGGCATGGAAGCCCCCTTGGGGAGGGCGGTGGGAAACGCCCTGGAGGTGCGGGAGGCCATCCTCGCCCTCAAGGGGGAGGGCCCTGAGGACCTCCTGGAGGTGGCCCTCGCCCTGGCGGAGGAGGCCCTGAGGCTGGAGGGGCTAGACCCTGGCCTTGCCCGGAAGGCCCTGGAGGAGGGGCGGGCCCTGGAGAAGTTCCAGGCCTTCCTCGAGGCCCAGGGCGGGGACCCAAGGGTGGTGGAGGACCCCTCCCTCCTTCCCCTCGGGGAAGAGCTTCCCCTCCTCTCCCCGGAAGAGGGGGTGGTCCAGGAGGTGGACGCCCTCAAGGTGGGCTTCGCCGTCCTGGCCCTGGGCGGGGGGCGGCTTAGGAAGGGGGAGGCCGTCGACCACGGGGTGGGGGTCCAGCTCCTGAAGAGGCCCGGGGACCGGGTGGAAAGGGGGGAGGCCCTGGCCCTCCTCTACCACCGGAACCGGGGCTTGGAGGAGGCCCTGGCCCACCTCCGGGAGGCCTTCCGCCTGGGGGAGGCCGCCAGGCCCCTGCCCCTGGTCCTGGACAGGGTCTAGGCCTGGGGTATACTCCTTGGGGATGAAAAGGCGGCCTGCCCGCTACACCCTCCTCCTCACCCGAAGCGGCGGGGGGAGCCGGGCTCTGAGCCTGCCCGGCTGGACCTTGGTCCTCCTCCTAGGCCTACTCGTCCTTTGGAGTGGGGCCAACCTCTACTTCTGGCACCGGGCCCGGGAGGCCAGGGCCCTGGAGGCCCGCATCCAGGCCCTCTCCCAGGAGGCCCGGCGGCTCTCCCTGGCCCTCGAGGCGGAAAAGGCCAAGAACCGGGCCCTTGCCCAAGAGGCGGAGCGCACCAAGCAGGACCTGGAGGCCCTGAAGAAGGCCATTGAGGAGCTCCGCCGCCGGGCGGGGCTTTCCCCCATCAACGCCCTTCCCGTGCGCTACGGGGGAGGGCAGGGGGGTGGGGTCATGGAGGGGTGGGCCGAGGTGCGGGCTTGGGTCCTGGACCTGGAGCGCCAGCTTTGGGAGCTCACCCCTGCCCTGGAACGCACCCTGGAGGTGGAGCGAAGCCTGCCCCGGGGTCTCCCCCTCCAGGGCCATCAGGGGATCACCTCCCCCTTTGGCACCCGGAGAAACCCCTTCGGCCCCGGCTTGGAGTTCCACGACGGCCTGGACTTCGCCGCCCCCTACGGCACCCCCGTCCACGCCACCGGGGCGGGGGTGGTGGCCCGGGCGGGCTGGATGGGCCCCTACGGCCTCGCCGTCCTCCTGGACCACGGGACTGGTTACCAGACCCTCTACGGCCACCTCTCCCGCCTCCGGGTGCGCCCTGGGGAGCGGGTGGATAGGGGGCAGGTCCTGGGGTATGTGGGCTCCACGGGCCGCTCCACGGGACCCCACCTCCACTACGGCGTCTACCGCCAGGGCGTGGCCGTAGACCCCAGGCCCTACCTGGACCCTGCTTGGGCCGCTCGGTAGAATGGGGCGGATGCTGGGCAGAAAGGAGCGCGTCCTCACCTATCTGGGCCCGGAGACCGAGGTCCTGGGGGACCTCAAGGCCAGGGGCCAGGTGCGCATAGACGGCCTGGTGCGGGGCTCCCTCCGGGTGGAGGGGGAGCTGGAGGTGGGGCGCACGGGCCGGGTGGAAGGGGAAAGGATTGAGGCCAAGGCGGTGCAGGTCCACGGGGAGGTGAGGGCGGACCTGGTGGCGGACAAGGTCTTCCTGGCCAAGACCGCCCGCCTCACCGGCAACGTCCGGACCCAGGCCCTGGAGGTGGAGGCGGGGGCGGTTTTCATCGGCCAGAGCCTCGCCGGGGAGGCCCGGGCCCTCGAGGCCCCCAAGGAGGCGTGAATGGCCCTGGAAAGGCTTTTCCGGAGGAGGCGCCCCAGCGGGGAAAACCGCGATGTCCCTGAGCTTTGGACCAAGTGCGAGGCCTGCGGGGCTCAGCTTTACAAAAAGGAGCTTCGGGAGAACCTGGGGGTCTGCCCCAAGTGCGGCCACCACCACCGCATGCCTGCGGGGGAACGCGTGGACATGCTGGCCGACCCTGGCACCTTCCAGGAGACCACCCACCTAAGGCCCCTGGACCCCCTGGGCTTCGTGGACACCAAGCCCTACGGGGAAAGGCTTAGGGCCTACCAGGAGGAGACGGGGCGGCCCGACGCCATCCTGGGGGGGATCTGCACCATCGGAGGGGTGCCTGCGGTCCTCCTGGTCATGGACTACGCCTTCGCCGGGGGGTCCATGGGCAGCGTGGTGGGGGAGGAGATCGCCCGGGGGGCGGAGCGGGCGGCGGAGGAGGGGCGGGCCCTGGTCATCGTGGCCGCCTCCGGGGGGGCCAGGATGCAGGAGGCCGCCCTCTCCCTCATGCAGATGGCCAAGACGGTGATGAGCCTGGATCTCCTCTGGAAAAGGCGCCTCCCCTACGTGTCCGTCCTCACCGACCCCACCACCGGGGGGGTCACGGCCAGCTTCGCCGCCCTGGCCGACGTCATCCTCGCCGAGCCCGGGGCCCTGATCGGCTTCGCCGGGCCTAGGGTCATCCGGCAGACCATCCGCCAGGAGCTTCCCGAGGGCTTCCAACGCTCGGAGTTCCTCCTCAAGCACGGGATGGTGGACCGGGTCACGGACCGCAGGAAGCTGAAGGGGGAAGTGGCCCTGGTCCTCCGCCACCTGCACCCTGGAGTCCCCTATGGCGCTGGAGTTTGAAAGGCCCATCCTGGAGCTGGAGAAGCGCATCCAGGAGCTAAGGGAAACCGCCAGGACCACAGGGGTGGACCTGGAGCGGGAGGTCCGCCTCCTGGAGGAGCGCCTGGCCCGCCTCAAAAGGGAGACCTACGCCAACCTCACCCCCTGGCAGCGGGTCCAGCTGGCGCGGGCCCCTGGGCGGCCCACCACTTTGGACGTCCTGGAGAGGGCCTTCCAGGACTTCCTGGAACTCCACGGGGACCGGGCCTTCGCCGATGACCCCGCCGTCGTGGGGGGGCTGGCCTACCTGGAGGGCCATAAGGTGGTGGTGGTGGGGCACCAGAAGGGGCGGGACACCAAGGAGAACCTCCTCCGCAACTTCGGCATGCCCCACCCCGAGGGGTACCGCAAGGCCATGCGCCTCATGGATCTGGCGGACCGCTTCGGCTACCCCTTCTTGAGCTTTATCGACACCCCGGGGGCCTACCCGGGGGTTTCCGCCGAGGAGCGGGGCCAGGCCTGGGTCATCGCCCAGAGCCTCCAGCGGATGAGCCGCCTAAGGGTGCCGGCCATCGCCCTCATCCTGGGGGAGGGGGGCAGCGGGGGGGCCTTGGCCATCGCGGTGGCCAACCGGGTCCTCATCATGGAAAACGCCTGGTACTCCGTGATCAGCCCCGAGTCCTGCGCCGCCATCCTCTGGAGGGACGCCAAGGAGGCCCCCAAGGCTGCCGAGGCCCTGAGGCTCACCGCCAAGGACCTCCTGGCCTTTGGGGTGGTGGATGGCATCGTCCCCGAGCCCGAGGGTGGGGCCCACAAGGACCCGGAGGCCGCCATCAAGAACATCAAGGAGGCCCTCCTCAAGGCCCTGGAGGAGCTTAGGGGCCTCTCCCCTGAGGCCCTCCTCCAGGACCGCTACCGCCGCTTCCGCTCCTTGGGGGTCTTCGCCGAGCCTTAAGGGGCCTTGGCCTTCTTCCCTCAGGGCTTTCACACCCGGGCTTTAGCCTGGGGGTGGAGGTGAGGGATATGCGGAAGCTCCTTTTGGCGGCGCTGGGCCTGGGCATGGCCCTAGCCCAGCAACTGAGCCCCCAGGGCATCATCGTCAACCCGGTGCCCACGGACCTGGAGGTAAGGGTGTGGGTGGACAGGGACCCCGGCAAGCGGGGGAACGCCCTTTACCGGATCGGCGAGCCCATCCAGATCTACGTCAACGTCAACCAGGACGCCTACGTCTACCTCTTCAACATCAGCGCCGACGGGCGCATTGACCCCATTCTGCCCAACGCCTACGAGCGGGAGAACTTCCTAAGGGCGGGGGAGACCCGGCGGTATCCCCCCGAGGGGGCCCGCTACCGCTACACGGTGACCGGTCCCGAAGGAGAGGACCGCATCCTGGCGGTGGCCAGCAGGCGCCCCCTCTCCATCCAGCAGATCCTGGATGTGGAGAGGAACCAGGTGCGGGTCCAGGGGCCTGAGGGTCTGGCCCGGGCCCTCTCCATCGTCATTGAGCCCCTGCCTCCCAGGGACTGGGTCACGGACGTGGCCCGCTACTTCGTGGGCCGGGTGGCTGCCCCCCCTTCCACCCCAGCCACGGCTACCCTGGTGGTGGACTCGAGGCCAGGGGGGGCCGAGGTCTACCTGAACGGCCGCTTCCAAGGCCGCACCCCCCTCTCCCTCGCCGTGAACCCCGGACGGCAGGAGGTGGAGGTCCGGCTTCCCGGCCACCAGCCCTACCGGGCCACGGTGAACCCCAGGCCCGGGGAGAGGGTCCAGATCTTCGCCCAGCTGGTTCCGGAAGCCAGGCAGGGGACCCTGAGCGTGGCCTCTATCCCCGCGGGGGCCGAGGTCTACGTGGACGGGGCCTTTAGGGGCCGAACGCCCCTTTCCCTGGCCCTTCCCGAGGGGCGGTACGCGGTGGAGCTCCGCCTCGCCGACCATGAGCCCCATAGGGCCACGGTCCAGGTGCGGCGGGGAGGGGCCACCCGGCTCGAGGTCCGCCTGAACCCCCTTCCCCGGACGGGCACCCTCTTCCTGGAGTCCAGCCCGTTGGGGGCCGAGGTCTACCTGGAAGGGCGCCTCCAGGGCCGCACCCCCTTGCGCCTCACCCTGAACGAGGGGACCTACCGGGTGGAGCTCCGCCTCCCCGGCCACGAGCCCTACAGCGCCGCGGTCCGGGTGGAGCGGGGCCGGGAGACCCGGCTTGCTGCCAACCTGAGGCCCCTTCGCACGGGAGAGCTCATCCTGGAGGCCAGGCCTGAGGGGGCCGAGGTCTACGTGGACGGCCGCCTGGTGGGCCGGGCGCCCCTTCGGGTGAGCCTCGAGGCGGGCCTGCACGAGGTTAGGGTGGTGGCCCCTGGGTACGGGGAGTACCGGGCCATGGTGGAGGTGCGGCCCGGGGAGAGCGTGCGCCTTCTGGTGGAGCTCGTCCCCGTCCGGGCCATCCTGGAGCTCTACCTGAACGTGGAGGCCCGGGTCTTCCTGGATGGGGAGGAGGTGGGGGTGGCCAAGGGCGGGTACCTGCGCCTGGAGGCCCCCTTTGGGGAGCACGAGCTCACCCTGGTGGCCCCTGGCTACCGCACCCTCGTCCAGGCCATCCGGGTCACGGGCAACCAGGTGCTGCGGCTAGAGCTTAGGCCCCTTTAGGCTCTCTTCGGTTTGAGCCCATCCCTCGGAGGGCCTTGGAGGACCAAAAGAACCCCCGGGCCAGGACCTCCCAGCCCGGGGGCGAAGCCTTTGGGTTAGGGGATTATCCGAAGGATGCCAGTTGGTCCGCTCTCCCCCCCAACGTTACCCACATAGAGTAGGTTCCCGTGGGGCAAGATGATGTAGGGGCCACCACGAGGGTACGACAGGCGCATCACCCAGAGGGCGCTATCTAAATCCAGATTGGTGCGGGAGAGCTTGTAAAGGGCACCGACCTGGCCCCCAAGCTCCAGGTACATGTAATTCCCGTCCGGGGAGAAAGCAATGCTCTTTATATCGTCATACCCCGGACTGCCGTAGAGCCGAACCTCGAGCCTCTGGCCCGTGGCGGCACTGTAGCGGACAAGCAGGCCATCGTTGTAGCCCTGATGTGTGTAAGGCGGGTGGTCCCTGTTGGTGGTGCCTCCCAGGTAGACCTCTTGCCCGTCGGGGGTGATCGCCAGGGTGAGGGGTATGACAGTGTTGGCGTTGAAAGCAACGGGAGCAGAAGAGGGATCCCCCACAAACTGGTCCCCCCAGACCACGCTCCCATCCGCCGGGTTCAGCTTGGCTACCCAGGCGGAGGTGGGGAGGCCATCCGTGTTCCAGGCGCGGCCATAGAGAGTGCGGAAGAGGTTGCCCATGGCGGTCCCCGCCACGTAGATGTGGCCATCGGGACCCACGGCGAGGCCTCCGTGGTGCTCCGTCAACACGGGGTAAGTCCGGGGGTTCTCTTCGGGCGTTTGCAGGTAAGCCTGGAAGCGCCGGCTCCAAAGCGGGTTCCCTTGGGAGTCGTAGGCGTAAACGGATACGCCTACGGGGTTGCATCGGCTATAGACGCAGTCCTCTTCCGGCCCGTACTGGGTCACGGCCACATAGACCCGCCCCTCCGGGGTCACCACCAAGCTCTCGGGCTTCGCAAAGCCCTCAAGACCACCTATGGTCCTTTCCCAGAGCATCTCACCCTGGGGCGTGTACTTGCGGAGGCGGAGGAGAGAATTACTGAAGGTGAAGGCTGCATAGATGTTTCCGTCCCCGTCCACGCCGATGCCCTCTGCTGAATCCCTGTCCGGGTTGCAGTTCAGGTCCCATTGGATGAAGACGAACCGCTCCCCGTTGGGCCGGAAAGCCACCACATGGCAGTAGCCCTGACCCACGAAGCCAGCGGACACAAGTATCGCTCCGTAGACGTTGCCTTGGGCATCCACCGCAAGAATAATGGGGCCATTAATGTGCCACAGGATCCCTGGGGGATCTGCTCGCACCGTGAGCGTGAAGTCGGCGGTGTGGACGGTGCTCCCCTGACGGGCCTCCAGACGCAGGGCGTTGGGACCTAAGTCCCAGAAACGGAAGGGCTGGGAAGCATAGTAATAGTCGTAATCTGCGAACACATTCAAGGTCACGGAGTACTGCCTGACTCCGTCGCTTGGGGAGTAGTAGAGGGGACCATCCGTAAGCCGGATGCTGATGCCCTTGATGGCCTGACCGTTAGCGTTCAGGACACTAAGATCCACATAGCCATTGAACCCCGAGCTGGGGGTCAGGGTGAGGGTTAGGGTTACTGTTCCGGAGAGGTGTTGGTAGTAGCCTGTGCCTTGCAGAGTCACCTCGGGATCTACCGGGGAGAGGCTCATGGGGGGGAGGGGCTCCACCGTGAGGCTCAGGCCCGCCGTCTTGGTGAGGTTCCCTGAGGTAGCCCGGACCTGGAGGCTGTAGTTCCCCGCGGCCACGCTGCTGTCCACGTTGACGTTGAGGGCCAAGATCACGGGGTTGTTGGGGTCAGACACGCTCACCGTGGTGGGGGAGAGGCTAATCCCGGAGACCGGGTTCCCGTTCCCGTCCACCAGGCTCAGGTTCACCGGCCCTGTGAAGCCCCCCTGCGGGGTGAGGGTGAGCTGGGTGGTGCCGCTGCCCCCCTGCTGGATGGTGAGGCTATCGGGGTTGAGGCTGAGGGTGAAGCCGGGGGAGGGGGTGAGCAAGGCCACCGGGTCCACAATCTGGCCGTTGGCCTGCCCGTCGGCGTCCAAATCTCCGCCGTCCCGCACCTGATAGGTGGCCGTGTTCCCCGAGAACTGGGCCCCGGGAACCTCACGCCAGCCGTTGTTGACGAACTTCCTCAGGACCGCCCCTTGGGGAATGGCCTGGGGGAAGGTGAGGGTCACGGTGAGGGTCCCGCCCTGGGGAACCTGGGCGGTGAAGGCGATGGCCCCGTAGGGAGCCTGGAAGCCCTCGGGTGGGGTCACGCTCTGGTAGGTGGGGCCCTGGGTGAAGGTGCCCCCCTGCAGGCCCATCCCCACCTGGCCCCCGGGAGTGTTCACCGTGCCGCTGTTGGAGCCGCCGCCACCGCCCGAGGAGGCGCTCACCGTGACGGTGAGCTCCGCGTCCTTGGTGACGTTCCCTCCCGTGGCCCGCACCTTCAGCCGGTAGATGCCCGTGGGCGTGGTGGCCCCCGCGGTGAGGGTCAGGTCCCGGGTCAAGGGGTTGGATCCGGAAACGGTGAGGCTGGTGGGGGAGAGGGAAAGCCCCTGGGGTACCGGGTCCTGCCCCGCCACCAGGGACAGGTTCACCGTCCCCGTGAAGCCGTTCTGGGGGGTGAGGGTGAGCTGAACCGTGCCGCTACTCCCCTGCTGCACGGTGAGGCTATCGGGGTTGAGGGCGATGGCGAAGTCGGGGGGCGGGGTCACGTTGAGGGTGAGGCTCCGCTCTGCCGACCTCTCCCCGTAAGTGGCCCGGAGGCTCAAGCTGTGCGGCCCCGTGGGGGCGTTCCTCGCCACCTGGACCTGGAGGGTCACCTGGGCCTGGCCTCCCCTGGGCACGTTCAGGCTGGCGCTGGTGGGGGAGAAGGTGAGCCAGGGGGGGGCCTGGCCGTTCTCTGTCACGCTCAGGGAAACCTGCCCCTGGAAGCCGTTCTGAGAGGTGAAGGTGAGGGTGAGGGGGAGGCTGCTTCCCTGGGCCACGGTGGGGTTGTTCGGGCTCACCCCGGCGAGGGTGAGGTCCGGAGGGGGTGCCCCCCCGCTGCAGGCGGCGAGGAGGAGGGCTAGACCCGTCAAGAACCCATACCAAGCACCTATACGCATCCTTGCCTCCTTTCCGGGACCCCCAGGGTCCATACCTCCATCCTCCTCAGGGGGGCTTACAAAACCCTTAAACGGGAGTCCTAGGACCTAGACTTTAGCCTAGGGTAGGCAAAATCTGGCGAATCCTTCGGGATACCTTTCGCTCCCAAGACCAAAGGGGTTGTCATTGGCTTAACCTTAGGACTGTGCTAAGGATAGGTTAGGGCAAGGCGTACCATAGGGGCATGGAGGCCATCGTCTTAGGAGGTGGGGAGGAGGCCTGGGCGAGGAAATACGGGGTGGGGAGCAAGGCCCTCGTCCCCTACCAGGGAAGGCCTATGACCGAGTGGGTGCTGGAGGCCCTGAAGGGGGCGGGCCTTTCCGCGGTTTACGTGGGGGAGAACCCGGGGCTTTCCCCCCCTCCCCGGCTCACCCTCCCCGATCAGGGGAGCCTCCTCGCCAACCTCGAGGCCGCCTTGGCCCACGTGGAGGGCCGGGTGCTGGTGGCCACCGCGGACCTCCCCCACCTGACCCCAGAGGCGGTGCGCTTCGTGTTGGAGAAGGCCCCGGAGGCGGCCCTGGTCTACCCCATCGTGCCCAAGGAGGCGGTGGAGGCCCGCTTCCCCGGAAACCGCCGCACCTACGCCAGGCTTCGGGAGGGCACCTTCACCGGGGGAAACCTCCTCCTCCTGGACAAGGCCCTCTTCTTCCAGGCCCTCCCCCTGGCCAAAAGGGTGGTGGCCCTCAGGAAAAAGCCCCTCTCCCTGGCCCGCCTCATCGGGCTGGATGTGCTCCTAAAGCTCCTTTTGGGCAGGCTCTCCCTAGGGGAGTTGGAGGCCCGGGCGAGGCGGATCCTGGGGGTGGAGGCCCGGGCCCTCCTCACCCCCTACCCCGAGGTAGGGGTGGACGTGGACCGGGAGGAGGACCTGGTAAGCTAGGCCCATGCGCACGGTGAAGGAACTCCGCCTGGCGGGGCTTTTCGCCTACCTGGGGGCCTTGGTCCTGGCCCTTCTCTTCTCCCTCCTGGTGCACTACCTCCTAGGGGGGGAGGGGAGGCTCGGTTGGGGGAGCTTCAACTTTTACGGCCTGGTGGAGGGCCTGGCCTTCCTCTTGGTCTTCACCTTCTCCCTCTACGTGGCCAAGAAGGCGGTGCGGGTCCCCTGCACCACCCTCCTCACCGCCGGGCTCCTCGGACCCCTGCCCGCCCACCGCCTGGCCCGGCCCCTGCCCCGGGTGGAGGCCCCGGAGGCCTACGAGGGCCGGGGGGTGGTCCTCCTGGTGCAGGAGGGGAGGCCCGTGGGGCTCCTGGGGCTTTCCGACGGGGTCCTGCCCCTGGAGGAGGTCCAGAGCGTGGAGGCGGAGGTGGCGGCCAGCGAGCTCTACCCCCTTTTCTTCCGCCAGCCCCTGGTGCTGGTGGTGCGGGGAGAGGGGGTGGTGGGGGCCATTCCCCGGGAGGCCTTTTTCCGCCAATGGGGAATCTAGGGTCTTGACAGGAGGGCGGGTAGCCTAAAATAGGGGCGAGCGGTGGCTCGGGAGGTGAGGGATGCCGCACGTGATCTGTGAGCCCTGTATCGGCGTAAAGGACCAGTCCTGCGTGGAGGTCTGCCCCGTGGAGTGCATCTACGATGGGGGGGATCAGTTCTACATCCACCCCGAGGAGTGCATCGACTGCGGAGCCTGCGTGCCCGCCTGCCCGGTGAACGCCATCTTCCCCGAGGAGGACGTTCCCGAGCGGTGGAAGTCCTACATTGAGAAAAACCGCAAGCTGTCCGGTCTAGGATAGGGCCTAGGCTGGCCCCGCACCCAGTTGGCGCACATACCAGCTCACGGCGGGGCCGCCGTCCCTGGCGTGGCGGAAGCCCTCCTTGCGGAAGAAGTCCTTGGCCCGGGGGTTCTGGCCGTAGACCACGGCGTAAAGCCGTTCTACGCCTGCCAGGTGCTCCATGAGGTGGCGGAGGGCCTTCTGCCCGATGCCCTGACCCTGGCGGTCCTCGCGGATGAGGAGGAGGCTTAGGGTGGCCTCCCCTTCCTCGGGGTAGTGGAGCTTGTAGTCCAGGTAGCCCACGGCCTCCCTTTCCAAGAAGAGGAGAAAGGCCCGCCGCCGGGGGTCCCTTTCCAGGGTGTGGAGGTCCTGGACCACGTCCTCGAGGCTGGGCGGCTCCATGCCGATCAGGGCAAAGTACCCGGGGCTTCGCGAGAAGAGCCCATGGAGAAGGGGGGCGTCCTCGAGGCGCACCGGGCGCAGGCTGAGGCTTAGGGTCCGCATCGCCTCCATGCTACCCCCCCTTGCCTGAGAAGGGGGTGAAGAAAGACCGCCCCGGGTCCTCCCGGGGCGGTATCCTTAGCCCTTTACCTGCGGGCCGGCTCCACCACGGTGACGTTCACCGCCTGGGGGCCCTTGCCGTTCTTGCCCGGCTCCACGTCAAAGGTGACGATGTCGCCCTCATTCAGGGTGCGGAACCCCTTGGCGTTGATGGCGCTGAAGTGGACGAACACGTCGGTGTCCCCCTCGCGCTCAATGAAGCCGTAGCCCTTCTCCGCGTTGAACCACTTGACCCGACCCTTCTGCATACCGCTCCTTCTTCTTCCGAGCCCCTGCTCGTGTCCGGGGTTCTAGGGGTTGCTTTGGGCCTGCGGGGCCACCCTAAAGCCACCCGGAACGCCTCACTATACCACGAAGGGGCTATTTGTGGAAGAACCCTTTGAGCCGGTCCCAGAGGCCCTCGGGGGCCACGGCCTCCCCCACCTCTTCCGCGTAGGCCCTAAGGAGCTCCCTGGCCCTCTTGGAGAGCTTTTTGGGCACGGCGAGCTCCACCTCCACCCGCAAAGCCCCCCGCCCCCCAGGATGGGGAAGCCCCTCGCCGGGTAGAACGAACACCTCCCCGTGCCCCGTCCCCGGGGGGATGTCCAGGGGAATGGGGCCGGAGAGCCCCGGCACCTCCACCCGGGTGCCCAGGGCGGCCTGGGCCAGGCCTAGCTTCAAGCGGTAGACCAGGTCTGCCCCCCGCCGCTCCAAATGGGGATGGGGCTTCACCCTGAGGCGCAGGTAGAGGTCCCCAGGGCCTCCGGGCCCCAGGTTGCCGTAGCCCGGCACCCGGAGGAGCTGGCCCTCGTCCATGCCCGGGGGGATCCGCACCCGCACCCTTTCTTCCCGGGGTACCCGGCCCCGGCCCTGGCAGGTGGGGCAGGCCTCCTTCAGGAGGAAGCCTTGGCCCTTGCAGTGGGGGCAGGCGGTGCGGTTTACCAGGGTGCCGAAGAAGCCCCTCTGGTAACTCTCCACCACCCCCCTGCCCCCGCAGGTGGGGCAGACCACCCGCCTGCCCCCTTGGCCCGAGCAGGCCTCACAGGGCCCCAGGCGGCTAAAGGGGACCTCCACCTCCTTGCCTTCCAGGAGGTCTCCTAGCGCCACCTCCACCAGGGCCTCCAGGTCCTCCCCTCTTGGGGCCACCCGGCTAGGGCGAAAGCCGAAGACCTGGGCGAAGAGGTCAAAGAGGTCCTGGGCGGAGAACTCTGGCGCCCCCAGAAGCCCCCGGTCGTACTGGGCCCGCTTCTCGGGATCGGAGAGGACGGCGTAAGCCTCGTTGATCTCCTTGAACCGCTCCTCCATGGCCTTGTCCCCGGGGTGGCGGTCGGGGTGGTACTCCAGGGCCAGCTTGCGGTAGGCCCGCTTGATCTCCTCCTGGGTGGCCTCCCGGCTCACCCCCAGGATGGCGTAGTAGTCCTTCATCCACCTAGCACTTTACAAGGGATGCCCCTTTTGCTAAAGTGGCGGGCAATGAGGCTCCTGCGAGCTATCCGGTAGGGGGCACCTTCCTTCGGGAAGGGCCCCCCGGGTTTGCCCGCGGGGGCCTCGGCTTTTAGGGAGGCTTAGGATGCTCCTGCTGACCCCTGGACCCACCCCTATCCCCGAACGGGTGCAGAAGGCCCTCCTCCGTCCCATGCGGGGACACCTGGACCCCGAGGTTCTGGCGGTGAACCGGGCCATCCAAGCGCGACTTGGGGCCCTCTTTGACCCTGGGGAAGGGGCCCTGTTGGCCGCCTTGGCGGGCTCGGGAAGCTTAGGCATGGAGGCGGGGCTGGCCAACCTGGACCGGGGGCCGGTTCTGGTACCCGTGAACGGGGCCTTTTCCCAAAGGGTGGCGAAGATGGCCGCCCTCTACGGCCTGGAGCCTACGGTCTTGGAGTTCTCCCCGGAGGAGGCCGTGGATCCCGAGGCGGTGGAAAAGGAGCTCCGGCGAAGGCGCTACCGCATGGTGGCCCTGGTCCACGGGGAGACCTCCACCGGGGTCCTGAACCCCGCCGAGGCCGTGGGGGCCCTGGCCAAGGAGGCCGGGGCCCTCTTCTTTCTGGACGCGGTGACCACCTTGGGGATGCTCCCCTTCTCCATGCGGCGGATGGGGGTGGACTACGCCTTCACCGGAAGCCAGAAGTGCCTCTCCGCCCCCCCGGGCCTGGCCCCCATCGCCCTGAGCCGGGAGGGGCGGCGGGCCTTCACGGGCAGGCGGGGCTGGTACCTGGACCTCGCCCGGGTGGCGGAGCACTGGGAGGGGGGCGGGTACCACCACACTACCCCGGTCCTCCTGCACTACGCCCTCCTCGAGGCCCTGGACCTGGCCCTGGAGGAGGGAATAGAGGCCCGGGAGAGGCGGGCCAGGGAGACCCACGCCTGGCTTCTGGAGGAGCTCCTCGCCCGGGGCTTCCGCCCCTACCCCAAGGGAAGCTTCCTCCCCACCGTCTTGGTGGTGCGTCCTCCCGAGGGGGTAGAGGCAGACCGTCTGGTCAAGGCCCTTTACCGCGAGGGTGTAGCCGTGGCTGGGGGGATCGGCCCCACCCAGGGGCGGGTGCTCCGCCTGGGCCTCATGGGGGAGGAAGCCAGGAAGGAGCCCTATCGGGTCTTTCTACAGGCCCTGGACCGGGTCCTGGCCCTAGCGTAGGAAGAAGTGGGCGTAGACCAAGGCCAAGGCCATGCGGTAGTAAGCGAAGGGCCGGAAGCCATAGCGCTCCACGAAGGAGAGCATCCAGCGTACGGTGAGGAAGGCGGTGATGAGGGCAGCGGAAAACCCCAGGAGGAGGAGCTCCCACCCTCCTTCTGGTACGGTCTCGGCGCTCTGTAAAAGGTCGTAGCCCACCGCCGCTAGCATCGTGGGCAGGGCCAGGAGGAAGCTGAACTCCGCTGCCCCCTTGCGGCCAAGGCCCATGAGCAGCCCCCCTAGGATGGTGGCCCCGCTCCGGCTGGTGCCGGGGAAGAGGGCAGCCAGGCCCTGGAAGAAGCCGATCCAGGCCACCTGCCAAAGGGGAAGCTCCCTCACGTCCCGGTAGCGGGCCCGCTCCGCTAGGCGGTCGGCGAGGAGGAGGACCAGGCCCACGAAGAAAAGGAAGAAGACCACGATCCCGTCGTTGCCCAGGATCTCCCCCTTGATAAGGGGGTAGAAGAGGAACCCCATGAGGCCCGTGGGCAGGAGGGCTACCCCGATGCGGAGCCAAAGCGCCCGGTCCACCAAAAACCGCCTGCCGTAGAGGAGGAGGATGGCCAGGATGGCCCCCAGCTGGATGGCGATGAGGAAGGTTTTCAGAAAGTCGTCCTCCGCGATGGGGAGGCCCAGGAGGTGAAAGAGCAGGGTCAGGTGGCCGGTGGAAGAGACGGGCAGGAACTCCGTGAGCCCCTCCACCACCCCAAGGAGAAGGGCTTCCCAAGCGCTCATGCGGACCATGCTACCATGGGAGGGGTGGAGGTTTCCGTCCTGATCCCCGCCGCTGGCAACGGAAAGAGGCTGGGCCTGGGGCCCAAGGCCTTCCTCCGGGTGGCCGGGAGGACCCTTTTGGAGTGGGCCCTCCTGCCCTTCGGGGAGGCGGCCGAGGTCCTGGTGGCCCTGCCCCCTGGGACGGAGCCCCCCGGCGCCTTCCGGGCTACCTTTCTAGAGGGGGGAAGGACCAGGCAGGAGTCCGTGGCCCGCCTCCTCGAGGCGGCGAGCCTCCCCGTGGTCCTGGTCCACGACGTGGCCCGCCCCTTCGTGAGCCGGAGCTTGGTCCACAGGGTCTGGGAGGCCGCCCGTCTCCAGGGGGCGGTGGCACCCGTGTTGCCGGTGCCCGACACCCTGGTCCGCCCCGAGGGGGCCCAGTACGGGGAGGTGGTGCCCCGGGAGGACTTCCGCCTGGTCCAGACCCCCCAGGGCTTCTTCACCGCTCTGTTGCGCGAAGCCCACGCCTACGCCGGGAAGCGGGGCCTCTCCGCCACCGACGACGCCCAGCTGGTGCGGGCCCTAGGCTACCCCGTGGCCCTGGTGGAGGGGGAGCGGACGGCCTTCAAGGTCACCTACCGGGAGGACCTCCTCCTGGCGGAGGCGGTGGCGAGGGTATGGAACGCCTGGCCCCGGCCAAGGTGAACCTGGGCCTCTCCCTCTTGGGGAGGCGGCCCGACGGCTACCACGAGCTCCACACCCTCTTCGCCGCCCTCTCCTTCGGGGACCGGGTGGTGGTGGAGCCCATCCCCGAGGGCATAGAGTTCCGCGGCCGCTACGGGCGGAGGAACCTGGCCTACCGGGCGGCGGAGGCCTACCTGGAAAGGGCGGGCTGGCCCGGGGGGGTGAGGATCCTCCTGGAGAAGGAGCTTCCCGAGGGGGCGGGCCTCGGTGGGGGGAGCTCGGACGCGGCCCAGGTGCTCCTGGTCCTGAAGGAGCTCTACCCGGCGGAGGTGGACCTCCCTGCCCTGGCTCTCTCCTTGGGGGCGGACGTGCCCTTCTTCCTCCAGGGAGGGGTGGCCGAGGCCCGGGGGGTAGGGGAGCGCCTGGAGCCCAGGGCCCTCCCCCCTTTGCCGGTGGTCGTCTTCGGCCCTGGCCTCCGCCTACCCACGCCCTTGGTGTACCGGGAGGTGAAGCCCCATGACTTCGCCCCCGAGCTTCCGGTGGTGGAAATCCTGGGGGCTTTGGCCCGGGAGGAGGAGCCCCCCTACTGGAATAGCCTGGAGGGGCCCGCCTTCCGCCTCCACCCCGAGCTTAAGGAGGTCAAGTCCAGGCTAAAGGCCCTCGGGCTTTACGGGGTCTTGATGTCGGGCTCCGGGAGCGCCTTCTACGGTTTTGCCCGGGACCTGGAACACGCCAAGCGGGCGGTGGAGGCCCTGAAGCGCACAGGCTACGCCCGCTATGGGACCCTAGGAGGTGGTAATGGGGCTTATCGACACCTTGGAAGGGTGCTTTCCGGAGGCCTTAGAGGCGCTTAGGGCCCTGCCCATCCGCTGGGACTGGGAGCGCTTTAGCTTTTGGCTCCGGCAGGATTACCCCTTCGTGGAGGCCCTCTACCGTTACCAGGTGGGGCTCCTGCGGGAGGCCCCCCAGGCCCACCGCGCTCCCCTGGCCCAGGCCCTAATGGTCACGGTGGAGGAGCTGGACTGGCTCCTTTCCCAGGGGGCCGACCCTCGGGCCGAGGTTCACCCGGTGCGCCGGGAGTATATCTGCCTTCTGGAGCAAATGGAGCGGCTTTCCTACCCCTATCGCCTGGTTTTCTTCTACTTCCTGAACCGCTTCTTCCTGGAAGCTTGGAACGCCCACGTGGAGGGGGAGGGCCCCTGGCAGGAACTGGCCGAGCATTGGTCCGCCCCGGAGTTCCAGGCAGTCCTCTTCGACCTGGAGGTCATGGCCCAAGGGGCTGCAGAGGAGCTGGACCAGGGGGTGGTGGTCCACTACCTGGGCCGTATCCTAGAGATGGAGGGGAAGACTTGGAGCCTCCTCCTTTGAGGCCACCCCATCCTGGCCGGGGCAAGGATGGGCGCCCCGGCGGCTTTCTGAACCGGGCCTTTCTTGTGTGAAAGAGTTCCAGAGAAAGGATATGCCAAGGGCGGGGCCTGGGCCCCGCCCTTGGCTCTGGGGCAATCAGTTTAGCTCCTCTCCCCAGGCCTCCTCAAAGAGGCACTTGGCCTCCTGCACCGTGATTTCCAGGGTCTGGGACACCTCCTCCGCCAAGAGGTAGATGGCCCGCCTCAGGGCCTGCCGGTCTAGGTCGGGCAGGCCCCGCTCCAGTTCCCAAGCCCGAAGCTGCCCCGCCATCTGGGCGATGCGGTAAGGGTTTCCGTCCGCCAGGATCTCGCTGGTCTTGCGGTGCCGGGCGGCCCACTGCCTGGGCAGGGGCATGCGCCCGTTTTTTAGGAGGTCCAGGATCACCGGGACCTCCTCGGGAGCCAGGGCCTTGCGCATGCCCACGCTCTGAGGAGCCTCCACGGGGACGTAAGCCTTGGAGCGGGAGCCGGGGAAGTCCACTTGGTAGTAGGCCCGGCTTATGCCGCTTACGCTCCTTTGGGCTATGCCCGCCACCACGCCCACCCCGTAAGGGGGCAGGACCACCTTGTCGCCGGGACGGAACTCTTTCACGGCGCGACTCCTTTCTGGAACACCAGGAGCAGGTGCTCCAAATACGCTTCCACCTCCAGATGGGGGTTGCACCCCAAGGCGGCGATCACCGCAGCCGTGGCCTTGGGGGAAAGCTCCCTTCGGACCGTACCCTCCTCCTGGCCGCTTGCCACGAGCTCCTCCAGGAGGTCCAGGTAGTTCTGGTGGAGCCCCCTAAGCCAGGGGGTAGGGTCCGCCACGGCCTCCCTAGCCACCGCCGCCCACAGGCCCCTCCACTCCGCGATCCAGGCCAGCCGCCTTTCCAAAAGGCGCGCAAGCCGTACAAAAAAGGGCGCTTCCAGGCGCACAATCCCCTCCACCTCCCGGTAGAAGGCCCAGGTCCGCTCTTCCACCAGGCTCTTGAGGAGGTCCTTCTTGTCGCGGAAGTAGAGGTAGATGGTTCCCTTCCCCACCTCGGCCTTGCGGGCCACGTCCTCCATCTTTAGGCCGGAAAGCCCCTTTTCCCGGAGGACTTCCAGAGTGGCCTGGAGGATGGCTTCCCGCTTGCCCTTGGTCAAGATTCCCGGAAGGGACACCATCGCGGCCACAAACCCAAGTCTACCACACCGCCCTTTTCCTTTCATGAGGAAGCGGCTACCCTAGAGGTATTAGGAGGGGATATGCGCCAGGGCTTCTTCGCCTTTCTCACCGCTGACCCCTTGCGCGGGGCCTTGCGCGCCGTGGAGGCTAGGCTCCTGGAGGAGGCCCGCGGAGAGGCCCTCTTCCTGGTGCCTTACTCCTTGCGGGATCTGGCCGAGGCCTGGAGGCTGGCCTACCGGGACCTGGGCCTCAAGCGGGGCCGGGTGCGCTACCTCAGGCGGCGGGAGGAGGCCTTTGACCCCGACATAGCCCAGGAAGTGGCGGAAAGCCGTCTGGTCCTTATGGCCACGGAGGGCTTGCCGGAGTTTTTGGAACTTGTCCGGGGAAGCTTGGTCCTGCAGGCTCTCCTGGAGGCACACCGCCAGGGGGGTGGGGTGCTGGCCCTGGGGGAGGCTGGGGGTCTCCTTGGGGAGGCGGCCTTCTATCCCCTCGAGGGAGAGGTGCGGGCGGCCTTGGGCCTGGCCCTCCTCCGGGGGTTGGCCCTCCTGCCCCGGGTGGAGGAGCGGGGGCGCTTCCTGGCCCTTTCCCAATTGGTGGCCGACAACCCCGACCTGGTGGGCCTGGGGCTTTTGGAGAACACGGCGCTGCGCCTCCTGAGGGGCCTGGGGGAGGTCTGGGCGGGTGGGGTGACCCTGGTGGATGCGGGCGGGGCGGAGTTCACGGGCCGGGGGGTCCGGGGGCTTCGGGTGGACGTCCTCTCGGCGGGGGAGCGCTTCCCCCTCCCAGTCCTGTAGCATGGGGTCATGCCCGCGGGACGGGTGCACGAGGCCATCAACCTGACGGCCTTGGGCCTGGGGGGGATCGCCTACTTGGCCTACGGGGGCCCGCTGGAAGACCCTCGGGCTCTGGCCTTCGCCTTGAGCTACCTTACAGGTACCTTCCTCCTTTCCCCCGACCTGGACCTGGCGGAGAAGGGGGTGCGGGCCAAAAGGCGGTGGGGGGTGCTGGGCTTTCTCTGGCGGCCCTACGGGTGGCTGTTCCGCCACCGGGGCCTTTCCCACACCTGGATCCTGGGCCCCTTGACCCGCTTGGGCTATCTGTTTTTTCTCCTTTTCCTCCTCTACGGCTTCTTCAGCGGGATGGCTGCCCTCTTGGGGGCCTCCTTTGCCCTGGTTCTCCCCCCTCTGCCCTCAGGGGTTCTTTGGTGGGGGCTTCTTGGGTACTACCTTTCCCAGTGGCTCCACCTCCTGGCGGACGGAATCTATCCCGACCATGACCTGAAGCGGCTTAGGCGGCCAAGGTAAAGCGGTTTACACACAGGCCCCCAGTGGGGTATTAAAATGCTACCATGGGCAGAATCTGGCTTTTGGCCCTTTTTACCCTTTGGGGGGCGGCCTTGGCGGTGAGGCCAGGGGAGCCCATCCCTAGCTTCTCCCTTCTGGACCCGGCTGGGAACCCGGTTACCTGGGAGACCATGAAGAAACCGGCGGTGATCGTCTTCTGGGCCAGCTGGTGCCCGGTGTGCCGGGCGGAGTTCCCCGGCCTCCACCAGGTGGCCCAGGAGACCAAGGTGCCCTTCTACGTCATTAGCGCCGAACCTAGGGACACCAGGCAGGTGGTCCTCAGCTACATGAGGGCCTACCCCCGGTTCATCCCCCTCCTGGCCTCGGCCAAGGACCGGCCCCACGAGGTGGCGGCCCGCTTCCGGGTCCTGGGCCATCCCTGGACCTTCGTGGTGGACGGGGAGGGGAAAGTGGTGGCCCTCTTCGCGGGGCGCGCTGGGCGCGAAGCCCTTCTAGACGCCCTCCTCCTCGCTGGGGCGGACCTGCCATAGCTCCGCCCGCCGGGCCTCCCCTTCTGGGATGAGGCGGAGCAGGAAGTCCGCCTCTAGGGTTTCTGGCTCTCCCCACTCCACCAAGGTGAGCCGGGCCTCCTCTTCCGCAGCCAGGAGCTGGGGAAGGAGGGGTTTGGGGTCCTCTAGGCGGTAGAGGTCTGCGTGGACCAGAAGGCCCTCTGGGGTGGGGTAGGCGTGGATGAGGGTGTAGCTGGGGCTGGTGACCCGGCCCCTAAAGCCTAGGGCCTCGGCCAAGAAACGGACGAAGGTGGTCTTGCCCGCCCCCAGGGGGCCCGTTAGGGCCACCACCCCCCCTGGGGGCATAAGGGGGAGGACCTCCTGGGCCAGGGCCCGGGTGTCCTCGAGGGTGTGGAGGGTTCGCGAGAGGAGAAGCCGCATAAAGGAAAAGGCCCCGCAGGGCCTTTTGGTGCCGGGAGCGGGACTTGAACCCGCACGCCCTTACGGGCACCACCCCCTCAAGATGGCGTGTCTACCAGTTCCACCATCCCGGCAGGGCACGCCTTAGGCGCAAGCCTCAGTTTAGCAAAAGCCCTTCCCTTGTCAAGGTGGGCGGATAGCGGGACAAATGTCCCGGCCCTTTTGCCGTAACGTACCCCTGAGAAGGCCCTGCTAAGGGGTAGGCGCGGGAACAGCCAGGCGGCTTATGGATCCTTCCCGGCTCTCTATTGACCCCTTGGGGCCAGGCCCGCAGCCTTGGCCCCTAGGACCGGAGGTGATATGCGGCGGAGGAACCGTTGGGTCAGAACCCTGTTTTGGGGAACGGTGGTAGGGATATTCGCTCTCCTGGGGGTGGTCTTATCCGGGGTGGCGGTGGGGGCCTTTGAACAGAGGACCCTGCCCGTGGAGCAGCCCGTCCCCTTCAGCCACGCCTTCCACGCGGGGGGGCTTGGCCTTTCTTGCCGCTACTGCCACGCCGCCGTGGAGCATGCCGCCTATGCAGGCCTTCCCCCCACGGAGACCTGCATGGCCTGCCACACCTTTATCAAGCCGGATAGCCCCAACCTGGCCCCTGTACGCCGGAGCTGGGAGACCGGGGAGCCCGTCCGCTGGAACCGGGTCATCAACCTCCCCGACTTCGTCTACTTCCACCACGGGGCGCACGTGGCCAAGGGGGTGGGGTGCGCGGAGTGCCACGGCCGGGTGGACCGGATGCCCGTGACCTACCAGCCCCAGGCCTTCACCATGAAGTTCTGCCTGGACTGCCACCGAAACCCCGAGGCCTACCTCCGCCCCAGGGAGCAGGTCTTCAACATGGCCTACCAGCCGGACCCAGAGCTGGGGAGGGAGCTCGTGGAGGCCTACGCCATCCGTTCGCCCGAGGCCCTCATCAGCTGCAACACCTGCCACCGCTAGGAGGGGAGATGCCAGAGCGCGGATACCAGGAATCCTTGGAGAGGGAGCTTTTCCGGGAAGAGTTTCCCTTTGGCCCCGTGAGCCGGCGGGGGTTTCTGGCCCTAGGGCTCCTGGCCCTGGCCGCCTGCACCCCGGTGGTGCGGCGCAAGGGAATCCCCTACGTGCGCCAGCCGGAGTGGGTGGTGGAGGGGGGGAGGACGGCGTTCGTCACCGCCATCCCGCACGCCGGCGTCGCCGAGCCCGTCCTGGTGCGCCACTACCAGGAAAGGCCCCTCTTCCTGACCCCCCTCGAGGCCGCCATGGGCCCCTACCCCCTGGCGGGCCTCTACGCCCTCTACGACCCGGCCCGCAAGGGGAAGGCCCCGGACTGGGAGGGCTTCTTCGCCGCCTGGCGTAGGGCCCTTGAGGAGGGGGAGACCCTCCTCGTCCTTCCCCGCGCCACCTCCCCCCGCCTCGAGGGCCTCCTGGATAAGGCCCAGGCCCGCTACCCCAACCTGAGGGTGGCCCGGTTTGAGGCCTGGAGCCTGGAGAACGTCTACCAAGGGGCGGAGCTCCTCTTTGGCCAGAGGGCCTGGCCCGTCTACGCCCCCGAAAAGGCGGAGGTGGTCCTCCTCCTGGACGTGGACCTCCACGAGCACCCCGCGGGCTACCTCTGGTGGGCCGCCCTGAGCAAAAAGCGTATCCCTCCCATGAACCGCCTCTACGCCGTGGAGAGCGGGGTGGGCCTCCTCGGGGCCATGGCCGACCACCGCCTTCCCTTGAAGCCCAGCGGGGTGGAGGCCTTCCTGAAAGACCTGGCCCGGGCCCTAGGGGTCCTCCCGGGAAGCCCCGCCTCGGACTACGGGGGCTTCCTCACTGCTCTGGTGGAGGACCTCCTCCGGGGCGGGGTGGTCCTCCCTGGGGTCCACCTCACCCCTGCGGCCCAGGCCCTGGCCATGGCGGTGAACGCCAGGCTTCAGGCTCCGGTGGCCTACGTCCCCCCCTTGGAGAGGGAGGCGGCCACGCCCAAGGCCTTCCTGGAGGCGGAAAGGGCGGAGCGCCTGGTCTTTGCCGCGGAGGGCCCCTTGCCGGACCTAAGGGGCAAGCGCTTCGCCGCTCTCCTCTCCCTCTACCCCCAGGAGGCTCCCTTTAGCCTCCCCCTGGCCCACCCCCTGGAGGCGGGCGGCCAGCACCGGGACGCCCTGGGCCGCCTCTGGCCCGCCCAGGCCCTGGTGAAGCCCCTCTATGACGGGAGAAGCCTGGAGGAGGTCCTGGGGGGGCTCCTCGGGGAGGACCTCCCCGCCCTCACCCCTGAGGAGAGGCGGGCCCTGGCCGAGGGCCGCCCCCTGGAGGAGGCCAGCCCCCTCGCCCTCTCCCCCCGCCCCGGCCTCGAGGGCCGCCTTCCCCCTTTGCGCCAGGAGGCCCCCCTGGAGCTCACCTTGAGGCCGGACGCCAGCCTCTACGATGGCCGCTACCGCAAAAACCCCTACCTGGAGGAGCTTCCCCGGCCCCTTTCCCGCCTGGTCTGGGATGGGGCCCTGCTTGCGGGGGAGGAGGAAGTGGAGGCCTTGGGCCTCCTTCGGGGCATCCGGGCCCGGGAGCGGAGGGGGGACCCTAGGCGGCCCCTCCTGCGGGTCCGGGCCGGGGGCAAGGAGGCCCTCCTCCCCCTCTGGCCCCTTCCCCTCCTGGCCAAAGGAAGCCTGGTGGCCCCCCTTTCCCACTTCTTCCACCCCGAGGAGGTGGCCTTCCCCGCGGAGGTGGCCCCCACGGGCCGGGACTACCCCCTGGTCTCCACCCAGTACCACGGCTACCTGGGGGAGGTGGAGGCGGTGAGGGTCCTAACCGAGGGCGAGGCCCTGGAGGCCGAGCCCAAGGAGGAGAAGCGCCTCTCCTTCTACCCCCCTTGGCCCCAGGGGGAGCACGCCTGGGCCATGAGCGTGGACCTCTCCCGCTGCCTGGGGTGCGGCCTCTGCGTCCTCGCCTGTCAGATTGAAAACAACATCCCCGCCGTGGGCAAGGAGGAGGTGGCTAAGGGGCGGGAGATGCACTGGATTCGCGTGGACCGCTACTTCGCCGAGGAAGGGGTCCTGCACCAGCCGGTGATGTGCCAGCACTGCGAGAAGGCCCCCTGCGAACCGGTCTGCCCCGTGGCGGCCACGGTGCACTCCGACGAGGGCCTGAACCTCATGGTCTACAACCGTTGTGTGGGCACCAAGTACTGCTCCGCCAACTGCCCCTACAAGGCCCGGCGCTTCAACTTCTTCTCCTACGCCGAGGCCTTCGTGGGCAAGGGGGACCCGAGGAGGGCCAAGGAGAGCCCCCTCGCCCTCCTCATGAACCCCGAGGTGACCGTGCGGAGCCGGGGGGTGATGGAGAAGTGCACCTACTGTGTGCAGCGCATTGAGCTCGCCCGGGCCCAGGCGGCGGTGGAGGGGCGGAGGATCCGCACAGGGGAGGTCAAGACCGCCTGCCAGGAGGTCTGCCCCGGCAAAGCCATCCACTTTGGCGACCTCCTGGACCTCGAGGACCCCATCCAGGCCCACCGCAAGGACGGGCGCCACTACACCCTCCTGGAGGAGGTCAACACCTGGCCCAGGACCACGTACCTGGCCCACCTGAAAAACCCCAACCCCAAGCTCAAGGAGGTGCCCAATGGCGGATAGGCCCCATCCCGACCGCGACCTGATCCAGGGGGAGTGGACGGAGAAGACCCTGGTGGAAAAGCTTCTGGAACCCGTAGAGAAGCCTCCCCCCAGGCCCTGGAGGGTGATCGTGGCCGTGGGCTTCGCCCTGACCCTGGCCTGGCTCTACGCCATCTTCGTCACCTTCGTCCAGGGCCTCGGCACCTGGGGCATCAACCAGCCCGTGGCCTGGGGGCTGGACATTGTCCACTTCGTCTGGTGGATCGGCATCGGCCATGCGGGGACCCTGATTAGCGCCATCCTGGTCCTCATGCGCCAGAACTGGCGGGACTCCCTGAACCGGCTCACGGAGGCGATGACCTTTTTTGCCATCCTCTGTGCCGCCACCTACCCCCTCATCCACATGGGCCGGCCCCAGAACTTCTACTGGGTTTTCCCCTACCCCAGCTCCCTAGCCATGTGGCCCCAGTACAAGAGCCCCCTCTCCTGGGACGTCCTGGCCATCATGACCTACATCACCATCTCCATCCTCTTCCTCTACCTAGGCCTCATCCCCGACCTGGCCCTCCTCCGGGAGCGGAGCCAGGGCTGGCGGAGGAAGCTCTATGGTTGGCTCTCCCTGGGCTGGACGGGAAGCGCGGTGCACTGGCAGCGCTACCGGGCGGTCTACGTCCTTCTGGCGGGCCTGGCCACGCCCGTGGTCATCTCCGTGCACTCCGTGGTCAGCCTGGACTTCGCCTACGCCCTGGTGCCGGGTTGGCACGTCACGATCTTCCCGCCCTTCTTCGCCGCCGGGGCCATCTACTCGGGCTTCGCCATGGCCCTGACCCTCATCATCCCGTTGCGGAGGTGGTACCGCCTCGAGGGAGTCATCACGGAAAGGCACCTGGACTGGATGGCCAAGGTGACCCTGGCCGCTGGCCTCGGGGTGGCCTACATCTACCTCCTGGAGATCTTCATCGCCTGGTACTCGGCTGAGCCTGCGGAGTGGGCCCAGCAGGTGTGGCGCATGACCGGGCCCTACGCCCCCTACTACTGGGCCATGATGCTCATCAACGTGGTCCTCCTCCAGACCCTCTGGTTCCCCCGCTTCCGCAAAAACCTCACCTGGCTTTTCATCTTCTCCATTCTGGCCAACGTGGGCATGTGGTTGGAGCGGTTCGTGATCGTGGTCATCAGCCTCTCCCACGATTTCCTGCCGGGCAACTTCCGCCTCTACTTCCCCACCTGGGTGGACTGGACCCTTTTCCTGGGAACCCTTGGCTTCTTCCTCTTCGGTCTGGCCCTCTTCATCCGCCTCTTCCCCCCCATCGCTGTGGCGGAGATGGTCCACCTCTTCCACAAGCTGAGGAAGCACTAGGAGGGCGGTATGCTCTACGGACTCATGGCCTACTTTGACTCGCCAGAGAGGCTCCTTGAGGCCCTAAGGGCCCTGAGAGGGGCGGGGTACCGCCACCTCGAGGCCTTCACCCCCAACCCGGTGGAAGGGATAGAGGAGGTCCTGGGAGGGGACGGGCGCATCCCTTGGGTGGCCTTCGCCTTGGGGGTTGTTGGGGCGGGCCTTGGCCTCTTCCTCCAGATCTACACCAGCCTGGACTACCCCCTGAACGCCGGGGGCAAGCCCCTTCTGGGCTGGCCTGCCTTTATACCGGTAACCTTTGAGCTCACCATCCTGACCATCGCCGTGGGCATCTTCCTCTACCTCCTCTACGTAAACGGCCTGCCCCTGGCCGATCACCCCGCGGTCCGGGCGAGGAGCTACGTGCGGGTCCTCCTGGATGAGTACGGGGTCCTCGTCTACGCCTCCGATCCCCGGTTTGACCTGGAAGGTACCAAGGCCCTTTTGGAAACCCTGGGGGCGGAGGTGGAGGAGGTGCGCCGTGCGTAGGCTCATCCTCCTCTTACCTCTGCTTTCCGCCTGCGGCTGGATGTGGGACCAGCCCAAGGTGAAGCCCTTCAGCGAGGCGCCTTTGCAGGTTTCCGTTCCCGAGGAGCGCGTCCGCTTCGGGGACGACCTGAACCTCATCGCCCGCACCGGCCTCAGTCCCGAGGGCGGGTTCGCTGAGAGCCCCTACGCCTTCGCCGAGGAGGAGCTCCTTCGGGGAAAGGTCCTCTACCAAAGCTTCTGCGCCATCTGCCACGGGCCGGCCGGGGAGGGGGATGGCCGGGTGGTTCCCCTAGGGATGCCCCGGCCCCGCCCCTTCCAAGAGGTGCAGGACCAGCCCGAGGGCTACCTCTACTTCGCCGCCACCAACGGCTTTGGCCGCATGCTCTCCTATAGAAGCCGCATTCCAGAAAGGGAGCGCTGGCTCATCGCCCACTACATCAAAAGGTGCCTGATAGAGGAGGCCTGCCCTCCGGAGGTGGTCCATGCAGAGGTCTATTGAGTTAAGCCCTTCCTGGGCCCTTTTCCTAGGCCTTGGCCTCTATGCCCTAGCCTTTTTCTTCGGCGCCCCATCCGCCTACTTCCCCTTCGCCTTCTTCCTCCTCCTCTCCCTAGGGGCGCTTCTCATTCTCCTCCTGCACAACGCCCTCTCCAGCCGCTGGGGGGTGCCCCTGGAGCCCTACCTCTACCCCCTGGCCCGCCTCCTCCCCCTGATGGGCCTCCTGGGCCTTCCCTTCTTCCTCTTCCTGCCGGAACTCTTCCCTTGGGCCCGCCCCGAGGCCCCCTCGGACGCCATCCTGGCCCACCGCGCCCCTTACCTGAATCCTCCCTTCATGCTCCTCCGCTACGCCCTCTTCTTCACCCTCTTCGCCTGGGTCCTCCTGAAGCTTAGGCCTGGGGAGCACCGGGCGGAGGTGGGGGCCTTTGGGCTTCCCTTGGTCTTTGCGGCGGGTACTTTTTTGGTCTACGACCTCTTTAAGAGCCTCGAGGCCCACTTCACCTCCGCCTCCTACGGGGCCATCCTCCTCCTCACCGCCGTCATCCTGGCCCTTTCCGTGGCCGTGGCCCTGGCGGCGAGCCGGGGCACCCCCGCCCTCATGGGCCAGGCCCAGAACCACACCAACCTCCTCCTGGCCTTCTCCATCATCTGGATCTACCTGGAGGCCACCACCCTGGTCATCATCTGGGGAGCGGACCTATCCCATGGGGCGGAGTTCTACCTGAAGCGCCTCGAAGGACCCTGGGACGGGGTGGCCGCCCTCTGGGTGGTGGGGGGGTTCTTCCTGCCCTTCCTTTACCTCCTCACCAACCTGCCCAAGCGGGAGGCCCGCTACCTCCTCCCCGTGGCCCTCTGGATCCTCGCCTTCCACCTTCCCCACCTGGCCTGGTACCTCCTCCCCGCCCTGGGCCTGGGGGTGGGTCCGGGGGAGGTCCTAGGCTTCTTGGGCCTGGGCTTCCTCTTCGCCAGCCGCCTCCGGCAGGGTTAGGCCAGGGTCACCCGGTCCCGCCCCGCTTCCTTGGCCCGGAGGAGGGCGTAGTCCGCCTTGAGCACCCACTCCTCCACCTGGGCCTCGTTCTCGGGTACCTCTCCCCCAGCGATCCCCGCCGAGAGGGTGAGGGGGTAGGGAATGGGGGGCACCCGCTCCGTGCGGAAGCGGTGGCGAATTCGCTCCACCACCTCCCTGGCCGCTTGGCGGTCGGCCCCGTAGAGCAAGAGCAGAAACTCCTCCCCCCCGTAGCGCACCGCCAGGTCCTCCCGGCGCACGCTGGCCTGGATGAGCCTTCCGAGAAGCTTTAGCACCTCGTCCCCCACGGGGTGGCCATAGGTATCGTTCACCCCTTTAAAGCAATCGATGTCCAGCATGACTGCGCTGAGGGGGATCCCGTAGCGCCGGGCCAGGGCCAAGAGCTTGGGGAGCTCCGCCTCCAGCCCCCGCCGGTTCAGAAGCCCCGTGAAGGGGTCGGTGAGGGCCAGGGTACCCCACTCCACCTGTTTGAGCACCTGGCGGACGCGCTCCCCCAGGAGGCTGAGGAAGCCAGGGGGAACTTCCTCCTGAGGGGGCCCCTTCAGGTACAGGTAGGCGGTGTCCCCGTTCAGGGGAACGGGGAGGGCATGGGGGGTGCGTTCCCCCACCAGGCCCCGGCGGCTGAGCACCTCGAGACCCACCGCCTCCGGCAAAACCTCCCTTGTAGCTTCCAAGGCCTGCAGGAGGACCGCTTCGGGGCTTAGGGTCTGGGTAACGCGGGGGGAGAGCCGGGCCAGGGCCTCCAGGAAGCGGGTCCAGCGCCTCCCCCTTTCCAGGGCCCGGTACCGCTCCAGGTGGGCGGCGAAGAGGAGGCCCAAGGCTCCCACCATCCCCCCGTAGAGGGCCAGAAACCGCACCCCCAACGGGGCGGGGCCTTGCATGGAAAGGGCGGGCATGAGGAAAAGCCCCCCCAAGGCCAGGGCTTGGGGAAGGAAGGAGGGGGGAGGCCTTTCCTGGAAGGCTGCCCCTAGGGTCAGGAGGAGGTAGCCTAGGGTCCAGAGGAGGTGGAGGGGGTGGCCCGTGGGGTAGCCCTCCCCTGCTTGCAGGTGGGCGCGGGCCATGTTCGCAACCAGGAAAAGGAGGACCCCCACCCCGAGAAGGGCCCGCCCGGGAGCGAAGCCCTCTTGAAAAAGGCCTTCTAGCCTGGGGAGAAGGAGAAGGAGAAGAAATGCGCCCCAAATAGGGTAGATACGGTCTACCCCCAGCTCGGGCTGGAAGGCGGCGAGGGCCCCGAGGAGGGCCAGGGGCAGGAGGGCCAGGGTGAGCCTAGGCAACCTCCCCGGAAGCCGGAGAAGGGCCAGGGTGAGGGCAGCGTAGCCCGCCAGATAGGGGAACTCCAGGTGAAGCCCCGGGGACAGGTGGCCCAGGTCCTCGACGGTCCGGGCCAGGTCCCCCAGGCCTAGAAAGAGGAGGCCCAGGGCAAAACCCCAGCCCGCTCCCTTCCAGAGGAGGTACGCCCCGCCCCCTAGGGCTACCAAGGGGGTGATGAGGCGCTCGCTCCAAGGGGCGGTGGGGGGAAATAGGGCGAGGAATAGGGTAAAGGCAATAAATACGAGCGAATAGGGAACCACGCCTTCAGTTTAGCCTAGGTCCTCAGCTCGGCGCGGGCGCTTCCGCCAAAACCTGGAGGGCCTTCCTCAAGGCCTCAATTCCCTTCAAGAATTCCCCCACGGCCACATGCTCGTAAGGAGTGTGGTCCAGGGTGGAGTCCCCAGGCCCATAGGCCACCATGGGCGCCTTCCAGTGGGGGGCCAGGACGTTCATGTCGCTCGTCCCCGTCTTCAGCTTGAAGACCGGCCTGCCTCCCGCCTTCCTAATCCCAAGGCGCAGGGCCCGGGTCAGGGGGGTGTCCTTGGGGCCCAGGTAGGGGATCTCCCGGCCAAAGAACTCCAGCTCCAAGGTGGGGGGGGCGTAGGCGGTGAGGTGGCGGATGGCCTCCTCCGGGGGAAGCCTGGGGGGAAGCCTTAGGTCAAAGAACATCTCCGCGGCCTGCTTCAGCTCTGCCGGGTGGACCCGGAAGTCCCTTAAGGTGTACTGCACCTGGTCAAAGGCCTTCTGGCCCACGTTCATGGCCTCGGCCCAGGCCTTGATGGCCACGAAGTAGCTGATGAGTTCCTCGGCGGCGTTGGGCTCGTGGTGGGCGGAGTGGAACTGGTCCTTCTCCCGCCGCACCTTCACCAGAAGCCTCCCCTTGTACCCCAAGGTGATGCCTTCCCAACCCGAGGGCTCGCCGATGACCACGTAGTCTGGCCTGAGCCGCCCCGCCACGAAGCGGGCCCCCTTGGAGCTCGGCACCTCCTCCTCTGTGGCTCCCACCAGGTGCAGGGTGAGGCGGTCTAGGGTTTCCTCAGGAAGGGAGGCGGCGGCGAAGATCATGGCCACGAAGGGACCCTTGGCGTCCACCGCTCCCCGGCCGAAGAGCTTGCCGTCTTGTAGGCGCACCGGGATCACCCCAGGCACGGTGTCTATGTGCCCCAGGAGGACCACCTGGATGGGGCCCTGGCCGATCTGCCCCCGGGCGTTGTCCGCCTCGTCCACGAAGGCCCTCATCCCCAGCTTGGCCATGCCCTCCGCCAGGTACTCGGCCACCAGGCGCTCCTCCCCCGAGGGGGAAGGGATCTCCAGGGCCCCCCTTAGGAACTCCACCGGGTCCAGGGTACCCATGCTCATTCTGTGAGGACCGCCCGCACCGCTTCCACCACCCGCTTTAGGTCCTCCTTCTCAATGACCAAAGGCGGCAGGAAGCGGATCACCGTGGGCCCCGCCTGCAGGGTGAGGACGCGGTGTTCCCTCTCCAGCCTCTGGATGTAGGGGGCGGACTTCTCCTTGAGCTCCAGCCCCACCATGAGCCCCAGGCCCCGCACCTCCCGGATCTTGGGCGAGGGGATTTCCCGCAACCTCTCCATGAACCATGGACCCAGCTCCGCCGCCCTTTCCCAGAGCCTCGTCCTTTCCAGGTAGCGCAGGGCGGCCACCCCCGCGGCCATGGCCAGGGGGTTCCCCCCGAAGGTGGTGCCGTGGCCGCCCTTGGGCATGCTCTCCGCCACCTCCTTCCTCATCACCGCGGCCCCGATGGGGACCCCGCCCCCCAGGGCCTTGGCCAGGGTGAGGATATCGGGTACGATGCCGTAGTGCTCAAAGGCGAAACGCCGGCCCGTGCGGCCCATTCCGGTCTGGATCTCGTCCAGGATAAGGAGGGCTCCCTTTCTCCAGGTGATCTCCCGGGCAGCTTCCAGGAACTCCCGCGTGGCCGGGCGCACCCCCCCTTCCCCCTGGACGGGCTCGAGGATCACCGCCGCCGTCTCCTCGTCCACGGCCTCCTTTAGGGCCTCCACGTCGTTGTAGGGGATGAAGGCCACGGGCTCTATAAGGGGGATGAAGGGCTCCCGGTACTTGGGCTCCCAGGTCACGGAGAGGCTTCCCAGGGTCCTCCCCGAGAAGCCCCGCTTGGCGGCCACGAACTTCTTCCTCCCGGTGTGGGCCCGGGCGAACTTGAGGGCGGCCTCGTTGGCCTCGGTGCCGGAGTTCACCGGGAAAACCCGGTTGAGCTCCGCGGGAAGCAGGGAGACCAGGGTCCGGTAGAACTCCCCCCGCATGGGGGTGGGCAGGGTCTGGGGCGTGACCATGAGGGTTTCCGCCTGGCGCTTCACCGCCTCCACTACCTCGGGGTTGCCGTGGCCCAGGTTGGCCACCCCGTACCCGCCCACGCAGTCTATGTACTCGTTCCCCTCGGCGTCCCAGACCCTGGCCCCCTGGCCCCGGACCAGGAGGAGGTCGTGCTTGGTGTAGACCCCGGTGTCCAGGGTCTTCTCCGCCTCCAAGAGGGCTTGCCAGTCCGTCAGCACGCTTTCCACGGGCCACCTCCTAAAAGAAAAGCCCCCGGGCCTGCCCGGGAAGCGGGGCTTCCCAGGCCGGGCTCAGGTTTTGCCCCAAGGGCCCATCTCCCCCTAAGGGTAGGGGGGTTGACGGGAGCGTGTCAATACGGGCAAACTGGAACCATGCGGAAACTTGTTGTCTTTCTATTCTTGCTCCTACCCGCTAACGCCCAGTCCTTCCTGGGGCTAAGCGGGGAAGACCGCCACCTCCTCAGCTACGGCCAAGCCTTGCCCTCTGGTCTTTGGTGGAGTGCAGGCCTAGACGGGGAAGGGGAGTGGAGCGTGCGCCTATACCTACGCCGTAGCGGACCGGTGAACCCTATTGATCCCCTCCTCTTCTCCCTCCTGGGCTTTCCCGGAGCCTATTACGGGGGAGTGCAGTTGGAAGGGGGGTATCTACCCCAGCCGGAGCCCGTTTATGCTCCCCTGCAGGTGGCCGCCTCCGCCGTGGTGGGTTTGGAAGCCTACCTGGGGGACCGGTGGGCCCTCTTCCTAGAGGCGCTGGAACCCTTCTATGGTCCCGCAGGAGCCAGGGCAGGGCTGGGCCTTCGCTACTACCTGTCGGGTAGGGAAGTTTACACCCCCACGAGTGGTTCCAATAACCCCTTTAGGGTTTTTGTGGATACGATGCCCAACTGGGGTGGCAGGCCGGCGCTGGGTCTAGCCTATGAACAGGGCTCCTGGGCCCTTTGGTTCCGGGTCTGGTTGCGTTCCCCGGGCGCGGGGGTCCACGTGTACCTGGATCGCTTTTTGCTGGGGGGCGGGGTGGGTTTTGGTGGCCTCTGGGATAGGCCCCTATGGCCCACCTTCTATGTGGGTTACCGCTTCCCCTTGGGGGAGGCCCTCGAGGGCCAGTTGCGTCTAGAAGTCCCCGTCGTGCCAGAGGCGATCATGGCCCTAGGTGTCATCGCCCCCCGCTTCGTCCTGGTCTTCCCCCTATAGAATGCCCCCGTGCGCGCCTACGTGGGCCTGGGAAGCAACCTGGGGGACCGGGCGGCCCACCTCCTCCTGGGGCTATCCGCCCTCTCCCGCCTGCCCCAGACCCAGCTTCTACGGATTTCCCCCATCTACGAGACCGACCCCGTGGGCCCGCCCCAGCCCCTCTACCTCAACCTGGTGGCGGAGCTGGAGACGGGGCTTGCCCCAAAGGCCCTTCTCTCCGAGATGCTCCGCATAGAAAAGGCCCTGGGACGGGAGCGCCGGGAGCGCTTCGGCCCGAGGACCCTAGACCTGGACCTCCTCCTCTACGGGGACCTGGTCCTGAAGGAGGGGGACCTCGAGGTGCCCCACCCCCGCCTGCACGGGCGGGCCTTCGTCTTGGTGCCCCTCCTGGACCTGGTCCCTGAGGGGCGCCACCCCCTCTTGGGCCAGACCTTCCGGGAGCTCCTCGCCCCCTTGGACCGCTCGGGGGTCCGGCCCCTTGTGCTATAGTGGGGGCATCGCGGGCAAGTCCGCGCGAGGAGAAGGAAAGTGGAGCTAGAAGCGGGAAGCATCGTAGAGGGCCGCGTGGTGCGGGTGACGGATTTTGGCGCCTTTGTGGAGCTCCCGGGCGGCGAGCAGGGCCTGGTCCACATCTCCCAGATCGCCCACGAGTTCGTGAGGAACGTCCGGGACTTCCTCAACGAGGGGGACATCGTGCAGGTCATGGTGAAGGGCCGGGATCCCAAGGGCCGTCTGGACCTTTCCATCAAGGACCTGACCCCAGCCCCCGAAGGGGGGCCGCCCCCCAGGCCCAGGCGGCTCCCCAAGCAGGCCCCTGAGTTTGAAAACAAGCTGAAGAGCTTCCTCAGGGGTACGGGGGGCTTTGGTGGCGGCAAGGGCAAAAAGGGCGGAAGGAAGAGGCGCTAACCCCAAGGGGGTTCCCCGGGGTTTATGCCCCGGGGGTTTTGCTTTAGAGTGAAGGGGTATGGCGAAGCCCATCGAGGTTACCGACGCCAACTTTGACGAGACCTTAGGCGGCCACCCCTTGGTCTTGGTGGACTTCTGGGCGGAGTGGTGCGCTCCCTGCCGGATGGTCGCCCCCATCCTCGAGGAGCTGGCCAAGGAGTATGAGGGGAAGCTCCTGGTGGCCAAGCTGGACGTGGACGAGAACCCCAAGACGGCCATGCGCTATAGGGTCATGAGCATCCCCACGGTCATCCTCTTCAAGAACGGCCAGCCCGTGGAGGTCCTGGTGGGGGCCCAGTCTAAGCGCAACTTCCAGGCCAAAATAGGGAAGCACCTTCCCCCTAACGCATGAGGATCGCCCTGGACGCCATGGGGGGGGACCGGGCCCCCCAGGCGACCGTCCGGGGGGCCCTCCTGGCGGCCCGGGAGGGGGTGGAGGTGGTCCTGGTGGGGGAGGCGGCTACCCTCAAGGCGGAGCTTTCCCAAAATGGAGGGGACCTCCCCATGGTCCACGCCCCCGATCAGATCCGCATGGAGGAGCACGCCACCGAGGTGCGCAGGCGCCCCCAGAGCTCCATCGCCGTGGCCATGGACCTCCTGAAGCGGAAGGAGGTGGCGGCGGTGGTCTCCATGGGCCATACCGGGGCCACCATGGCCGCCGCCCTCTTCACCCTGGGCCGGGCGAGGGGGGTGGAAAGGCCTGCCCTGTTGGTGGAGTTTCCGAGCCAGAAGGGTCGCACCTTCCTCCTGGACGGGGGGGCCAACGCCGACTGCCGCCCTGGCTTCTTGGTGCAGTTCGCTGCTATGGGCCTGGCCTACGCCGAGGCGAGCGGGGTCTTGGCCCCTAAGGTGGGCCTCCTCTCCATCGGCGAGGAGGAGGGGAAGGGGAACGCCCTCGTCCTCGAGGCCTACCCTTTGCTCAAAAAGGCCTTTCCCCAGCGCTTCTGGGGCAACGTGGAGGGCCGGGACATCTTCCTGGGCACCACCGAGGTGGTGGTCACCGACGGCTTCACCGGGAACGTGGCCCTGAAGCTGGCCGAGGGGGAGGCCAAGGCCCTCTTTTCCTGGATCAAGGAGGCCCTCACCTCCTCTC